>NZ_JBSFOK010000057.1:0-46578 GCF_053587635.1 Streptomyces sp. NPDC003635 | reverse complement strand
AGGGCCCAGCGGGAACTTGCCCGCAAGGCGAAGGGGGAGGGATCGAACCGGGTCAAGGCACGCCGCAGGGTTGCCAAGGTCTACGCCCGCATCAGCGACCGCAGGCGTGACCACCTGCACCAGCTCACCACTCGCCTCGTTCGTGAGAACCAAACGATCGTGATCGAGGACCTCGCCATCCGGAACATGGTGAAGAACAGAAGGCTGGCCCGGGCCATCAGCGATGCGGCGTGGGCGGACTTGCGGAGCCTGCTGGAGTACAAGGCCCGCTGGTACGGCCGTGAAGTGATCGCGGTCGACCGCTGGTTCCCCTCCTCCAGGCTGTGCTCCGCATGCGGCGCCCTGCAGGACAGGATGCCGCTGAACGTCCGCGCATGGACGTGCGCCGGCTGCGGGACAACCCACGACCGGGACGTGAACGCGGCGAAGAACATTCTGGCCGTCGGGCTGACGGCATCTGTCTGTGGAGCCGGTGTAAGACCTCAACGGAGCACTCCGGGCGGGCAGTCGGCAACGAAGCAGAAACCCCTACAGCGCGAGCCGTAGGAATCCCCCTCCTTCAGGAGGGGGAGGAAGTCAAGGACGTGTCAGGCGAGGTCCCGGCGGCGGCCCACCGGGACCGTCAACAGGTACAGCGGCGGCAGGAGCGCGGCGATGCACACCATCCACAGAGCCGCGTGCGTTCCTGCGCAGGTGGCTAGCAGGCCGGCGGTGAGGGCGCCGAGCGGCTGGGCGCCCCAGGACACGAAGCGGACGGTGGCCATGACTCGGGAGAGGAGCTCGGGCGGGGAGTCGGTCTGCCGGTGGGTGCGGGTGGTGATCGATCCGATGACGACGCCGAACGCGAAACCGGCGTTTCCCAAGGCGAACCAGTACGCGTTGGCCGCGGACGTGGTCAAGGGGGCCAACAGGGCGGCAGCGCCGCCTGCCAGCGCGGTTCCGACGAGGCCACGGGCGGTGCCGAACCGCCGGATCACCCGGGCCGCCACGGCGGATCCGGTGAGCGCGCCGATGCCGTCCATGGCGAGTACCAGGCCGAGTTGTACGGGCGTCAGCCCGGCCTCGCGGACCAGGTAGAGGGGGGTGAGGGCGACCAGGGCGGCGCAGACGAAGTTGGTGGCGGTGGCCCAGAGCATGCAGGGCAGCATCACCGGGTGCCGCGTGACGTAGGTCCAGCCCTCGCGGATCAGCCGGAGGGCGCCGTCGCCGCTGCGGGTGGCGGGACGGCGCTCGGGGAGGGTACGCAGCAGCCCGGCGGAGAGCAGGTAGCTGGCCGCGTCCACCAAGAGCGCGCCGACCGGGCCCGCGGCGTGCACGAGAAGGCCGCCCCCGGAGGGTCCTGCGGTCTCGGTGACGGCGTGCGTGCCCGACATCAGGCTGTTGCGGGCGGTGAGCTGCCCGGCCGGGACCAGGGCAGGCAGAAAGGTCGAGTTGGCGATGTCGAAGAGTACGGTCGCGGCGCCGATGACCAGAGCGGCGAGCAGCAGGTGCGGGTAGGTGAGCCGGTCGAGCCACCAGGCGAGCGGGAGAGATCCGACAGCGGCGAACCGTACGAGATCGAGGGTGACCTGGAGACGTCGGAGCGGAACGCGCTGGGCGATCACTCCGGCCGGGAGGCTGAGCAGCAGCCAGGGGATCTGTCCGGCGGCGGCGAGCAGGGTGGCCTGGAGTGCCGTGGCGTCGAGGACGGTGAGGGCGACCAAGGGCAGAGCGAGGGCGGTGACGGCGGTGCCCGCGTTACTGACGGTGGCGGCGGCCCAGTAGCGCCAGAAGACGGACCGCGGAGAGGCCGCGTGGCGGGTCGTTCGGCGATCACGCTTCGGGACCGTCGTTGTCTCGCTCATGCGATGCCCGTCCTCCAGTGAGTCTCTATTGGGAACTTACTTGCGTCCTGTGAGTTCCTATCGGGAACTCACCGCATGGCGCAAGATGGTTTTCAGCACTCGGTACTGCCCCCAGGAGACAGGAGCCCCATGGCCAGGTCGGTGCCTGAACGGGACGCCGCCTGTGCGATCGCACAGGCGGCGGCGGTGGTCGGCGACTGGTGGAGCCTGCTCCTGGTGCGGGAGACCGCCCGCGGGCACCACCGGTTCGACGCGCTCCAGGAGGAGTTGGGGATCTCCCGCAAGGTACTGACCGAGCGCCTTGCACAGCTGGTGCAGGCGGAGGTCCTGACGAGGGTTCCGTATCAGAGCGGCCCGGTGCGCTACGAGTACCGGCTGACGGAGCGCGGGCGGGGCCTGCTGCCCGTGCTGCTGTCGATGCAGGACTGGGCGGACCGCTGGCTGCTCGGCGACGGCTCACTGAGCGGCACCGCCGACGAGGACAGTGCCGAGGCGCGGCGGGTGGCGGGCCTGGTGGGCGAGCGGCTGCCCGGCCTGGAACTGCCCGGGCACCAGAGCGGTATGCCACTGGACCCGGTGGCCGAGACCGCGGCCACCGTCCTGTTCTGCTACCCGGCGACCGGTCGCCCCGGCCCGCTGCCGGACGGCTGGGCCGACATCCCGGGCACCGTCGGCTGCACGCTGGAGAACCGGCTGTTCCGCGACGCGTACGACGATTTCCGCGGCGCAGGCGCCGAGGTGCGCGGGGTGAGCACTCAACGCCCGGACGAGCAGAGGGTGTTCGCTGTCGAGGAGGGCATCCCCTTCACTCTGCTCTCGGACGTCGACCTGCGCCTCGCCGCAGCTTTGCGGCTACCGGTGTTCCGCGCCGGGCAAGCACTGCGTCTGAAGCGGGCGGTGCTGGTGGTGGACCGCGAGCGTGTGATCCGCCAGGCACGCTTCCCCGTGACGGACATCCCCGAGGCCGTGCGCGAGGCGCTGGCGGTGGTACGGCGGGTGGCGGCGGGCAGCTGAAGGGCGTGGGGCGAGGGCTCAGTGGGCCGGTGAACACCACTCGAGCCCGATCACTCGACGCCCGAGGGCCTCTTCGGCGTCTGCCCCGTCCGATCCACACACGAGGTTCGGAAGGAGAACGACCTCTATCGGTGCCACATCGGGAAGCTGCTCTCGACTCTCCATGATGCGCCGGCCCGGGTTCTGCCGATGGATGGGGCAAGGCTGGCGCAGGTGGCATCCCTGGGGCCGCCGGTGTGCGCCTGGCCGGCGGCGACCAGCCGCTGCCCGAGCGCAGCGCAAGCCCTGTCAGGCGGTCGGACTTTGGCGCATTGTCAAGGCCCCCGCACCGGTCTAGGCTCCGTCGGTGCGGGAGGTCCTCAGCAAGGGCGCCGGGGCTGAACTCCGCGGACGCCGCGTAATCCCCGGAGGTGCCCTGTGCACTCGACGGCAGCACACCTGTCCCCGAGCCGCCGGGACGTGCTCCTGGTGGCACTCGTGATCCCCCTCCACGGCCCGGCCGGCATCTTCGGACTGTCCTGCGAGCTTTCGGCGCAACTGGCCGCGGAGGAACTCAACGCCGGGGGCGGCATCCTGGACCGGGAAGTACGGCTGGTCGTCGTGGACGGCGGCGCCGCACCCCGGCAGGTCGCGGACGAGGTGGCCGGCCTGGTCGCGCTCGGCGCGGTCGACGCCGTCGTCGGCTGGCACGACTCCGCGGTACGCCAGGCGCTGGCACCGCGGATCGCCAACCGGGTGCCGTACATCTACACCGCCCAGTACGAAGGCGGCGAGGAGACCCCCGGCGTCTTCCTCACCGGAGAGACGGACATCCAGCAACTCGCCCCCGCGATGCGGCTGTTGGCCGAGTCCACGGGTGTGCGCCGCTGGTGCACGGTGGGCAGTGACTACGTCTGGCCGCGGGTGACCGCACGTACCGCGCGCCGGTTCGCCGACGAGTGCCGCGGCAGCGTGGTGGACGAGGTGTTCGTGCCCCTGGGCACGGCGGAGTTCGGCCCCGTGGTGCGCCGGGTCGAGGCATGCGGGGCGGACGCGGTACTGATGCTGCTGCTCGGGGACGACGCGGTGCGCTTCAACCGGGCGTTCACCGCGGCGGGCCTGCACCAGCGGTGCGTACGGCTGAGCACGCACATGGACGAGAACCTGCTGCTCGCCTCCGGCGCGGAGGCGTCGGAGGGACTGTGGGCGGCGGCCGGATACTTCGACTCCCTGATGACCTCGGAGAGCCTGTCCTTCGGCCACCGCTACGCCCGCCGCTTCGGTGACGAGGCGCCGGTCGCGGGGAGTCTCGGCGAGTCCTGTTTCGAGGGCTTCCTGCTGCTCGGCGCGCTCGCCGAACAACGCGGATCGCTGAGCGCATCGGCGCCGGCGGGCCCGGACGAGACGATCTGCTACGAGGGCCCCCGGGGCGCTCTGCGGCTGCGGGGCAACCATCTCGAACAACGGCTGTATCTCGCCCGGGCGGACGCCCTGGACTTCGAGATCACCGCTCAGCTCTGACCTGCTCCGAGCCGCGCTCCAGCAAGAACTCCAGCCGCGCAAGCCCCTCCGCCAGCTCCTGTACGCCGGGCAGCTCGCCCAGCACCTGCTCGTGCACTCGCTGCACCGGCACCGACACGGCACGGTGCCGGGTCCGGCCGCGGGCGGAGAGGTAGACCAGCACGCGCCGGCCGTCCCCCGGGTCCTTGCGGCGGTAGACCAGGGCCGCCGACACCATCCGGTCGACCAGCTTGGTGAGGCTGGGCGCGGGCATCAGCGCGTAGGAAGCGATGTCCGACATGGTGTGTCCGCGGCCGTCCGAGAGCAGTGCGAGCACCCGCCACTCCTCGACGGAGCACTGCTCGTCCTCCAGCGCGGCGGCCAGCCGACGGGTCATCAACCGCTCCGCGCTGCTGAGCAGTCGGGTCAGATCGCGCGGCGGCTCTGACAGCACTTCGATCCTCCTCGGCAGGCCACGAAGAAGCGGCTCACAGCGCCGACCCTACCTCCCTTCGGGAGATGCTTTCCAGGGCAAGTAAGCCCTTCCCGGGCCCAAGTACGCCCCCACCAGTGGTCTTTGGGACATCCGAGACGTCGGCTCACGGCGTGGCTCGCACCGAGTTGCTTCCAAAAGAAATTACTCATCAACGGCGCCGAAACGCCGGGGTAACAGCACGGGCGCAGTCTGTGACCGCACTTCAGACGACCAGCTCGGCCGCCACCGCACCGTACGGCTGGGAATGCGCGCGCCCACCAGCCGCCCTTCACACGCTGAGTGCCCGCGCATCCCCGTCCCCGATTCTTCCTCTCGTTCCCACGCCCCTTCGGGGCAAGGAGGTACCGCATGTCCGGGCCCAGCATCAGCCGTCGCGGTCTTTTGACAGGCGTCTCTGCCATCGGCGCGTCCGCCGCCCTCAGCGCGTGCGGCGCCAAGACCGGCGACGACACGTCGTCCGGCACCGCGGCCAAGGCCGACACCTCCGGCAGCACCGTCAAGGTCGGGCTGCTCAACTCGCTGTCGGGCACCATGGCCATCAGCGAGGTGACCGTCCACAACTCGCTGCTCCTCGCCATCAAGGAGATCAACGCCGCCGGTGGCGTGCTCGGCAAGAAGCTCAAGCCGGTCAGCCAGGACGGCGCCTCCGACTGGCCGACCTTCGCGGAGAAGGCCGAGGGCCTGATCACCGATGACAAGGTCGTCGCCACCTTCGGCTGCTGGACCTCGGCGAGCCGCAAGGCCGTCAAGCCGGTCTTCGAGCGTCACAAGTCGCTGCTGTTCTACCCCGTGCAGTACGAGGGACTGGAGCAGTCGCCGTACATCTTCTACACCGGCGCGACCACCAACCAGCAGATCGTGCCCGCACTCGACTACCTCAAGAAGCAGGGATTGACGCGGTTGTACCTGGTGGGCAGCGACTACGTCTTCCCGCGCACCGCCAACAAGATCATCAAGGCGTACGCGGAGGCCAACGGCATGAAGGTGGTCGGGGAGGACTACGCGCCCCTGGGCTCCACGGAGTTCAGCACCATCGTCAACAAGGTCAAGGACTCCGGTGCCGACGCGGTGTTCAACACCCTCAACGGCGACAGCAACGTGGCCTTCTTCAAGGAGTACAAGTCCTCGGGTCTCACCGCGAAGAGCATGCCGGTGCTGTCGGTGTCGATCGCCGAGGAGGAGGTCAAGAGCATCGGCACCCAGTATCTGGAGGGCCAGTTGACCGCCTGGAACTACTACCAGACCACGCCGGGCGCGGCCAACACCGAGTTCGTGAAGGCCTACCAGGCCGCGTACGGCAAGGACAAGCCGACCAGTGACCCGATGGAGGCCGCGTACGTCTCGGTCTACCTCTGGAAGGAGATGGTCGAGAAGGCCGGCTCGTTCGACGTCGCCGAGGTCAAGGCGGCCGCCGACGGCATCGAACTCGACGCCCCGGAAGGCAAGGTCACCGTGGACGGCGCCTCCCAGCACGTGTACAAGACGGCCCGCATCGGCAAGGTCGGCGCGGACGGCCTTATCGAGGAGGTCTGGAACTCGGGCAAGCCGGTCAAGCCGGACCCGTACCTGAAGGGCTACACCTGGGCCTCCGGTCTCTCCTGAGCCCCGGCCCCGCGCGAGTCCCGGGCCTCGTCACCGAGGCCGGGCCGCGCCCCGGACCGCACGCCCGTCCCCGACCCGGAGCCGCTTCATGACGGTCATCCTCAACCAGTCCTTCACCGGCATCAGTATCGGTGCCGTCCTCCTGCTCATCGCCCTGGGACTGACGCTGACCTTCGGTCAGATGGGCGTGATCAACATGGCCCACGCCGAGTTCATCATGGCCGGTGCCTACACGACGTACGTCGTGCAGAAGTCCATCAGCGGTGCCGGCGTCTCGCTGCTCGTCGCGCTTCCGCTGGCCTTCCTCGTGGCCGGCAGCCTCGGCGCACTGCTGGAATGGCTGCTGATCCGGCGCCTGTACACCCGGCCGTTGGACACGCTGCTGGTGACGTGGGGTGTCTCCCTGATGCTCCAGCAGCTCGCCCGTGACATCTTCGGCGCGCCCAACGTGCAGACCCGCGCCCCGGATCTGCTGACCGGCAACATCTCGGTGGCGGGCTTCACCCTCGCCACCAGCCGGCTGTTCATCCTCGGCCTCGCCCTGAGCTGCGTCCTCGGCCTCACCCTCGTGCTGCGGCTGACGCCGCTGGGCCGCCGGATCCGGGCCGTCGTGCAGAACCGCGACCTCGCCGAGGTGTCCGGCATCGCCTCCGAACGGGTCGACCGTACGACCTTCTTCATCGGTTCGGGCCTGGCGGGTGTGGCCGGTGTCGCCCTCACCCTGGTCGGCCCGATCGGCCCGACGATGGGCACCAACTACATCGTCGACGCCTTCCTCGTCGTGGTCGTGGGCGGCATCGGGCAGCTGAAGGGCAGTGTCATCACCGCCTTCGTGCTCGGTGTGCTCCAGGCGGTGCTGGAGTACTCGACCACGATCAGCGTCGCGAAGGTCGCCGTCCTCGTGGCGATCGTCGCCTTTCTCCAGTGGCGTCCCCAGGGCCTGTACACACTGCGCACCCGGAGCCTGGCATGACGACAACCATGACCCCCGCGACCGCCAAGACTCCGGCCCCCGGTGTGCTGACACGCTTCCGGGTGCCCGGCGGGTTCCTCCTCGGCGCCGTCCTGCTGCTCGGCTTGGCGCCGCTCGTCCTTCCCGATTTCCGGCTCTCGCTGCTGGCCAAGTACCTGTGCTACGCGATCGTGGCCGTGGGCGTCAGTCTGGCGTGGGGCCGCGGCGGGCTGCTGGTGCTCGGCCAGGGCGTCTTCTTCGGCCTCGGCGGCTACGCCATGGCCATGCACCTCAAGCTGGCGGACGCCGCCGCGACCGGCGAGACGCTCCCCGACTTCATGCAGCTGTACGGCACTTCGGACACCCTGCCGTGGTGGTGGCAACCGTTCGCGAACCCAGGTTTCGCGCTGGCCATGACGGTGCTGCTGCCGATGGCGGTCGCCGCCGTCCTCGGCTTCTTCGTCTTCCGCCGCCGCGTCAAGGGCGCGTACTTCGCGATCCTGAGCCAGGCCCTCGCCGCGGCCCTGGCGATCTGGCTGATCGGCCAACAGGCCACCACGGGCGGCACGAACGGCCTCACCGACATCCAGGGATTCTTCGGCTACGACCTGCGCGACCCGGTCAACCAGCGGACGGTGTACTTCATCATCGCGGCGGCCCTGCTGCTGGTGATGGTCCTGGTCCGTCAGCTGTTCGTCAGCCGGTACGGCGAACTCCTCATCGCGGTACGGGACTCCGAGGAGCGGGTGCGCTTCCTCGGCTACGACCCGGCCAACGTCAAGCTGGTGGCGTACGTCGTCGCGGCCGGGCTGGCGGGGCTCGGCGGGGCCCTCTTCGTCCCGGCCGTCGGCATCATCTCCCCGGCCCTGATCGGAATCGTGCCATCCATCGGCTTCGTCATCGGCGCGGCGGTCGGAGGCCGGGCATCGCTGGTGGGCGCGGTACTCGGCGCGGTCGCCGTCGCCTGGACGCAGAGCACGCTGTCCGACGCCTTCCCGGCCGCGTGGACGTATCTGCAGGGCCTGCTGTTCGTGCTGGCGGTCGGCTTCCTGCCAGGCGGCCTCGCCTCCCTGACGACCGTCGTACGCAACCGCCGTACCCGCCCCATCAGTTCAGGAGAGACCGCATGACTGGCGAGGGACTGACCGTCCGCGATCTGCGCGTGACCTTCGACGGCTTCACCGCCGTCGACGGCGTCGACCTGGACATCCACCCCGGCGACCTGCGTTTCCTCATCGGCCCGAACGGCGCCGGCAAGACCACACTGGTCGACGCCGTCACCGGCCTGGTCAAGGCCGGCGGCTCGGCCCGCTTCGGCGACCGGGAGTTGCTGGGCAGGCCGGTGCAGTCGATCGCCCGGATGGGCATCGGCCGTACGTTCCAGACGGCCACGGTCTTCGAGGAGTTGACGGTCCTTCAGAACCTGGATATCGCTGCCGGCGCCGGACGCGGTCCGTGGACCATGCTGCGGCGCCGCAAAGGCGTCCCGGAGCCGGTCGAACAGGCGCTGGAGACGATCGGTCTGTCCGCGCTGCGCGACCGTCCGGCCGGGGTTCTCGCCCACGGCCAGAAGCAGTGGCTGGAGATCGGCATGCTGCTCGTGCAGGACGTACGACTGCTGCTGCTCGACGAGCCGGTGGCCGGGATGAGCCACGACGAACGCCAGGCGACCGGCGAGCTGTTGCAGCGCATCAGCGAGGAGCGGACCGTCGTCGTCATCGAGCACGACATGGACTTCATGCGCTCCTTCGCCCGCAGTGTCAGCGTCCTGCACGCCGGAAGGATGCTCAGCCAGGGCACGGTCCACGAGGTCCAGGCCGACGCCAAGGTCCAGGAGGTCTACCTCGGGCGGGCCTCCGAACCCGAGGTGGCGTCCTCGGCACCCGTCGCGTCGACGCAGGAGGCCTGACGCCATGCTGGAGATCAGGAACATCCGGGCCGGTTACGACCGCAGCCCCGTCCTGCACGACGTCACGGTCACCGTCCCGAAGGACGGCGTCGCCGCAGTCCTCGGGCACAACGGCGCCGGCAAGAGCACCCTGTTGCGCGTCGCGATGGGCCTGCTCAAGCCGAGGAGCGGCAGCGTGCTCCTGGACGACGAGGACATCACCCGCCTCGCCCCGCACCAGCGGGTCGCCCGCGGGATGGCGTACGTCCCCCAGGGCCAGCAGTCCTTCCCGCATCTGAGCACCGCCGAGAACCTGCAACTGGTCGCCGACGGCCGCGGTGGGGGCAGGGAGGCGATCGCGGAGGTGCTGGACCTCTTTCCCGTCCTGCGGGAGGTGTCCAGCCGCCGCGCCGGCCTGCTGTCGGGCGGCCAGCGCCAGCAACTGGCCATCGCCCGTGCCCTGATCACCAGGCCACGGCTGCTCCTGCTCGACGAGCCGACTGAGGGCATCCAGCCCTCCATCGTCGCGGAGATCGAGGAGACCGTCCTCGCCCTGACCCGCGGCGGCGGACTCTCCGTCCTCCTCGTCGAGCAGCACGTCGGCTTCGCCATGCGCGCCGCCCAGCACTACTGCGTCCTGGAGGCGGGCCGGGTGACCTCCTCCGGCGTGGGCGGCACGGACGCCGAACAGACCGTCCGGGAGGCGCTCAGCGTGTGACCGCCCGGCGGCTACCACCCCACCGCCCCGCCGCCCGCGCACCAAGCACAGGGCCCGGCCGACTACCGCTCACTGCTGGTCAATCCGGCCGCCGTGACAGGCACGGTGGTCGTGGACTCTGCCGACCGCTCCGACAGGGTCCGCAAGATCCTTCTCGATCCCACCCGGTGACCGTACTCATGGAGGGATCTCGGCTTCGAGTACCTGGATGTTGCGCTGGGTCGGGTACGCCGAGGGCGCGCCAAGTCCTCCTGCCCGAGCGCCTGGCCGCGGCGCCCTCCGGACTGACGCGCTCCGGGGCATTGGAGTGGCGGGCTGACAGCCGGTGGCGTGGCTCCCGCACCGGCGCGCGGCGCTTCCTAGGGTCGGCGAGGGGTACGGCATGGAGCCGACCGTCCGAGCACACAGGCGGGTGAGTCATGGAACGGATGACGGCCGGATCGGCGAGGAACGGTGGCTGGCCGGCCCGGAGGTGGTCACGGCGGTTGGCCGCCGCGCTGGCACTGGTCCTGCTCTGCGCGCTGCCCGCCGGGGCGACGGACGCCGTCCGGGCCGGTGACACCCGCACGCCCGTCGACCCGGCCCCGTACGTGTCCGACTACGGCGGCAACCGGGTGCTCACCCTGTCCGCGTACAGCGGTGAACAGGTCACCGTCCCCCTCGACGGCCTGGTGCGTCCGACCGGCATGGCCTGGGACGCCGCCGGCCGGCTCTACGTCTCCGACACCGGCAACAACCGGGTCGTCGTCCTGCCTCCGGACGGCGCAGAGCAGTCGGTCGTACCGGCGGGCGATCTGTCGCGGCCGCTGGGGCTCGCGGTCGACCCGGCCGGGAACCTATACATCGCGGACAGCTTCAACGACCGGATCGTGAGGGTCGCCGCCGACAGCGGGAGTCGGACGGTGCTGGCCACGGAGGGACTGCTGCACCCTTGGGGGCTGGCCTGGGCATCTGACGGGCATCTGTACGTCTCCGACTTCGTCAACGACCGCATCGTCAGGGTCTCGGTGGACGGGGGCGGCCAGCAGACCGTGCCCACGACGGGCCTCTCCCAGCCGACCGGTCTGGCACTGGGCACCGGCGGCGACCTGTACGTCGCCGACAGTGGCAACAACCGCGTGGTGAAGGTCGCCACCCGAAGCGGCCGGCAGAGCACCGTTGCCGTCACCGGACTGAACTCCCCGCTCGGACTGGCCCTCGATGGCAACGGCCACCTGTACGTGGCCGACGGGTTCAACAACCGCGTGGTGCGCGTCCGCGAGACAGGAGGAGGACAGGTGACGCTCGGTTTCACCGGCCTCAGCACGCCGACCGGTCTCGCCTTCCCCCCTGCCCCGGACAGCCCGGGGTACGGACGGGACGGACAGGGGTTGAGCCGCCTGTCCGCAGCGACTTGGTGAGCGTCATGGCCGCGCAGGCGCCCGGGCGAGGCGGTACGGCGCACGAGCGCCATGCCGCGCGCTCCGCCCATACCGGCGCAGCGCCATCGCCTCGACTCGGCCCTCCCCCGTCATGTCGTCGGAGGGCTGCAGGAACAGGGCCTGCTGGGCAGGCTGTACTGGACCTCCAGACCGTCGTCGCCGCGCCAGAGGACGGCGAACAGCATGCGACGACAGAATGAACCCGAACACCCGCTCACGGCCTATGCGTCGGGCCGTGTCCATCGCTTGATGATGTCGGGCAGTGCGTGCGGTGCAGGCCATGCCTGGATCCGAATCTCCTCCATGTCCTCAGGCTCGTCCTCGCAGTCGAGGTCGGGGAAGGCTACGGCTTCGAGATTCCGCCGAGACGTTCGGATGCGGGTCCATCCGGCGGGCATGTCGAAGCGTGCTGCCTCGGGGGTGTAGTCAGTGCAGCCCAGAACGACCATTCGCCCCGAGGCCAGGTTGAGACTGGCCTCGACGACGTGGTCGAAATCGTCGCTGTCATCGCCTGGTTGGCCCGTCAGGAGATCGATATGGACGTCGACAGTTACGTTGACAGCCGTGCCGATGGCCAGGGCATGTTCGGCGACGCCGAGCCCGTCCAGTACGGCCTGATCGGTCCACACATCACCGATGCCCCTCTCGGTCGCCTCGGAGTCGTCGTCCAGGACGTGGATCTGGAAGTAGTCCGCGAAGAGCTCAAGGTGTGTCACCACGCGGGCATCATCCCTGGCTGCCCGTGAAAGAAAGCACGACGGGGTGAGGCCGACTGGGGGTAACGCCGCTGACCGGGCGATCCAAACATGAACGCTGGCCCTCATGCACAACTTCAGCGCCGCTCTCAACAGGCATCCTGCTCGGCTACCTCAGCTGAGACAGCGATGCGGGTGCCGCGGATCTCGCAGACGAGGTCGGAGAGGGCGCCGCTGGGAATCGAGCCCTTCACTGGCCTGGCCCATTTACCGGGCGGCGATGAGCGCGGCGCAGAGGCTGATGCGGTGCGGGAGGTGCTCGAGACGGACGATGGTGTACGTCAGGGGGCGGCCCACCAGGCCGCATCCGGGGCGATGGCGGCCGCCTGAACGTCGGGTTACCTGGCGCGCCGACCCCTTCGGCGACCGGTCTACCCTTACGCCGTGGCATGGAACGAAGCGGAGTATCTCGACTACCTGCAGGCCGAGCGGCGGGCCTACGCATGGGTCATGCAGCATCACGGCGGGCTGGCGCCAGAGGAGGCGAGAGAGGCCGCCCTGGAGTTCTACCCATACGAATCGGCCGAAGCGTCGTTTCGCGGACTGGTCTTTCACGACGAGGCATGGCACTGGGCCATGCTGTCGATCCACGGCGATCGATACGCGGTGGAACACCCCGAGCTGAGTCATCCGTCACCTGAATACCTGGCGCTCGAGTAGCCATCCACGAGCCCAACGAACATCGAGTCAACGCTCCGCGACCGCTCCACACGCTCTGTGCCGGATCACGGAAGTCGTTAACAACGCCACTCTCGTCGCCGCCTGATAGCGACGACTGCACATGTGCAACGGAAGCGCAGTTCGGCGGATCACACGACACTTCGGCCACGGGGTCATGGGGGAAGAGAAGTCCGTCGGTCCGACTGCCGCGTGAACGCTTGGAACCGAAAATGGGTGTACGGGGGCGTAGCACTGAGCGTGCCGGAACGAGAGCACGCCCTCGTCGCCGCACGTCGAGATGCGGCGGGCCAAGCCCTCCCACCGCTGGCCCGTCCAACGGCCATGGGGGGCGTCTCCCGCGCCAACAGGGGTGGCGGGTAAGGCCCCGTCTTCCTCAACACGAACGCCACGGTGCTCTTTGGACCTTGCCGGTTGACGAGGCCAGCAGACAGGCGCACAGGACCGGTGGAAACTCAGTCGGCCCGGCATGCCTCGGAGGGCAAGATGGCGAGATGGCTTATCTGCTGTGGGACGACCAGGTGGCGTGGCTGCTCGATCCAGCCGATGGGGGCTACCTCCCCGACGTGTTCGTCGAGGAGACGACAGCGGCGGACTGGCAGGTCGTGCTCGACCTGATCGAGGAGCAGGGCTGGACCTTCGAGTACGCCGAGGGCAACGCGGTGCTGCCGTTGCCCCGAGCCGACGCCGTCCTCTCCCGCCCGGCCGACGCCGAGTGCCTGAACCTGACAGTGTGGCCGGATCCCGGAATCTGTGCGATCTTTCGCTTCCTCGCAGACGAGCGCATCGACTTCGACGTAGACCTCAGAGAACTCCACGGACAAGAACAGCTGGACGTCTTGTGCACCTTCATGGCGGTGATCGGGCGACGGCTGGGCAAATCAGTCCTGCTTTTCCCCGAGGGCGGCGGTACGGAGCCACTGCTCGGCTTTGACATCGCCGCCGACCGCGTCAGAGTGATGTGGACACCGCCGGACAAGTAAGCCCAAAGTTCACATGAGCGGACTGCCACAACGAGCCACCCGGGCCCGGTTCGAGCAGCTCGCATTCCGCCTGGACGCACGGTTCCAGTGCACCTGCGCCGTCGAGCGCCAAGTCCAGGACGCCAGCCGCCAGGGCACCATCCTGATCCCGGCAACCGCCACCCACAGCGCTGAACACATAACGGGGCCATGAGCAACCTCATAGGCGGCCGGGTCGGAGCCCGCGTGGGGCATGGTTCCTGGCCTGGCTGAAGCCCAACCTTTCCACAGCCCGGCTCCGGTGGATCCTCGACGACCTAGCTGAAGCGGCTGACTTGAAGGGACTGGCCTCCGTCGAGCCCACCTTGCCGAACCTTGATCACTGCTCGCCGCCGCGACACAATCCTCCAGGCGACGGAAGCCGGTTGGTGCCGGTCGGGGAACGGATGCCCCCTTCTGCAGAGGCCCAGCGACCAGTAACCCGCCTACCACCACGAACACTTCGAAGGAGGTACCTCCGTGTGGGACGCGCTCATAGCAGTGGTCGGCACCCTCGCCGGCGTGGCTCTGGCCAGCTCCACCCAGTTCCTGACCGACCGTCGCAACCGCGCCGAACAACAGCACCAGCGTGTCGTTGACACCGCCGACCAGCTGCTTGCCGCCGTCCTGCAGTACCGCGAACTCTTCTGGCTGTTGATTGCCGATCTGCGCGAGGGCCAGGCGGGGACCAGGGAGGACCGGGCCGCTCTGTTCCGGGCCCGCTCGGAGATCACGCGGGCGCGCGACCGGCTCGCCATCCTCACCGCCGACCCCGAGCTGCACGCCGCCGCCATGGCCGCCGCGTGGTCGGCGATTGATCTGAGCGACATCGAGCCCGGTTCGGCCGACGACTACGGCCGGTTCGACGCGGACGTCGAGGCGGCGCTGAGCGCCGGGCGCGAGCGCAGCCAGGACGCCCACACCGCCCTGCGCCGTGCGGTCACCACGTACATCCACGGCACCGCCGCTTCTGCCGCCGTACAAAGGGGAGAGCGCCACTGACCGGCCTCGACACACCGTGGCCGGAGCCGGTCGTTGAGCTCCTCGGCGCCCGCCACATGCGAGATCTGTGCGTCCAGCCAGGCTGCTGTGCCGCGGCGTGCTGTGGCGGAGCTGATCGTCGGTCAGACTGGCGAGCTTTGGCGGGAGCGCGAAGGGGTGCTGATTGACTGCCGGCGTGTGCTCCTCTGCCCACCCGGTCTGGTCATCGATCGCCCAGCCACGCAACTCCCCGGTCACTTCCAAGCCGAGGACGAGGCCCGCGACGAGTTGTTGCGCTGCTTGAACGACCCGCGCTGTGCTGTGCTCCAGCGGCGGAAAGGGATGGCCTCGGGCTGAGCGTCGGCGGGCGTCGTGGACGATGTACCACTCGGCTCACGGACGGATGACGTGGGCGTGTCGCGCCGGGAGTTCGGACCCGGTCCGCGCTCCCTGACCAGCTGAACGCCGACCCGGGTCCACAGGTCCCGGGCTCGCAGGTCCGCGTGTCAGGCGCTCGCGTGCCGACGGAACGCCGACCTCCGTGGAGCCGCGTGGCGGGCGGGCCGGTCGGCGTCGTTGTCCCGATGCTGGCGCAGCCACAGGGACGTCGCGGACAGCAGACCGGCAAAGACCAGCAAGAGGAGTACGGGCACCCACATCTGCCGACTGCCGGGACTCTGCCAACCTCCCCAGGCGGCAGTCGCCGCCCACAGAAGGGCGCCCAGCGCGTAGAAGGCCCGGATGCGGCGCATCTGCCGTATCACCTGCCGGAGCTTGAAACGATCGTTCTTCGGTGCCATGCGCCGGCGTGTACCCCATATCCCGCCTCTCGATCAGCCTGAGCGTGACTTCTCTCGGCGGGCAGCGGACAAGGATCTGAGCCGCCTGCCTTTGACAGCCGGGACCCACGCGGCGGCACCGGCGGGCGCGGGGGCAGCGCGTCGGTGGCCGTGTAATGCCCTCGCGCCCGCTCGCCCTCAATCGGGTTCTCGGCGCTGTCGACCGTCGTTTCCCGGCAACCGGTCGAACACGACGCTGAGGCGGAAGGCAAACCGGTCGCTGAGGGCGAGGAGCGCGAGTCCTGCGACCGCCGCAGCGTGGGCGAGGACAGCCAAGATCTGCCGCTGCGGCAGTTCCGTTCCCGTCACCGCGCCAGCCGCGGCGGCCGCTGACACGGCCGATCCTCGGCCCCGCCTTCCGACTGCCCGTGCCCCCCAATGGAGCTACCCCTGTACGCAGCACCGCGCTGTCCGAGCCCGCCGCCCTCGCTGCCCAAGGCTCCCGCATGCGTCTGGTTCCTGCGTCCGCGCCCGCACCGGAGCACACGGCGACTCCGACAGGACCAAAACTTCGATCAATGCCCCCCTGATGCCAACCCCCCGCGCACATCCAGAGACGGCACTGCCGGACAGAAGCCGACACTACCGGCGGCGCAGAAGACGTTTATCCGGGCGGGATCGGTGCAGACGGTGAACTTACACAGCCCTTATACGACGAAGTGGAGAGACACCATGGGCATCATCGCGTGGATCCTTATAGGCCTGCTCGCCGGCGCCATCGCCAAGATGCTGATGCCGGGCAAGGACCCCGGCGGCATCATCATCACCATGCTCATCGGCATCGCCGGCGGTCTGCTCGGCGGCTGGCTCGGCAAGGTGATCTTCGGCGTCGACTCCATCGACGGATTCTTCGACCTCTCCACCTGGGTCGCCGCGATCGCCGGCTCCTTCATCCTCCTCGCCCTCTACCGCCTGCTCACCGGCAACCGACGCACCCACCGCCACGCATAACCCGCTGAAGGCACCACGCCTCCAGCCACACCTGGACGGCTCCCTCCCCTGTTCGCAGGACGGGAGCCGTCAGCGTATGCGGCCAGGCAACCCGCCGACGCCCGCTGGTGCGTCAGTTCGCCGACATGCTCGACACCCGCGACGCCGCCTCGCTGCCGGACCGGCTCCAGCAGCTCACAGCCGCTCGCCTCTCGCCCTCGCTGCCCGGCCAACGCCTTCCGTGAGGACGAGCCCGCGGTCGTCGAAGGCATCGCCACCCCGTTCACTCCGCATCACGGCCTGAAACTCCAGAAGCAGATCATGGCCGGCCGGGCAGGGATGCCTCCGCGTCGTCATCATGGCGCTGCTCCGACGACGCTGCCTGTGACGAAGGGCGACCGGCACACGAAGTACACCCGCGCGTCACGGAAGGCTTGCCAGGGCCGAGAGTGCCGCGCGCCAGCCGCCGAATGCGGTGATCTCGCGGGCGCCGTCGAGGGCTTCGGGCTCGCAGAGGAAGCCTGGTACGAGGCTTCCGTCCGCGAGTTCCACGGTTCCCAGTGCCATCGGGCGGGGCAGCGACCCGAGGAGCCCGCCGAGGCCCTCGGCGGGCAGTTGCCACACCTCGGTCTCGATCGCGGCACCGCCTTCACGGGCCCGGACCAGGCCCGGTTTGGGAGGCACCGTGTTCAGCGCGTACAGCCGGTAGGTGTCCGCGGTCGTGGTGGTGCACACCAGTCGGCCGCCCAGGGCGAGCAGTTGTCCGTTCAGTGGCTGCCCGGACAGATGTGCGCCGACCACCGCGAGCCGCAGCGGCGGGGAGGTGAGCAGCCTGGCGATGCGGGCGAGCCGCTCGTCCGTGGACGCCGGGCCGATCAGCATGACGCCGAAGGGCAGACCGTTCACCTCGCCGGCCGGGACGGCGACTGCCGCCAGGTCGAACAGGTTCGTCGAGTTGGTGAAGCGGCCGAGCCGGGCATTGGCCCCCAACGGGTCGGCCGTGACCTCGGCGATGGTCGGGTGGCCCGGTGTCGTCGGCAGGAGCAGCGCGTCCGCGTCGCCCAGTGCAGCCAGCGCCTTGGTGCGCAGGCAGGACAGCCTCTCGTGGTCGGCGTAGAGCCGGTGGGCCGGGATGTCCCGGGCGCGGGAGATGATCGTGGCCACGGTCGGGTCGAGGTCCGCGGAGTCCGCGTGCCTGTCGATGAAGGTGCCGACGGCGGTGTAACGCTCGGCGACGAACGCGCCTTCGTAGAGCATGGCCGCGGCTTCGGTGAAGGGTTTCAGGTCGATGGGCAGGAGTTCGGCGCCCGCGTCGGCGAGCACGTCCGCGGCTGTCCGGAAGGCCTCGGCCCAGCCCTTGTCCAACTCGCCGAGCTGTGCGGGTGTAGGGACGGCGATCCGCCACGGGCCCGGCCGCCGCTGTGCGGGCGCCGGGAGCTGCCGCTCTGAGGGCGACGCCATGCAGGACAGCGCCCGCTCGGCCTCCGGGAGGGTGCGGGCGAAGACCGTCACGCAGTCGAGCGACGCGCAGGCCGGGACGACGCCTTCGGTCGGGACCAGCCCGATGGTCGGCTTGAGGCCCACGATCCCGTTGAAGGCCGCCGGTACCCGGCCCGACCCCGCGGTGTCCGTTCCGAGCGCGAAGTCCGCGATGCCGAGCGCGACCGAGACCGCCGAGCCGGACGAGGAGCCGCCCGAGACGTAGTGCGGGTCGACGGCGTTGCGGACCGCGCCGTGGGGGCTGCGCGTACCGACCAGGCCGGTTGCGAACTGGTCGAGGTTGGTGATGCCGAGGACCACGGCGCCCGCAGTCCTCAGGCGGGCCACGGCCGGGGCGTCCGCCTTGGGCAGGTAAGCGTACGAGGGGCAGCCGGCGGTGGTCGGCAGCCCGGCCACGTCGATGTTGCCCTTGACCGCGAACACCGTCCCCGCCAGCGGCAGCCGCCGGCCGGCGGCGACCTGGGCGTCGACAGCGGCGGCGTCCCGCTCCGCCTCGGCCTGCGGGCGCAGGCTGATCCACACCTCGGGCCGGTCCACCTGCGCCACGCGCGCGTATGCGGCCCGTACCCGCTCCACGGCGGTGATCGTGCGGTACCTGCCGCTCATCCGGTTCTGCCTTCCTGTGCTCGGCCGGCCGCGCGCCTGTCCTCGTCCTGCTGTGCGATCGCGCGCCCCGCCGGGCACGGCTTCAGTCGCCTCTCCTGTGACTTCGGCATCAGGCGGCTGCCTGGGTGGTGTGGGCGGGAGCGAGGACGACGAGGGCGGTGCCCGCCTCGACCTGGCTGCCCGGCTTGGTCAGGACCTCCGTGACGATGCCGTCGGCGGGGGCCGGGACCCGGGACTCCATCTTCATCGCCTCCAGTGCGAGCAGTTGCTGGCCGGCCGACACACGGTCGCCGACCTCGACGTTGACCTGCCAGACGGAGGCGGTGAACTCGGCCTCGACCAGGTGGCCGCCCTCGGGAACCTTGATGTCGGCGGGCGTCGGGACGACCTCGGTGGCCGTGTCGGCGCGGGCGAACTCCCCAGCTGCTTCCCAGGCGTCGCGCTCGGCGGCGAACGCCGCGCCCTGCCGGGCCCGGAACTCCGCGATGGATGCGGCGTTCTCGGCGAGGAACCGCTGGTAGTCGGCGAGCGAGAAGGTGCCCTCCTCGGTCTTCGGCACGAACCGGCCGGAGGTGATGTCCGCGCGCAGCTGCAGGAGTTCGCCGGACTCGACCGGGTACCACTTGATCCGGTCGAAGAAGCGCAGCAGCCAGGGTTTGCCCGGCTCGAAGGCGCCGCGCTGCTGCCAGCCGGACCACACCTGGGTGGTGCGGCCGACGAACTGGTAGCCGCCGGGGCCCTCCATGCCGTAGATGCACAGGTACGCGCCGCCGATGCCGACCGAGTTCTCCGCGGTCCAGGTGCGGGCCGGGTTGTACTTGGTGGTGACCAGCCGGTGCCGCGGGTCCAGCGGGGTGGCGACCGGCGCGCCCAGATACACATCGCCCAACCCCATGACCAGGTACTCGGCGTTGAAGACCGTGCGGTAGACCTCCTCGGCCGTCTCCAGGCCGTTGACGCGGCGGATGAACTCGATGTTCCACGGGCACCAGGGGGCGTCGTCGCGCACGCCGGCCATGTAGCGGGCGATGGCTTCGCGGGTCGCGGGGTCGTCCCAGGACAGAGGCAGGTGCACGATCCGGCTGGGCACCACCAGTTCGTCGGTGGCCGGGAGTTGCTCCTCCACGCGCAGCACGATGTCGAGGAGCTCGTCCTGCGGCAGCACGTCGGGGTCCGTCTGGACCTGCAGGGAGCGGATGCCCGGGGTGAGGTCGACGATGCCGTCGACGTCGCGGGTGGCCAGTGCCTCGGCGAGCGCGTGGACGCGCATGCGCAGGCTGAGGTCGAGCTGCATGGGCCCGTACTCGACGAGGAGGTTGTCGTCGCCGCTGCGCCGGTAGGTGACCGTCGGGCGGGATGCGGTCGCCTCCAGGCGGGCGAGGATGCCGCCGTCGACGATCACGTCGCGGTCGGCGGGCGGGGCTGCGGCCGGGTGGCGCCGCAGCTCGGCGGCCGCCGCGGCGGTCACCGGGACGAAGCGGACGGTGTCGCCGGGCCGCAGCTGGCCGAGCTTCCAGCGCTGTCCGGTGGCGATGGTCGCCGGGCAGACGAAGCCGCCGAGGGAGGGTCCGTCGGGGCCGAGGAGGACGGGCATGTCGCCGGTGTAGTCGACGGCGCCGACGGAGTACGGCGTGTCGTGGATGTTGGACGGGTGCAGGCCCGCCTCGCCGCCGTCCGTACGCGCCCAGCGCGGCTTGGGTCCGACCAGGCGGACGCCGGTGCGCGCGGAGTTGTGGTGGACCTTCCAGTCGGCGGCGTAGAAGTCGCGGATGTCGTCCTCGGTGAAGAACTCCGGGGCGGCGTGCGGGCCTTCGACCGCGCCGAGGCGCCACTCGCCGCCGAAGACGGGGCGTTGGTCAGGGGGAACGGTGGAGGTCGGCGTGCGGGGCTGGCCGCCGTGCAGGACGTCGCCCGCGCGCAGGGCGCGGCCGCCGTGCCCGCCGAACCGGCCGAGGGTGAAGGTGGCCGCGCTGCCGAGGAACTCCGGTACGTCCAGACCGCCCGCGAACAGCACGTAGGTGCGCAGGCCGTGCTGTTCGGGCGCCGCGACGGCGAGGGTCTGTCCGGCCTCGACGGTGACCGGCTCCCACTGCGATACGGAGGTGCCGTCGATCGTCACCCGCGCGGGAGCGCCTGTGACGCAGACCGTCGTCGGGTGGGTGAACTTCAAGGAGGGGCCCTGCAGCGTGCATTCGAGGCCGGGCGCGCCCTCGTCGTTGCCGAGCGCGGTGTTGCCGAGCCGGAAGGACAGGTCGTCCATCGGCCCGCACGGGGGGACGCCGACCTGCCAGTAGCCGGTGCGTCCGGGCCAGTCCTGGACAGTGGTCAAGGTGCCCGGCGCGACGACCTCGATGCGTGGTGTCGGGTCGACGATGGCGGCGAGCGAGGCGGTGGAGTGGGCCGCCGCGCGCACGTCGGTGTCCCGCAGCGCGGCGCGTACCAGGCCCAGGTTGGTCTCGATGCCGTCGACGCGGGTCGCGGCGAGGGCCGCGTCCAGGCGGTCGAGGGCCTCCGCGCGGTCGGCGCCGTACGCGATGACTTTGGCGAGCATCGGGTCGTAGGAGGTGGTGACCTCGGTTCCGGTCTCCACCCAGGTGTCCACGCGGACGTCCCCGGGGAAGGCGACGCGGGTCAGCAGGCCCGCGCTCGGGCGGTGGTCGCGGGAGGGGTCCTCGGCGTACACCCGCGCCTCGACGGCGTGGCCCGTGGGCGCCGGGGGCTGGGTGACGACCGTGGTGTCGCCCTGCGCCAGTCGGAGCATCCACTCCACGAGGTCGATGCCGTAGATCTCCTCGGTGACCGGGTGCTCCACCTGGAGGCGGGTGTTGACCTCGAGGAAGTACGCCTCCTCGCGGACGGCGTCGTACACGAACTCGACCGTGCCGGCGGAGCGGTAGTCCACCCCCGCACACAGGTCGCGGGCGCTGGTGGCGAGTTGACGGCGGATGTGGTCCGGAAGGCCGGGGGCGGGAGCCTCCTCCAGGACTTTCTGGTTGCGGCGCTGCAGTGAGCAGTCGCGGTCGCCGAGGGTGACGACCCTGCCGTGTCCGTCGCCGAAGACCTGCACCTCGACGTGGCGGGCCCGCTCCACCAGCCGCTCCAGGAAGACGCCGGTGGAGGAGAAGGAGGCGGCTGCCACCCGCTGCACCCGGTCCCAGGCGTCGGCGAGGTCGGCAGGGCCGTGGCAGGCCTGCATGCCGATGCCGCCGCCGCCGCCGGTCGCCTTGAGCATGACCGGGTAGCCGATCGCCTCGGCCGCCGCGAGGGCGGCGGCCGCGTCGGGCAGCAGCCCGGTGCCGGGGGCCAGCGGCACACCCGCCGCCTGCGCGGCGGCGCGCGCGGTGTGCTTGGCGCCGAACAGCTCCAGCTGTTCGGGGGTGGGGCCGACGAAGACGATGCCGGCCTCGGCGCAGCGGCGCGCGAAGCCGGCGTCCTCGGACAGGAATCCGTAGCCGGGGTGGACGGCGCCGGCGCCGGTGTCCTTTGCGGCCTGCAGGACCGATGCGGCGTCGAGGTAGGACTCCTTGGCGGGTGCGGGGCCGAGTCGTACGGCTTCGTCGGCGAGGCGGACGTGCGCGGCGCCGCGGTCGGGGTCGGAGTAGACCGCGACGGTGCGCAGGCCGAGTCGGCGGGCGGTGCGGATGATGCGGGTGGCTATCTCGCCGCGGTTGGCGACCAGCAGGGTGTCGAAGGTCATGGTGGTCAGCCCTCGTCGCTCTCGTCCGGCTCGGTGATCGTCATCCGCACGGCGGTGGGGTCGAAGCCGTTGCAGGGGTTGTTGATCTGCGGGCAGTTGGACAGCAGCGCGAGGACGTCGGTGTCGGCGCGCAGGACGACCTTCAGGCCCGGGGCGGAGATGCCGTCGACGATGCCGAGGGTGCCGTCCTTGTCGACCGGTACGTTCATGAACCAGTTGACGTTGGAGACCAGGTCCCGCTTGCCGAGTCCGTGCTTGCTGCCCTCGGCGAGGAAGTTCTCCACGCAGGCGTGCTGCGACCAGGTGTGGTGGCCGTAGCGGAGGGTGTTGGATTCCTTGGAGCAGGCCCCGCCGACGGTGTCGTGCCGCCCGCAGGTGTCCTCGACGACGGTCATCAGGGGCGTGTGTTCGTTGGACAGCAGTACCGAGCCCGTGGTCAGGAAGATGTTGCCCTGGGCGTGGATGGTGTCGGGAGCGCTGTAGCGCACGGAGGTGTCGTGCGCGTCGTAGACGAGGAAGTCGGCGGCCTGGTTGCCGTGCAGGTCGGTGATGGTCAGCAGCTGGCCTGTGCGGACGACGGCGGACCAGGCGGCGCGGGCCGGGACGGTGTCGTCGGAGACGACCCGGCCGGCAGCGGTGGTGGTCATGCGATCCCCCGGGCGGTGAGGTGGCCGGCAGTGTTCAGGAAGGCGCGGCGGCCCTCGGGTGTGGCGTCCCACAGCGGGTCATCGGGGCCTGTCGGCCGGGCCCGGTGGGCGAGGACCTCAAGCCGGGTGCAGGTGTAGGCGGGGCGCGGGTCCAAGGGGTGCGGGACGTTGGCGATGAGGACGGTGATGTCCTGCTCGGCGCGGAGCGTGACGGTCTTGCCGGGGCCCGCGGAGCCGGTGAATTCGGTGGAGCCGTCCTCGGCGATCCGGACCCCCTGGAAGAAGGAGAGGGACGGCGGGAGGTCGCGCGGGGCGAGCCCGTTCTTGAGGGCGGCGAGCTTGAACAGCTCACGCCCGGCCGGAGAGGGGGACTGAGGGGTTCCGTCCCCGTAGCGCTCGGTGTTGCGCGCGAGGGTGGAGGTGCCGGTGAGGCAGTCGTGCCGGCCGGAGGTGTCCTCGATGACGGAGGCGAGGATCCGGCCCTGGTCGGACAGGAGCAGGTGCCCCTCGCCGAGGTAGGCGTTCCAGAGCACCTTGACGGTGTCGGCGGTGTTCAGCCGCTCCCAGGGACGGTCTGCGCTGAACAGCAGCAGGTGCGCGCACGCGTCGCCGGTGAGGTCGGTCAGCCGCAGTTCGGTGCCGCGGGCCAGGACCTGGTGGGTGTAGTTGCCGCCCGCCACGGTCTCGGCCCACACGATGTTCTCGGCGACGACGCCATCGGGAGGCGCGGGCCAGCTGCCGGCGGGGAGTACGGGCATGGTGTCGACCGTCGTGCCCTCCTGGGCGCGGGCATGGTCGCGCGCGCCCTGCGTCGACGCTGTCAGTGACGCTGCTGCCACGGCTCAACCTCCGACTCGGCCTAATTTCTGTCGTGCGACAGAAATTAGGGGGCGAGGGATTCGAGGCCATTGCCCGTGCGTTTCGGGCCAGTTACCGGAAACTCTCACCACGCGGGACCGGGACACGTGCGCTCCAGGGAGTCGCGCGGGCCTGTGCGAGGATCACAGCGTGAACACCCGCAGCAGCAGAAGAGTCGGCCGTCCGCGTGCCCAGGAGCGCCCCGCCAGCGGGCTGGAGCCGCGCGAAGAGGTCCTGGCCGCCGCGGCCGAGCTGTTCACCACCCATGGCTACACCGCGACCACGACCCGCGCGGTCGCCGAGCGGGCAGGCCTGCGTCAGGCGTCCCTCTACCACTACTTCGACGGCAAGGAAGCCATCCTCGCCGCCCTGATGGAGGGGACCGTCCGCCCCTCGCTGGAGGTGGCGCACGAACTGGTCTCCCGTACGCAGGCGTCCCCCGAGGCACGGTTGTGGGCGCTGTGCCACTCCGACGTGGCACTGCTGTGCAGCGGCCCACACAACCTCGGGGCGCTCTACCTCCTGCCCGAGGTGCAGACCGAGCGCTTCGCCGTCTTCCACCGGGTCCGGGTCGAACTCAAGGCGGCCTACGGCGAGTTGCTGGCCGCCACCGAACCGGGGGCGGCGCTCGGCGCGGAGGACCTGGCGCTGCGCACGGACCTCGTCTTCGGCCTCACCGAGAGCGTGATCCTCATCCGGCGCGCCGGCCCCGGCCACGATCCGCAGGCCCTTGCGGCCGCCACGGCCGACGCGGCGCTGCGGGTCGCGGGCGTACCGCAGCGGTCGCTGGGACGGCTGCGCCGCGAGGGGCAGCAGCTCCTCGCGGCGGGTGCCTGACGCGGCGTCGGCCGGCGCCGAGGCGTTCAGCCTCGTACGGCCTCGTCGAGGTCGGGCTCGGACGCAGCCCGGCCGCCAAGGTCCTCTGTCATGGATGCGGCACGGCTGAGGCTGCGGCTGCGATACCGGCGGTATGCCGCACCCGTGGCGACCGTGATGCCCACGAACAGGACGGTGAACCACTGGAAGTACCAGTGGCCACCCTCCGGGTCGTACACCTCTCCACGCGGCCAGGAGAGATTGACGGTCATGAACAGCCCGTAGCCGACCGCGAGCACGTTGACGGGCAGCCCCCAACGTCCGAGGGAGAACAGCGGCCTGCCGAGCTCGTCGCGGTCGCCGCCGTCCGCCGGCGGCCACTGGCCCTTCAGCCGCCGGATCAGCATCGGGCCGGTGACCATCGCGTACGCCAGGTACACCATCGCGATGCACGTGGTGCCGATGGCCAGGAACGCCTGCGGCGAGCCGAGGTTGAGCAGAAGCAGCAGCCCGGCGCAGACGCCGACCACCACCGCGGCCGTGCCGGGCATCCCGGTCCGTCGCGGCACCTTCGCCAGCCGCGCCGACTGCGGCAGGACTCCGTCCCGCGCCATGGAGTAGAGCATGCGGGTGGCCGAGGTCTGGATCGCCAGGGTCGCGGCACAGATGGCCAGGGCCACATCGGCGAGCAGCACCTTGCCGAGGCCGTCGCCGAGCGTGCTGGTCAGCACATAGCTGAGGCCCTCGGTCGCCAGTCGCCCGTCGGTGAGGCTGGGTGCGGCGAGCAGTCCGCCGAGCAGCAGCAGTCCGCCGCACAGGCCGGAGGTCGTCAGCGCGCTGAGTGTCGTGCGGGGTGCGGTGCGGCGGGGGTTGACGGTCTCCTCGCTCATCTCGCTCGCGCTCTCGAAGCCGATGAGGACGTACGCGGCGGTGAATGAGCCCACCAGCAGTGCCGCGATCAGGCCGCCCTCGCCACCGGTGTGCAGGGTGATGCCGGGATCGCGTTCCGCATGGGTGGCGAGGAGGGTGACGATCAGGGCCACGCCGATGATCTCGGCGGTGACTCCGATGGTGTTGACGGCCGACAGCGCCCGGTTGTCGAGGACGTTGAGGAGTGTGGTGAGCGCGAGCAGGACCAGTCCCAGCAGGGCGGCGTTGGCGGCGCCGCTGGTCGTGGTCGGTGCCGGGTCGCCGCCGACGATCTGGAAGCCGGACCAGATGGCGGGCAGGACGACCTGCAGCGCGAGTGCGGCGGCCGCTACGACCACGACCCGGCCGACCACCATGATCCAGCCCGCGTACCAGCCGAAGGCCGGGCTGCCGAGCCTGCTCGCCCACTGGTAGATCGCCCCCGCGATGGGCAGCCGGGCGGCGAGTTCGGCGAAGCAGGCGGCGACGAGCAACTGGCCGACGAGAACGGCGGGCCAGGTCCAGAAGAACAGCGGCCCGCCGAAGGAGTAGCCCAGGGCGAAGAACTGGAAGACCGTGGTCAGCACGGAGATGAAGGAGAATCCGGCGGCGAAGGACGCGTAGCGGCCCATCCGGCGCCGCAGCTCCTGGCGGTAGCCGAACTCGGCGAGCGAGCCGTCACCCGTGTCGCCGGGTGAGGGGGATGCAGGTGGTGTGGGATCGGCGGTCACGGTCATGGCGGTTCCCCTGTCGCGGAGGCGAGTTCCTGCGAAATTCCTGTCGGATGACAGAAATTAGGGACGGCTCGTTTCCCTGGCATTTCGCAGCCGTCTCCGGGCCGTTAGTGCCACCTCACCCATGCGCGCCCGCGACGGCGCCGCGCGTGCGCTCCGGTGCACGGCGCGCGCCGGCGACGTTCCCGACCAGAGCGAGCAGAGCCGGCCCGGGGCCAAGGGGTGCCGTGCCGCTCGACAGCCATGGACGGGGCTGATCCGCTCGATGCCGCAACGGCCCTCCGCCGTGGTGAGGAGGCAGAAGGCGGGGCGGGTGTGCTGGAGCAGTCCGGCGGTGTCCGGCGCCAGGTGCCTGCCCACCTCGGCGGCGCGGCAGAGGGCATCGCGGCCATGGCCTTCGGCGGACGGGCGTGTGGCCCATGAACTCAGCTCGCCCGCCGGCACGGGCCCGACCACTGGATCTCTGTCTTCCGCCCACACGTTCCCCGCTGGCGCACCAGGTGAGTCAGGGGCGTCTGCCACGTGCACGACATCCCCAGCGCGCCTCGGGCATGTAGGCGGGCGGCCAGGGGTGAGGCGGGGCAACGTAACCGCGCGGACATAGGACGTCACGCGTCCGTGCCCGCGAGGCTGACCGGGAGCGACAGAGCCGCTTCGCGTCAGCCAAGCGCCACAACTTCGGGTGCGGTGCGGGCCCAGGCCTCGGCCCCCTCGATCATCAACGGGCACACGCTACTGCCGCGGGTCGTGTCCCTTGTATCTCCAGCGGTTCTTCGCCACGGCCGACGTCCGCTTCAATGCCGGACAGGTCGCGTTCGGCAGGACCACCACATATGTGGAATGGCACGGTACGGTCTCTGGCCCGAAAGGCAACGACATCCCGTTCGGGATGGTGGACCGCTTCGGGCCCGGCGGCGAGTGGGAACTGTACTTCGACACACTCCCGCTCATCGCGGACCAAGACCAGATCAGCCCCCTCTTCCAACAGCTCGCACATCCATAACCACATGCCCGTTCCGGCTGTCCGCGCCCGTCGCGGACAGCCGGAATTGCCTGCCCTGTCCAGCGCGACCACTGCGAGCTCAGGTGCTGGGGCCCCGACTACAGACGAGCCCGTCTTACAGTCCCTCTGACACAGCCGTTGACCGAGCCGCCGCTGCCGCCCGGCAGATCGGCGAATCCGTCGCTTCTCGCCAGTGGCTGTGCGCAGCGGAGCACGCTGCACAAGCCATCGGCTCATGAGGGGTGGCTGAGCGGGGGCAGCAGGTCGTCTCCGGGCCACAGTGCGTGCTCGGTCACAAGGGGGGCGAGGACCTTGTCGATCTCGGCGAGCACGGTGCCGCGGTCATCGGGCCCGTACGTCGTCAGACGGCTGCCGTCGCCCACGTGGGCACGGACCACCTGGCTGTCGGGGCCGGCGCAGAGCAGGGCACGGGCGACTAACGGCAGGCCGAGGCTGAATCCGTCGCACTGGCCGCCCCGTACGAGCTGGAGGAGCTCACCGGTGACGGCTTCCCAGTCGCCGACCTGCGGCCACAGGGCGCCGCCGTTCAGTTCGTGGGTGAGGGTGGACAGGGGGACGATCTCACCCGGCCTGCGGCCCAGGGTGAGGAGGTTGTGGATCCGGGCACCGTCGGGCTGGCGTACCGCAGGGTGAAGCAGGGAGGCGGCGGCCACCACGGTGGTGTTGATCTCCCGGGTGTCCGAGGCGGGGTGGTACGGCTCGTGCGCGAACAACAAGTAGACCCGCGGGGTACGGACGGCCGAGGCGGACTCAGACTGCGGCTGAGGCTGGGACATGAGGGCGGTTCCCTTCCGCGATGGTGTGTAGGGCATGGAGCTGGGTTGTGTTGCACGGACGCCCGGTGGGCGCGGCGAGGAGGGCTGCCTGGGCCCGCTGCTGGGTTGCGAATCGGCGGACCTTCGTCACGGGCAGCGCGGTACATGGTTTGTGCGACCTGGTCGGCGAGTTGGTGCTGAGCCGTCCGCCTCCGATGAAGTCGGCAGCGACAGAGCGGGCGTCGTGGTTCTGGAGGACGTAGACCTCTTCCCGCAGCACGGCGTGGCCGATCTCGGCTGAGCGGCGCAGTTCAAATGGGGCGTATCGGGTGGCTGCCGTCACCGCGGTCCAGACGCGCGGCCCCCAGGGGGTGCCTTCGTAAATGAGCAGCAAGGGGGTGTCGAGCAGATCGTTCACGGCCTGCTCCCTTCCGGGTGGTCGTCCAACGTCGTGGCGCATGTGGTGCAGCGGCCGTCGCTGTCGGGGCGGGCGCGGCGCGGTGTGGGGCCCGGGCAGGTGCGGCACGCGGGCCAGCCCAGACAGGCCGGGCACAGGTCCTCGCCCGGGGCGGTGGCGGGAAGGCCACAGCCTGCGCACTCGACGAGCGCCCGGTAGGTGAGGGCCTCGCTCACCGTGCGGGCGGTGGCGGTTGATCGTGGTGGCTGGTCATCCGTTGCTGGGGTGTGGTGGCTGGCAGCAAGGGCGGGCGGAGGGTATGCCTGGGCAGCGCGAAGGCGGGCGGAGATGATCGCACCCACCGAGGTGCGCACGGGCCGCGGCAGAGGCCGGCCGGCTATGACCTGCTGAAGCTGCTCATTGCTCCAGCCGGCAGCCAGCATCGCCGTGACGATCCGGCC
Source organism: Streptomyces sp. NPDC003635 (assembly GCF_053587635.1). Taxonomy (NCBI): domain Bacteria; kingdom Bacillati; phylum Actinomycetota; class Actinomycetes; order Kitasatosporales; family Streptomycetaceae; genus Streptomyces; species Streptomyces sp. NPDC003635. Next base: position 17,576 of record NZ_JBSFOK010000057.1, on the reverse strand, counting down.
CTGCTCAGTGAGGGCCTTGCCGGTCAGCAGCAGTTCGGGGCATTGGGCGCCTAGAGCCAGTAGCAAACGGACGCCCGGTTCTAGGTCCACGGCTACGTCCGCGGCCGCCGGTGCCGCCCGCCGGGTCGGCGGTGCTGCGCGACGCGGTCGCGTGGCGCTGGCACCGGGAGGGAGGGGTCTGGTGTTCTGCTGGTGGGTGTTCTTTCTGTTGGTGTTCTTTTGGGGCCGGTCAGCCAACGTAGGGTTGTCCGCTGGTGGGGAACCCGACTTTGGCTGCGACCTGATGTTTTGCAGGGCGGGCAGGTCGGTGATGAAGTAGGCGGCCGCGCGGAGGGTTCCGTGCTCGTCGCGCTCGCGTTCACGGGCCAGGAAGCGATGGTTCTGAAGTTCCTTCAGCCCGCTCTTGACGGCTGACTCGCCGTCGCGGCCGCGGCGCGCCATGTCGGCAACCGTCATCCGCCAGCCGTCCTGATGGGTGGAGAGCAGTCCGAACAGTCCCTTGGCCTTGAACGACAGCTTGTTGTGGCGGAGCAGGCCGTTGGCGATCTGGGTGAACTGATCCGCCGCCATCACTCCCCGCCGGATCCCCGCCTCGAAACGGCCGGCAGACCCGGCCTCCAGAGACGCGGTCGCAAAAGAGGCGTCCACCGACGCGGAGTCCGGCGCGGCTGGGCGATCGGTGATGCAGTAGACGATCTCGCCGAGCGTGCCGTCGGGGCGGCGCAGTCGTCGACGGCTCAGGTAGCCGTGCGCCTCCAGCTCCCGCAGAGCGGTGCGTACCGCTTCCCGTCCGTCCGGGCCCACACGGACGAGGCCGGCGACCGTGACCTGCCAGCCGTTTCGGTGCGTGCTGACATAGCCGAAGACCCCCTTCGCCTTGAACGACAGACGGCTGTCGCGGAAGAGGCCGTTGGCGATCTGGGTGAACTGATCCGCCGCCATCAGCCCGCGGCGGATTCCCGCCCCGAGACCCCTCACCGCTGTCGTCCTCCCGTCGGCCGTGCCCGCTCGTTACGGCAACACGCTGGGCTCGCCGACGTCAGGCGGGCGGTGCTCTCGGGCGTGAGGGCGTGCCTGGATTCCATGCACTCCAGACCACTCGCCGACCCCGACCAGACCAACGGCCACCGGCCCCGACCAACCATCACGATCCGGCAACACACTCGCCTCAACTGCCGTGGTGGGGGCGACCACGGCCACCAAGCTCGCAGCCGCGCACGCAGTGCGCAGAGCGACTGCGCATCGTGAAATGGGCGGTGCGCAGCAGGGCTGCGCAACCAGTCGGGGTTGTGCGCAGCCCGGCTTGCGGCCGCGGCCGCGCACGCCGCCCAGTACCTCCTGCCTTCTGGTGCGCGGGGTTGGGTGCTGCCCTGGGGCTGGCTTCGCCGGGGACCGCGTGTTCTGGAGGGGGCGGACCGCCTGCCGGGCAGCTGGCCGCGCGGGGCCGGGGGCGGAAAGGGTGGGCGGTCGGCGGTGTGCCATTGAGCCGTGGTCGGGCCTGTGGTCGGGCCCGCCACGCCTCCGACCACAGGCTTCGTGTCCCTATCGTGACCGTGGTCGGGGCTTCATGGTCGGTGGTCGGGTCGGGGCCCGCGAGTTTCCTCACGGTCAGCAACCACCTTTTCTGACCTGGGAGTTCGACCATATCCCCTGGCAAGCACGCCCTGCGGAACGAGGCCGCTGCCACGACGGCGGCAGGGGTGCAACTGGAAGCGATGCGGCGCCGGGTGCGTCTGTCGCGCCTGGCGGTGTGGACCGTCATCGCGGCCGGCCCGATCGCCCTGGGCCTCGCCATCACCTCCACTCCGGCCACCGTCGAGGCGGCCACGGCGGACAAACCCACTGCCGCCGTGCGCACCACGGCGGTGGCCGCCGACCCGGCAGGCTATGCGCAGCTTTTCGTCGCTGCGTGGCTGCGCAGCAGCGCGGACGACACCACAAGTACTCAGGCCCGCCTTGCGCAGGCCATGGGCCCGGACGTCGAACTGCCCGATCCGGCCGAGGAGGCGGATACGCAATCGGCGCCGGAGTCGGTGACGGCGGTGCGCAGTGCGCAGCGCGGGCAGGGCGCGTGGTCGGTGACGGTGGCTGCGCAGTACCCGGACGGCCAACTGCGCTACTACGCGCTGTCGGTGACCGCTGACCGCACAGGCGGCTCGTTCACGGTGACCGGCGCGCCGGGTGTGGTGGCCGGCCCCGGCCGGGCCGAGGTGCCGCAGTCGGTGTACGGCGTCAGCGTCCCCGAGGGTGAGCTGTTTTCCGCCCTCGAAGGGTTCTTCGCCGCCTACCTGACCGGTGCCGGGGAAGTGACCCGCTACCTTGCGCCCGGCGTAAGCCTGGCGACCGTTTCCCCCGCCCCGTACGAGACGGTCACCGTCACGCAGGTGTCCGCCGTCGAGGAGAGCGCGGCCGGCGAGCAGATGCCGGCTGACGGCACGGAGGTCCGCCTCCTGGCGCAGGTTCAAGCCCGGGACACCGGCGGGCGGTGGCCACTGGCCTATGAACTTTCCGTCACGTCCCGTTCGGGGCGCTGGGAGATCGCAGCGCTTCGGAACGGCACCGCTCAGGGCGGGGGTGAGCGCTCGTGATGACCGGGGAAGGTCTGCTTGTTGCGGGCAGGCTCGATGAGTTCGGCGAGTCATGGATCGACATGTTCGAGCGCTGGGGCACCAAGGGTCTGCAGGCAGGCCTGATCGTCCTCGTCGTCATCATCATGATCCAGAAGTTCAGCCTGAAGGCGGGTATCGGCGCGCTCCTGCTGATGATCGTCGCACTCGGTCTGTACGGGTCCCGCCAGGACCTGGCGGACATGTTCGAGGACGAGGTCAAGCACCCGGCCAAGGGCGCGCCCGCCGTTCCCGGCGGCAGGCCTGCGTCCGGCTCGCTGCGCGATGCCGACTTCGGCGGCCCTGGGGGTTGGCTGTGAGCGCGGCGGCAGCGGGACGGGTGGGCCGCTATTACACCGCTGCTCGGCGTCATCCCTGGGTGCTGGGGAAGGTCGCGGACTGGAGGATTCCCCTCGGCCCGTACACGCCGGCGCAGATCGCCCTCGCCACCGTCGGCGGTTTCCTCCTCATCAAGTCGGTCTCGTGGTGGTCGTGGATGGGGCCGGTCCCCGTCGCGGCCTGGCTGCTGGCGATCTGGGCGGTGCGCCGTCCGAAGATCCGAGGCCGTGCCCCGCTGCAGGCCGCGCTGGGCTGGATATGGCTGGGCCGGCAGCCGCGGGGCGGGCGGATCGGCGGTCGCGCTGCCCGCGATCGGGGCCCTCAAGCGCTGGTGGGCGGCTTCACCGTTGAAGCCGCGCCCGGAACCGGGGTACGGGCCCCGTCCCCTTCCCACCGTCGGCAGCGGGAGGGTCGACGGCCGCGCGCGACAGCGGCCGCGGGCCAGGGCTCCTCATCCGCACCCCACCAGCAGGCGGCGGCTTCCTCCGTCCCGACACGGCCGCGTTCGGGCGTGCAGCAACTGCTGGAGCAGACCGGGCCGAGGAGTGTGCGGTGAGGGTGCCGATCCGTCACGTTGCCGGACACCTGGTGTGGTCGACGCACGGCAGCGTGTGGGCCGTCTACCGGCTGCACCCGGGCCCGGACGCGCAGGGACAGCGTCACGAGAACGTGCAGGGCAGCTACGTGGCTGCGGCGGTCCGTGACGAACAGCTCGCCAAGATCACGCATCTGGTGCGGTCGTTGTCCGGGGCGCCGCGGCTGTTCGGGCTGTGCGCGCAGGTCGATCCCGGCGAGATCGCTCTGCGCATGATCGAGGGCGTCGGGCCGGCCGACGAGACGCCGGGTGCGCATCCGTGGGTGGAGAACGTCGAAGCCACGCTCGATCTGCTGGACGGGCAGGAGATGCACCGCCGCACCCTGTGGCTGGCGGTTCCGCTGCAGATCGAGACGGCTGGTCTGCAGGTGTCGGCGTCCCTCGGGGCGGCGTGGGCGGAGCTGTCACCGATGCTCGGTATGCGCCCGGCGCCCGTCGCCCGACGTGAGGTGACCGCCTACCGCGAACAGGCAGCACGGGTGGAAGCCGCTCTCGGCGGCGGGATCGCTTTCCGTCCCGCCCGCCCGGCGGAGGTCGTGTGGATGATCCAGCACGCCCTGCACCGCGGCCTGGCGGAGCCGCTGCTGACGGAGGCCGAGACCAGCGACCTGTACGGCGGGCAGCTGCGGGACGGTGTGCTGCGCTCCCCCAGTTACGCCGACCTTGGCCAAGTACGGCTGCAGGAAGGGGGCATTGACTTCGGCCTCGATGACGTCGACGGCCTCAGGAGCTCCGGCTGGATCACGCGGTCCGGGCGGAAGGCCTGGTGGCGGGTGAACAGCGGTTCACCGCTCGGGCGACGCTGGCTGCAGGTCGAATCCGACGCCGGGGTGGGCTACCAGGCGCAGCTCGCCCTGGCCGAGTGCCCGCCCGCGGTCAGCCAGAGCGCCGCTGACCTGTTCGCCCAACTGGAATCTCTCGACTTCCCTGTCGACTACACCATCGACCTCGCCCTCGTCCCGGCGGAGAAGGCCCGCGAGCAGGTGCGGCGCAAGAAGAACGAACTCATCGACCAGGCCGACCAGTACGACGCCCGCCCCACCGGCATGCCGGCCTCGCTGACCGAAGCCGCCCGTGATCTCGGCGAGTTGGACGCCCGCCTGTCGCGCACATCCGTGGAGGTCGAGGTGCAGTCCGTGACCGTACTGACGGTGTGGGGGCCGACCGCCGCCATCTGTGACGCCCGGGCACGTGCACTGACGGCTGTGCTGGGGGGCGCCGACTACCGGGCCGTGCGCCCGACCGGCCTGCAGGAAGCCTTGTTCGCGCTCGGCCTGCCCGGAACCGTACGCCCGGGTGCGGTGGGGGAGTTCACCCAGCACCAGATCTCCGAGGACTGGGCTCTGGGCGGGGCTTTCACCGCCTACGAGGTCGGCGATCCGAACGGCATGTTCCTCGGCATCGATCTGGACAGCGGTACCACCCGCCCGGTCATGATCAACGTGGCCGATGCGCCCAAGGTGGACGCGTCCGCGTCCCTGGGCGTCGTAGGGGACCTCGGCGCGGGCAAGAGCGTGCTGCAGAAGCTGATCGCGGAAGCGGTGTGGGCGCGTGGCGGCTGCGCGATCTGCATCGACCGCACCCCCGTCCGCGAGTGGGCGACGTTCGCCCGCGCCGCGGCCAAGGGGCGCGTGCAGGTCATCGACGCTGCCCGGGCCGAGGTGTCCATCGACCCGATGCGCATGTTCGGCGGTCCCGAGGGCCGCCACTACGCCCTGTCCTACCTCACTCTGCAGCTCGGCATCAGCCCGATGAGCACAGGCGGCGAGGTCCTGCATCACGCGGTCGAGGGGGCCGCCGCCGGCGACACCCCGTCCATGCACCGCGTGCTGGAAGTCCTTGAGGAGATGGCCAGAAGCGAGGTGGGCAAGCGGCAGGACGCCGCCGCCACCCTCGCCGGACTCGTCCGCGTGGTCGCCACCAACCCTCTGGCACGGATGGTCTTCGACGCCGCGCTGCCGCCGGTACACCTGGACGCCTCCAGCACCTCCGACATGATCGTGATCACGACGACCGGGCTGAAGCTGCCGCCGAAGCAAGCCTTCGCCAACCCCGAGGTCCTGCAGCAGCAGCCGCTGGAGGCGCTGATCGGCCGCGCGGTGCTCTATCTGATCGCCGCGCTCGCCCGGCAGACCGCCTTCGAAGACCCCGCCCGGTTCACCGCGGTCGTCGCGGACGAGCTGTACTGGCTCACCTCCTCGGCCGAGGGCACCGCGCTGGTCCACGAAATCCTCCACGACGGCCGCAAACACGGTGCGGGCCTGATCGCCGGATCGCACGACGCCGCCGAACTCGGCCCCGACCGCGGCCTGATGGCCTACCGCGCCCTCGCCCGCACCACGGATCGCGAACGCGCCCGCCGCGGCCTGGAATTCATCGGCCTCGACCCCCACGACGACGAACTGCTGCGGCTGGTGACCACCGGCCTGTCCCCCGTCGGACAACGCGGCCGGGAGGGCGAGTTCCTGCTGACCGGCCCGCGGCAGAACACCGGCCGCATCAAGGTCACCATCCCCTCCATCCCGCGCGTCTCCAGGTCCATCACCACCACACCCGGCCGCAGAGCGACCCCTGCCGCGCCCGGCGAGTCAGGGCCGCCGGCCGGTGAGACGACGCAGTCCCGCCCGAAGGAGCACCTGTGATGACCTCCGCGCGCCCGGCCCGCCCGCGGTGCGCCGCCACAGCCGCGGCTGTCCTCGCCATCTGTGCCGTCGTAGCAGTCTGTGCGCTCGTACTCGTCCTCGCCGTGGGGACCGGGCTGCCGCAGGCGTGGTGCCCCCACACCGGGCGTCCCTTCACCGCCGGAGTCGCTGTCGCAACGGCCCGTCCCGCACACCGGGACCCGTGCGGCCTGATCGCGGGCCCGGCCAAGGAGTACTGCGAGCGGGCTCCCACCGCGCGTGCCACCACGAAGAGGCCGGACCTTGCCGGTGCCGTACGGCGCCTGGTGCCGGCGGGCGCCGGTGTGACCGTGCGGATGGTGCGGCGGCGCAAGTGCGCAACTGGGCGAAGGCGGGGCTGAGATGGTCCGTTTCGACCGCCCGACGCTGCGTTCGGCTGGCGTCCTGGTGCTGCTCACCGGCGTGTTCGTCATGGTCAACAGCCAGGTTGTGCACGCGGCGGGCAGCAACAGCGAGACCGGGGACCTCCTCGCCCCGCTCAACATCACCTCCTCCGAAGGCGTGCCCGTCAACGGCTACGAGCTGAACGCTGAGGGCGGCTCCATCGTCAGCTTCAAAACACAAGCCCTGGCCTTCGCCCTGTCCGGGCTGTTCACCCTGATCCGGCTGCTGGTCGGCCTGGCGGGCTGGGCCATCGAGGTCGCGTTCCGCTTCCCGCTGCTTGAGATCCTGACCCAGCCGGCGCAGAAAGCCGCGGACACCTACAACGAGGTGGTCGTCAACTCGCTGGGGTTGAAGGGTCTGCTCCTCGCCTGGGCGTTCGTGTTCGCCGGATTCATGATCGTGCGCGGCCGGGTCGGCCGCGGGCTCGGGGAAATCTTCCTCACCCTCCTCATCGGCGCGCTGGCCGCGTCGACGTTCGTGCGGCCTGACGTTCTGCTGGCCGAGGACGGCCCGCTGGGGCAGTCCCAGCAGGTGGCCGCCGAGGTCGCCCAGCAGAGCGTCAACTCCTACGACTGGGGCGGCAAGCTCGCCGGCATCGGGCCCTGCCACGACCTGTCCGGCAACGCCGAGATCCGGTGCCTGGAACGTGAGAGTGAAAGCCCCGTCTCCGCAGCTCAAGTGGCCCGCCCACTGCAGGACTCGGTCACCAACGCACTCATCGTCAAGCCTTACATGCTCCTGCAGTACGGGCGCATCCTCGACCCCGCCGAAAAGGCCGACACGAAGGCCTACGCCGTGCATCTGAAGTGGGTCACCGGCGGCTACGACGCCCGCCAGTCGAAGCAGGACCGCGAGGACGCCTGCGGCCTCGTCCACGGGCCGGCCAAGGACTACTGCAAAAACGGCGGCAACGCGACCGGGGACAGCGAACTGCCGTCCCTGACTCCTGGGGGTGAACTACTGGACGTCCCGAACGCGATCGTCACCGAGGAGGACCAAGAGTTCGCCGCGTTCCTCTCCGACCTGGAGAAGGCCGGGGACGTCGGCGCGGCGTGCGCCGCCTACGCCAAGCAGCCCACCTGGTGGCGGGTCGGCGGCGCGGCCCTGCTGCTGATCGCCGCACTGTTCATCTGCGGCATGCTCCTGTCCAGCGCGATCGTGCTGCTCGGCACCCAGGGCGTGTGCGCGGCGGCCGCGGCCGCCGGAGGCATCGCCTTCATCGCGGGCATGCTGCCCGGCCCGGCACGGCAGTCGGTGTGGAAGTGGCTGTCGCTGTGGGGCATCGCCGTCCTCGCGGTGGTGGGGATCTGCGCGTTCGTGCCGTTCTTCGGGATCGCCGTCGACGCCACCATCACCAACGGTCCGGATCTGATGGTCGAGCGGATTCTGCTCATCGACGTCCTGGCCATCGTCGGCGCGGCAGGGCACCGCCGTCTGCTGGCCTCGATCACCTCGTTCGGGCGGCGGATGGCGATGAGGATGCGCTACGCCAAGATCGGCGGTACTCATCTGCCCGGCGACACCAGCGAACTGGGCGCCGCCCTCGCCATGCACTCCCCCACAGCATCCGGTGGTTACGGCGGTGGACTTCGCGCCTTCACCGCACATGGCGCAGGAGGCGGGTACGGGATCCTCGGCACCCGCCAGCGCCTGATGGGCTCGCTCGCCTCGCTCACGGACGGCACCGGCATGCCCCTCGACACCGGGCGCGTCCTCCCCGACGCCCGCGCGGAATCGGGACGCGGACTCGCACCACTGGCTGCCGCGGCCGCGGTGGGCGGCCTGGGCGCACGGCTCGGCGCCAAGGGCGGGCACTGGCTGCTGATCGGCCGACGTCCGGAGGGCGAACAGCTGGCCAAGTGGCGCAAACCCACCACCGATGGTGACCAGGAGCCGGGTGGGCCCGGCAGCTCCGGCGAGCCCGGCACCGACGGTGGGTCAGGCGGCTTCGGACCGCGTCGCCCCGGCGGCCCACCCGACCGCTACCGCAACGAGGACGGCCAGGTCATCGACCGCACCACCGGTCAGGTCCTGCACGACCAGCGAGGCGACCGCACGCTGCTGTCCACCCGCGCCCACAACCGGCTGGTCCGCTACCGCGGCTATCGCCTCCTGCACCGCGGGGGCCGGGCCGCGTACGGGGCGACGGCCGGCCTGCCCGCCAACGTCCGCCGGGCCCGGGCGGAAGGCTCGCGCTTCTCCCAGGACGCACGCCAGCAGGTGCGCGTCTGGGGCAACACCCTTCGCGAGGACGGCCGGGCCTGGACAGACACCGGGCGTCAGGTGACCGGTGTCCTGCGGGAGAACAGCGACAGCGGCGGCCCCGGCCCCTTCACCAGCCGCCGCCTGCCGGCCCCGACCACCACCGCCCCCGCTTCCCGCCCCGCAGCGCCTGAACATCAGGCGCCCTCGGGCCGGTCTGCGGGCCGACCGGTCCCTGCCCGGGCGCGGCCCGCTCCACCAGCCGACGGCCCCGCCACAGCGCCGCCCCCGCGCGCAGACGGCCCGCGGCCCCGGCCCGGTCAGGGCAGGCCGCATCTGGCCGGTGGCTCCAGCGCTCGCACCCCAGCGCGGGAGGAAGCCCGGGCCCGCATGCAGGAACTGATGCGGCGCACCGCACCCGAGGCCGACCGCCTGCGCCGGGAAGAGACCCAACGCCACAACGAGGACGGTGAGGAGGAGTGAAGCCGCACGGACACCGCGTCCGGCGGTTCGGATGCATGCTGGTGCTGCTGATGTTCGCCGCCGTGTGCTGTGCCGTACCGGTCGGCAATACGATCAGCGCCTACGTCGCGCCGGCGCCGGGTACGCAGGCGGAGGACGGGTTCGCCGCAGGCGGATCGGCCGCGGACATCCCGCCGCGCATGCTCGTGGCGTACAGGAAGGCCGCACAGCGAGTCCGGAAACAGGTACCGGCATGCCGGGGCATGCGGTGGCCGGTCCTCGCCGGAATCGCCAAAGTCGAGTCCAACCACGCCATGGGCCGGAACATCGCCGCAGACGGCGACATCCGCCCAAGGATCTACGGGGTGCTCCTCAACGGTTCCGGCGCCGGGGGAAACACCACCGTCGTCCCGGACACCGACCGCGGCACGTGGGACGGCACCGATCAAGGTGAGCGTGCCGTCGGTCCCTTCCAGTTCCTGCCCTCCACATGGGCGAGCGTCGGCAGGGACGCGAACGGGGACCAGGCTGCCGACCCGCACAACGCCGATGACGCCGCGCTCGGCGCCGCAACCTACCTGTGCGGCACGGGCCGTGACCTGACGCAGCGCTCCCAGCTCAAGGAGGCGATCCATGCCTACAACCACTCCAGTGCGTACGTCGCCAACGTGCTGGGCTGGATCGACCAGTACGCCGCGGCAGCCAAAGACCCCGACCTGAACGCGGCGTCCGGGAAAGTCCGCACCGTCCTCGAGGCGGCCCTCGCCCAGCGCGGGGTTCCCTACTCGTGGGGCGGCGGCACCGCGCACGGCCCCTCGTACGGGATCTGCTGCTCCCCCGGCGGCAAGAGCGGCGCGCGTATCAAGGGCTTCGACTGCTCGGGCCTGACCACCTATGCGTTCGCCCAGGCCGGCATCCGCCTGCCGCGCACTGCGGCCGCCCAGGCCGGGGTGGGAAAGCGGATACCCGCCGGCCTTGGTCCCGGCGCCCTCGAACCCGGTGACCTCGTCTTCTACGCCTACGCCCCCGGCCGTGATTCGACGATCCACCACGTCGGCATTTACACCGGCAGCGGTCGGATGGTCAACGCAGCCCGGCCGGGCACGGCCGTCCGGATGGACGCGGTCAACGCCCTGTCCGGCTACGCGGGAGGAGCCCGGCTGCTGTGACCACCCCACCACGCCCACCGCGTCTGCTCCTGCTGACCACCCTCATCTGCGCCGTCGCCGGCGTCACACTTCTGCACGGCCCGCACGACCACGAGTCGTCGCCGACGACGGAGTCAACGACACGCGCGACGACAGCGCCGTCGTCGGCACCTGCCGCTGCCAACCGACCGCCCACCACGACGCCCTCCGCCACATCGACACCCTCGCCGGTCCTCGCATCCGCTCTGCCACCGCACGGCAAGGGCACGACGGGCGACCAGGCCATCCAGCACGCGCTGGAAGCGGCCTGGCCCGCCGACCTCCCCGCCGCCGACGAGCGGGAGTTGCTCACCGCCGGTCGCGCATTGCTGCACGCGGACGCCACCGGCAACGGCCGCGCGAGTTGGCCCGGCGCCATCCAGCCCTCCAGGAAGGCCGTAGCCCCGGCGTTCGCCACCGCTCGCTTCCGCATCCAGGCCGCGATCGCCCGCTGCGACGGCGAACCGAACCGGGCGGTGGTGCATCTGGTGTGGGCGGGCACCGACCGCGGCGGCACCTACACCGACGGCCGCGTCACCGACTGGCACTTCACCCGGACACCTGCGACGAGAGGACCAGCGACGTGGACTCCGCAGCCTCCGACCTGACCGGACAGGCCGTCCTGTCCGACCAGAGCGCTGGACCTGCGCTCAGTCTGCTCACCGGCCTGGCCAGCGCTGCCGTCTGGCTCTACGAGCACTGGTACGTGCCGGCCGTTGCTGTCGCCGTGTCCTGGGGCCTGGCTGAGTGGGTCCTTCGCCGCCTGGCGGAAAGGATCGCAGCCCAGCGGACGGCCCTGGAACTTCTCCCCTCCCGGCACTTCGACCCCGGCCTGGAGGAGATCTTCCGCTGCGGCGTACAGCTGACACGCGCCTCCACCGCGATGCCGTGGTGGGCCCCGCGCCGCTCGAAGGCGGTCCAGATCCGGCTGCGCGCGGACGGCAGCACACCGCTGCGGTATCGCATCGAGGGCCCGGCCGGGGGCGAACGGCTGCTGTCCATCACCCCGTTCGGGCCGCAGGTCACCGTCGAGCGGGCCCGGCCGATCACCGACACGCCGCGCCAGCACGTGGTGCGAGCGGAATTCCTCTTACGGGGCAGGCCCACCGCCACGCTCCGGGAGGTGCCACTGGATCCCGATCCGCTGCAGCCGCTGGTGGATGCGGTCTCCGACCTGCGGGGCGAACTCGGCGATCTCGCCGAGATCCGCCTGGACATCCAGCGTGCCCCCAAGTGGGCGCTGCGGGCCCGCCGTGTGCAGCTGATGAGTGCCGCCCGCCGCGCCGAACGACGGCAGGCCCAGCGCGCGGCCCGCTGGGCACGCCAGGACGCCTCCGGCATGGACGACTCGCCGCTGTGGCAGATGCAGCAGCTGGTCACGGGCAAGGACGCCTCCCCAGGGCGCCGGCTGGTGATGCCGCCCGTGCCGCACAGGGTGGAGCCGGCCGAAGCACTGGGCAAACTCGCCGAGGACGACCACCTGGTACGGGTGCAGCTGCTGGTGATGTGCGCCTCCGACAAGGCGGGCCGCGCCCAGGCCCGGCTCGCCCAACTCCAGGCCGCGTTGGATGTGTTCGGTGGCCGCTCGAGGTGGGCGATGCGCGGCTGGCGGATCGGGCCATGGCGGATCGGCGCCGATCACTGGCCCACCAAGCGTGGTTTCGAGCGCCGCTGGAACCTGGGCCAGTGCCGGCCGCCCCGCGCGAACTGGGTACGGCTGGAGGAACTGACCGGACTGCTCAAGCCGCCGACCGTCCACTGCCGGCTGCCGCTGCTCGCCGACGACCTGCCCACCTTCCGGCACGGGGATCCCGAACTGCTGCTGCAGGGCATCTACCGCGGCCCGGACGGGCGCCGTCGCCTGGTCGCCACCTACGCTGCGGAAACCCTCTTCGAGTGCGCGGTGGGCAAGGCAGGCGGCGGCAAGACGGAACGCGCGCTGGCGCAGGCCATCGGTTGGGCGCACGCGGGCGGAGGCCTGATGTTCCTCGACCCGCACCGCGACTCCTGGCCCCGCGCCACCACCTTCCTGGCCCACGAGCATCTGATGCAGCGCATCGCGCTGATCGACCTGGGCGGTCACGGTCCCCATCCACGGCTGAGTTCGTGGAATCCGCTGGCCATGCACCACGGACAGGCGCCCCACGACGTGGTCGAGGCGGTCTCCGACGCGTTCGCTTCCGTGCTGGGCTGGGACGACGCCACCGCACCGAGGGCACTCACCATCCTCACCGCCGCGCTCACCGTCCTGACCGCCGTCAATCAGGCCGCCTGCCAGGCCGGCCGCCCCGACGACCAGGCCACCCTCTTCCACGTCCGGTCCCTGCTCACCGACCCCGACTTCCGGGCCGTGGCCCTGGCCGCGGTGGCCGACCGGCTCGACGCAGACACCCGCTCCTGGTGGAGGATGGTCTTCCCGGCCTTCCCCGCGGACGCATTCGGTGTCGTTCTCAACCCCCTGGCCCGGCTTGCCGCCAACCCCGTCACCCGCGCCTTCCTCGGCCACCCAATCGGCGTCTACAACAGCCGCGCCGCCATGGACGCCGGACTGGTCGTGTGGGTGTGCCCGGGCGGAAACGGGCCCACCGACCGGCTGCTGACCGCGTTGCTCGCCCGGGATCTGCTGCGGGCCGGCCGCTCACGACGCGACACCCCCGAACACCTTCGGCGGCCCTTCCGGCTGTACTTCGACGAACTGATCACACTGACCGGCGCCGCCCCGGAGACCATCGCCTCGATGTTCGAGGACTTCCGCAAGTACAAAGTCACCGTGCACGGCATGACCCAGCTCCTGGGCCGCCTGCCCGGACCAGTCCGCATGTCCCTCACGCAGAACGCCTCCACCCTGGCCTCAACCGCCGGCTCCAAGACCGCGATCGCGCCCGTCACCGCGGAATGGGGCGACAACCCCAGCGCGGACGAAGTGGCCACGCTCAACCGGTACGAGCACTACGCCTCCCTGACCGTCAACGGCCGCCGCACCGGCCCGACCCGGATCACCGGCCCCCACCTCGACGACGTGTTCGCCCACTACGCCCGCCCCCAGGACGCCGCCACCCTGGAGCGCACCGCCCGGGACATGGCCGGGGCCCTGCCCCTCGACCAGCTCACCGCCGCCGCCTCCGCCCAGCAGCAGCGGGTTGCCGGTTTCCTCGTCCAGCAGGCCTCCGCCACCACCAGCGAGCGCCCCGACCAGAGGGGGCCGAGATACCAATGAGCGCCCCCGGCCGTCCACGTCACGGTCACGGTCACGGTCACGGTCACGGTCACGGTCACGGTCACGGTCACGGCACAGCGTGCGACTGACTCGCCTGACACACCAGCATCTACCGCCGACCCATTGAACTTTGCTTAGGTGAACCACTAGCGTTAGCCCTAAGCGCTCACCTGCCGCAGGAACTTCCCTGCCATAACTGCGATTTGGGGGATCGAGAATGAGCTCTGACGCGCGATTAGTTCGCAGCAACAACGCATCCGGTGCAGATATATGGCCTGCCGGGACCCTGTCCGTGTCCCAGGTCGGCGACGCCTGGGTCATACAAGCGGCCGGCGATTTCAACTTCGATGACCTGCACCAGGTCCGCAGCCACTTTCCGCACCGGTACGTCACCCTCGACGGCGACGTCATCACCGTCTGGCCCCGCCCGCGGAGGGACCAGTGAGCCTGCCCTCGCAGTCCCCCTCCACGCCCAGTGGCCCCGACTCCGACCCGCGCAGCACCCGTCGCCTCGCAGACAGCCCCGCTCCCTCCGCAGCCGCAAACGCGGACCTGTCCGGAGGTGGACGCCCGTCCCTGCCTCCCCAGGAGCAGTCCGAAGGTGCCGGCACGAGGCCGCGCCAGCCCGCCCGGGCCCGAACAACGGTGGCAGCGGGGGCGGTCGTACTGTGCCTGGCCGTTGCCGCTGCCGGTTACTTCACCCGGGACCTGACAGCACGAAGCACCGCCTCCCGGGCGAACTCCCACTCCGGCGCAGCCGCGGCCGCGCAGCGGGAATCCCGGACGGAGCCTGACAAGCCCCTGGCAGAGATCAAGGGCCAGGACAACCTGAAGCTGACGATCAGCGCCGTACAACGGATGCGGGGCGGATTCCTCACCCTGCGCGGCACCCTGACGAACATCGGCGACGACGAGGCCGTGGTCCCGGCCGCCCTGCGCGGCAACGAACGCGACATCGTCAAGAACGGCCAGTCCCTGGGCGGCGCCTCGCTGGTGGACTTCGACGGCCGCAAGCGCTACTACGTGCTGCGCGACACGGAGGGGCGCCCGCTGACCACCACGGGCCTGGCTACCCTCCAACCCGCGGAAAGCGTCGCGGTGTTCATGCAGTTCCCGGCCCCACCCGCAGGGACGCGGCAGGTCGACTTCTACCTGCCCCAGTTCGACTCCGCCACCCTCGCCCTCCCGCGATGACCATGGTCACCCTCACCCATGCATGCAGACGCCGGCAGCCGGCCCGCCCTCCGCGCGCACTGACCGCCACAGCCGTCCTCCTTCTCGCCGCAACCCTGCCCTTGGCTGCGGGGCCACTCCCCCACGCCATCGCCGCGCCGCACCGCAGCCCCAGCCCCGGCCCGGGCAACGCCACGGCGCCGGCTTCCCCGGCGCCGGCCCCCGAGGACGGGGCGCTCGCGCTCCTCGAGGGCGCCACCCTTGCCACCCCCAAAGTCCTGGACCTCGACTTCGGCACCACCACGCTCGCTCTGCGCCAACTCATCGAAGACCACCCCGGCGGTCAGAAGGGGCAGGACGCCTCCTCCGCGGCTCCCCCGACGACCTCCGCCAGTACGCCCGCTCAACAGCCCACCACCGCTTCGCCGGCACCGACCGCCAGTGCCGTGCCCCCATCCCCCGCCGATACGGCGGCGCCCCCCTCTTCCTCGACCACCCCCGCAGCCTCCCCCAGAGCCCCTGCTGTCCCCGTCCCGGAGCCGCATCAACTGCTGGGCTTCGGCGCCCTCCTGGCTGCCCTGCTCACCGCACTACTCGCGCTGCGCCGCATCCAGCGGGCGCGCCGCGCATCCACCACACCCGCCACGCCGCACCCAGCCGGGCCCCGCCCGGTGCCCACCGCGCAAGGCGAAGGCATCGCCCGTCTGGATACGGCCCTGCGCACCCTCGCCCACCA
Source organism: Streptomyces sp. NPDC003635 (assembly GCF_053587635.1). Classification (NCBI taxonomy): domain Bacteria; kingdom Bacillati; phylum Actinomycetota; class Actinomycetes; order Kitasatosporales; family Streptomycetaceae; genus Streptomyces; species Streptomyces sp. NPDC003635. The sequence goes on along the minus strand of NZ_JBSFOK010000057.1, from coordinate 1,994 downwards.
CCACGGCCACACCAGCGTGCTACGGGCAGCACGGATCACCGCCCGCTCGCTGCACGTCCTCCCCCACAGCCGCCACCAGCCGCTGCCGCCCTTCACCGCCGGGCCACGCCGCTGGTGGACCCTGCCCGACAGGGCCGTGCTCCTCGATGAACAGACCGCGTCCACCATCCGGCCTCCATGCCCCGGACTCATCACCCTGGGCACCACCCGCGACGGCGCGCTGCTCCTGCTCGATCTCACTCAACTGCCCGCGCTGCTCCTCAAGGGCAGCCCCGACGACATCACAGCCGTCTGCGCCTCCCTCACCGTGGAAGCGGCGCTCAGCCCCTGGGCGGACGAGACGGAAATCTGGGCCATCGCCTTCGGCGACGACCTACCCGGCCTGCTGCCCACCCGCCCGATCACCCACCTGCCGCACGCCAGCCAAACCTTGCGCGAACTCAACGCCCGCCTGCTCGAGATCCACCAGCAGCCCGCCGATGCGTGCCCTCCCGCACTCCTGCTCTTCGCACCCACCCTCAGCGCCGACGCGGCGCAACAGCTCGCCGACGTGATCGGCAAGGCCCGACGCGCCCGCATCACCCTGATCGCCCCCGCCCGTACCGCCACCGCCTACTTCCCCGAGGCAGAAGTCCTCGATGCCTCCCAGACCGGCCCGCAGCCCGTAGGCGGCACCGACACAGACGTCACCCTGCAACGCGTGACGCCGTCCGACTACCAGCACCTCAAAGAGGCCCTGACCGGCACAGCACCGCCTGACCCGCCGTCTGCCCGACACCACGCCACCACACCGCAGCAGCCACCAGAGCCGGTCCAGCTGAGGGGGCCACAAGAGGCAGACCTGCCGCAGCGACCCGCCGCTTCGGCACCCCACACCACACCGGCCGCCCAGCAACCCGAGCCGCACACCGAGGACGGCACGATCTACCCGGCCCTCCTAACCGCCACCAGCCGCCACCCGCAGACACCCCCGCCGCATGACCCCCGCCCCCAGGCTGCGATGCGTCCCCCTCCGGCACACGTCCGCACGGCAACGGCACCAACCCCAGACCAGCCCCACACCAGTCCAGCGCCCTCAGCAGAGGCGCGACGTCAAGAGCACCACCACACCGGCCCGCACCGCGAACCACCCGATACGCGCGCCCCCCAGCTCCGCGTCCTCGGCCCCGTCGAGATGGACCGCGTGCCCTCCACCGGGCACGGCCCCCGGCAAGCACAACTCGCCGCCCTGCTCTACTTCCGCCCCGGCCGCAGCGCCGAAGCACTCTGCGCCGACATGGACGCCGACCGCCCCTGGACCAAACGGACCCTCAACGCCCGCCTCCAAGGCCTACGCCGCGCGCTCGGCCAGGACCCCGCCGGCCACCCCTACGTCCCACGCCGCAACCACGCCGACGACCCCTACCAGCTCTCCCCCAGCGTGCGGTGCGACTGGGACCAGTTCCGCCTTCTCACCGACCGTGGCCTCAACCTCGGCCCGGCCGGGCTCGACGAACTGGAACAGGCACTCGCCCTCGTCCGCGGCCGGCCCTTCGGCGACAAACCCCTGCCCTGGGCGGAGCCTCATCAACAAGAAATGACCACCCGGATCGTGACGGTCGCCCACACGATCGCCGCCCTCCGCACCCCACCGGGCCCCCACCACAACCTCACCGCCGCACGCCGAGCCATCGCCACCGGACTCGACACCGACAACACCGCGGAGCTGCTCTACCGCGACTGGATGCGGATCGAAGCACAGGCCGCCAACCGACAAGGCATCCACACCGCCCTCACCCGCCTGCAGCACATCAACACCCAACTCGACTGCCCCATCGAGCCAGAAACCGAGAACCTCATCAACCAACTGCTCCACCACCTCCACCCCGACCCCAACCCATGACCACCCACCCTGACATCAGAAGCCGTATCTCAACCGAACGTGATCGCTTGATTTGCGCTGGTCAGGCATGGTCTGGCTCGGAGTGAGGGAGGCATGCGGCGTCTTGTTTCGG
>NZ_JBSFOK010000056.1:0-47247 GCF_053587635.1 Streptomyces sp. NPDC003635 | reverse complement strand
CGCAGCACGCAGGCGTGCTGGACAGCCGGGCCGACAGTGAGGGATACATCGATTCCGCCCGGTACGACCTCGACGTGGTGGCGGCCGTGCACGCGCAGCTGCTCGCGCAGGTTTCCGCGCAGGCGGGTGTCCGTCCCGTGCCCAACGGTGTGCCGGCGCGGCTGCCTGTGCGCTGGTGGCGGGGGCGTCCCTTGTCGGCCTTCGGCGTGGTGCCCTACGCGTGGGCCGAGGCGATGGAGCGTCTCGGCATCACCGGCATGGACGACGTACACGGTGAGCAGCAGGTGGCCCGGCACGCCGGCTACTGGTGGGCCTTTCGTGACTACGCCGTCCTCACCCCCCGCCCGGACTTCTTCCGGCGGGACACGGAAGGACGCCTGCACTGCGCCGACGGGCCGGCTGCCGTATGGCCCGACGGCTGGGCCATCCACTCCTGGCACGGCAGGAGGGTGCCCGCCTCCCTGACCGCGGGCCGCTGGGACCCCGCGCGGATCCTCGCGGAGCCCAATGTCGAGGTGCGCCGCTGCGCGATCGAGCGGATGGGATGGTCCGAGTTCATCGTGGCGGCGGGGCTGCGCCGGGTGGGCTGCCCTGAGCCGGACCCGGGCAATCCCGGGCAGTGGCTCAGCCTCTACGAACTGCCTCTCGAACGTGGCCGGGTCCGGGTTCTGTTGTGCACGAACGCCTCCGTCGAACGGGACGGCACCCGCCGTCAGTACGGCCTCGCCGTGCCTGCCGACACCCCGGACGCCACGACCGCGGCGGCGGGCCTGCTCGGCCTCACCCGCGAGCAGTACCTCACCATGGCCCGGGCCACATGATGACGACCGCCGGAGGCCGAGCCCACCGACCGGATCACACCCGACCGCGTACCGCCGACGAACCGGAGAATCCCGTGACCACACAGCACCCGACACTCGGACATGTCACCGCCCTCGCCGGCGTCGACGTCCTGGGCCACCTCGATCTGCAGGCGGCCATCCCGGTCTCCGCCGGGCTGCAGCGCCAGGGCGACATCGGTCTCATTCCGGTCGGCCTGATCGGGTACGAACCGCGGGAAGACGCCAGGGATGTCCCCGCCGCAGGGATACCCCTGGTGTCGTCCGAGGACGGCGGCAACACCCACCTGCTCGTGGCCGACGGCCCGGTCACCTGGGCACCGAACGGCAGCGACGGCCCGGACGTGGGCTGCTTCACAGTCCACGAAGGCGCCACGGCCTACATCCTGCACCCCGAGCACGGCGCCATGGGCCACGCTCCGGGCACCTATCTGGTGCGCCGTCAGGTCGAGCTCGAAGACCGCGTGGTCCTCGACTGACGGCACCCTGTGCGCGTCAGCTGACGTAGGTTGCCGCCGACGTCGTTGGGCGAGGTCCGGGGGCCGAGGAGGGTCCCGCACGCCCCGCGTGCAGCCGGCGGGCTACGGGCGCAGGGGACTGTCGTGGGCATCGCTCAGCACTACGCTCTCGATGCCCTCTCGCTCCACCCGACGTGCCGTCTTGAGAAGGTGTCTGCCCTTCTCGACGGCTCCCTGATCGACCTTGGGCAGTCCCGACGGCAGGTTGAGCATGCCGCGCTCGGCGAAAGGCCGGTCCGTACGGGGACACCCTCCAGGAGATAAGGAGCAGGGCTCCCAACGCCCGCATCGTCCTCATTCGATACCCGCCCCTGCTGGAGATCTCAGGCTCCTGCATCCCCGGGATGGCCCCCGATGAGGGCACATGGCTGAACGAGGACCTGGTGCCCCATCTCTCGAAGCGCGTGCGCCTTGATCGCGGCTAAGTCGGGGCGGATGAACAGCACGTGCACCACCTCGTACGTGGCCGTCGAGTCCTTCATGGCGCCTGGCAGCACCTGATGAGTGAAGGACGAGATCTCATCGCGGCCGGTGAGGCGCTTGCCATGGCCCGTCGTCCAGATCGCGTCCGCCCGGAACAGGCCGACGAACTCCTCGGGCAACTCATTCTTGGTGCCCTCGCGGCCACATGATCCGCCGGGCAGTGCCTACTGGTCTTTTCGTAAGTCGGTCGGTGTGGTGTGCGGATGGTCAAGCCCGTGGGGGCGAGAAAGGACCATTCCTGTTCGGCGACCCAGGCGCGCACCGCGCGACTCCAATGAGCTGACAGGCCGAAGATGGATTGTCGTTCGCCGTGGGGTCCGGGCCACGCCCGGGCCCCACGGCGGCGGTTCACCTTTCGTGATGGTCCGAAGGGCCAGGTTGCGGTGGGCCGAAGGGCTCGATCTTCGGGTTGGCGAACGGCCCCTGCGCCCCCGCCCCACCGGTGATCCGGCCAGCGGCATCCTCGGTGACCATCATGACGTGAGTGCCCCGTTCGGGATCGACGGGTACAACACCGTACGACTCGTCGACCTCGTCGGACGCCAGCCCGTACTCCCGCATCGCGTCCTGGAGCCTCGCTCCCCGTGGGAGCGTGATGGTGACGAGGACGAATGGGCCCTGTGGAGCCATGGCTCTCCTTACAGAAGCCCGGACTACCGGCGCTTGCGGATCACATCAACGATACGGGCTGCGTCGATCGTGCCGAACCCGTGGTCGAAGTCGAAGCCGGCCATGCCCACGTCGTTGGCGGTACGGCGCACCAAGGTGCGCATCTGCATCGGCGAAAGCTTGCTCACGGGAAGTTGCGTGCGCACTGCGGCCACGACACCGGCGGCGACGGGGCAGGCAGCCGAAGTACCGGAGTCGGGGCTGTGCTCGCCAAACGCCTTCGACCCGGCGAAGTGCGTGAAGGTGCATGCGTCGGGCTTGCGGCGACTGAGCCGTCCCGGGCCCTGCGAGGAGTAGCCGACACGGACTCCTTCGACATTCACACCACCGATCGACAACACACGGGGGTGCGAGTTCGCTCCGTTGATCGGACGGGAGACGAACTGGCAGCGGCCGTCGGGACACTCGCGGCCGCAGTTGCCCGCGGCGAACAGAATGTCCGCGCCCGCCTCCTCCAAAGCGGAGACCGCCAGGTTGAAGGGGTGAGCCGGGTTGTCCGAGTAGTTTCCGGGGTGGCCGGGAGGGAAGTCCCAGCTCGGGCTGAACGACCCCCAGCTGTTGCTGACGACCAGCGCGCGGCGCTCCTCGGGCATGTCCTCGAGCATGAACCGCAGGTGGGAGAAGGCCGCGATCGCGTCAGAGAGAAAGCCCTCCATGACGGTTGCGCCGGGGCGTCGCGACAGCAGGATGGGGAGGTCGAGGAGCGTTGCCTTCGGGGCGGTGATCCGGGCGTCGAAGGCACACATGGTGCCGTGGTCCACGGCGAACTGCCCGAAGTTGCCGACCACGCCGGCGGGCTTCCAGCTCCGGTCCGCGTCGACAGTCACCTCGTGGCCGATGACCTGGGAGAGGTGCTGGACGTTGATGCCGGAGTCGAGGACGGCGATGGGGACCCCGGCGCCGTCCAGGCCCTCCGCCTCAAGGATTTGGGTCAGTTTCCGTTGTACGTCGTGCCAGTTACCCACCGGGGCGTCGCCACCGCACGTCGGCATGGTCTCGATGACAGGGTCGGAGGAGATACCGACGATGTCAGGGCGGGTGGTGGCGAGCATGGCGTAGCGGCTGGCGATGTCGTAGTCCTGGATCTCCCCGCGCACCAGAACGCTGGCGCTCTCGGGAGCCATGGAGAAGCGAAGCGGCTGTTCCAGGGAGAGCGGGTCGCCGCCCGGCGTCGCCGGCTGCGGCTGGGGTACCGGCACCGGGACGAAGTTGGGATCCAGAGCGACGCCCGGGACGTCCCCGGCAACGGTGGTGGCAGCAGGGGTGGTTTCGTGAGGGTCGATGACGGCCCGGAGGACATCGGGCTCGGGCCGCATCTGAATCATGACGCGCACATTTGACTCCTGATCGATGCTGCAGGCAGCCCCAGCGGGTCGAACGGAAGGCCGACGCGAGGGCGGCATCTGCGGAGGGAAGGAGAGCCAACGGTGAGCGACGTCAGGCCCTCAACGTGGATTGGCTTCCCTGGCGAACAAGACTCACGGTGGCAGACAGCCAAGCCTGCCGGCACCGCCAAACAGGCGAAATACCTTCGACATATGCCAAGGGCAAGCACGACGTGCTGGTCGCCGTTGGGCTGGCTCACCAGGACTGGCTCGATCGCCTGGGGCCGAACTGGGTCCTTGAGGTTCGTGACCGCCCGCGTGGACCGCTGCAGGTTGGGTCCGCTCCGGCGGGGTGTCGGGACGGTTGCGGGTGCGGGTCTATCGGGACTGTAAGACGTTCGGCCCTGTCCCACTTTCGGTGGTCACCCAGGGTGACTGGTATCCGAGAAGGATGCGGTGGCGGAGCAGAGCGAAGCCTGCTCGTCGAGACGGCCCGGACAGCGAGTGGGTGGACCGATGAACTGCGCGGTGCAGGACTGCTGGCGGACGTGCGGTACCCCACCTCCTACCGGGAGATGGGCCGCTGGGGATCCGGTGCTGCATGGGACGCGGCCGAGGACGTGTTCCGGGCGGACTCGCGGGCCATCCTTCGCCGGCTCTCGCGGCCCCTTCGCCCACACCAGCGCACGCTGGTGGCCGCACACACCGTCTCCATCGCCTGCGCGTTCCTCGGCAGCACGCAAGCCGGGATGCGCTGGCTGATCGACCACATCCCGCCCACAGCACCCGCGCCCGTACCGCGCCCGCAGTTCACCGACGCCGTACGTCTGGCCGACCCCGGAGACGACTGGGCGGCCTTGCAAGCCGCCCCCGGCGGAGCGGCCATCGTGTCGGCGTGGGCCGACCGCAACACCGCCCTCGCCGCCTACCGGCCACACCTGCCGGGATCGGACACCGAGGGCATCGCCGTCGACGACGTCCTGACCTCACTGCTGCACGTCCATTTCGTACAGCACATCGCGGTCGACTTCCCCGAGGAGGAGGTCTGCCTGTACCTCGCTCGCGCTGCCGCTCTGGCCTGGACCGCCCGTACCACCGGAAGGACGCCGTGACAGCCCACCCCGCCCTGGAACTGGCCGACGCCGTCGCCGATCAACTCGCCGACCCTCACACGGCGTACCTTGGGCCAGCAGACTCTCATCGGCAGCACCTTGCCTACGGCTTGCCCGGCATCGCCCTCCTCCACATCGAGCGGGCTGCGGCCGTGCCTGGGACCGTGGCAGCGCGTCCACGCCTGGCTCGCCGCTGCCTCCCGTGAACCGCTCACCAGCGGCCCCGACAGCCACCCCTTCTACGGGACGCCCGCCCTCGGTCACGCGCTGGACTGCGCCGCCGATCATCTGCCCGGTGCCTACCAGCGCGCCCTTGACACTCTCGACCGGCACATGGCTGACGACGTGATCCGCCGCGTCGACGCCGCACATCACCGGATGGACGCCGGACTCCTCCCCGCGCTCGCGGAGTTCGACACCATTCGCGGCCTGAGCGGTTACAGCTCCTACCTCCTGCGCCGCGACCCCGGCAGCCCCGCCCTGCGTGCCGTACTCGACTACTGCGTACGCCTCACCGAACCGGTCACCCACGACGGCGAGCGCTTGCCGGGATGGTGGACGGACACAGGGCCCTCGGGCCGCCCGGACGGCCGCTTCCGCGGCGGGCACGCCAACAACGGTATGGCGCACGGTATCGGCGGCGTGGTTGCCCTGCTGGCGCTCGCCGCCAGGCAGGGCATCGTCGTCGACAGCCACGCTGATGCTCCTGCCGCGGAGCGCATCCGCGCTCTCACCTGCCTGGCCGGCCGACTCGCTGCCGGCGATGCCCGGTCCCACGAGCTGATCCCAGCCTCGTCCGGGGTGATGCCTTGGCGGCAGCTGGCCGAAGGTGATCTGAGGTCAGGTTCCAGCAGTTACTGGGCTCGTGCTCTCGTGGTCAGCTGCCGACGTGGCCAGGTACGGTAGGCCCAAGGGCCGTTCTGGATGCGGGGGCGTGCATGGAACGGGAAGCAACCGCATTGGCGGGTGCCGCGGCGTGGATGATGGCTGCGGCAGTGGGGACCGAGGCATGGGGTGCGGTTCGCGCCCGGATCGAGAAGTTCTGCCAACGGGCGCTCGGGATCGATGTGGGCCCTGAACTCATCGAGGCCGGAGAGATGCTTCATCAGCCCCGTCTCCGGGAGATAGCCCTGGCGCACTGGACGTCAAGGCTTGCTGGGAACCTCCACGCGGCCCCGGGGGCGTCCGATGAACTACGCGCTCTCATTGCAGGTTTCTACGGCGGTCAGGCTGATGACGCCCGGGTCGCCCCCTTCGCTGACTACCCTGACTTCCGCGACGGTGCGTTCCATGGGCCGGTCGTAGGAGTTCAACACAACTACGGCGCGACGCAGGGCGGCGGAGTGGCCGCCCCGGATGACTGGCCTGCCCTGGACGCGGTGGACCCGATCGGGCTGGGCGTGCACCGGACCCACCTGTTCGGAGGGGTATCCGAACTCCCGCCGTATGTAGACAGGGATGTCGACGGACAGCTGGTCGAGCTGTTGCGGCGGGTGCGTGGCGGCGGCCTGGTTGTGGTGACCGGGCGGCCGCTGTCCGGCAAGAGCAGAACCGCAGCGGCCGCCTTGTCCGCGGCGCTGCCGCCAGAGACCAGGGTGTACGCACCTTCCCCCGGCATGGACCTGCGCGGCATACCCGCCGCGCTCCGCTCGCGTAACGGATCGTACGTTCTCTGGCTCGATGAGCTGGAGGGTCATTTGGGCGAACAGGGTTTGGAGTCCGGGCTGTTGACCCGGCTGATCGACTCCCGGGTGCTCGTTCTGGGAACCATGAGGGAAGAGACGTACGACGCCCACCGCTTCGGAAGCGGCCCTGCAGCACGTGTGCTGCGCCGTGCGGCCATTGTCGAGCTCGCAAGTCAATGGAGTGACTCGGAGCTGGGACGGCTGGCCAGGTGCGCCAATGACGTCCGGCTCGCTGAGGCTTTGGAGGAGTGCGGCGACCGAAGTCCGGGTGAGTACCTGGCTCTCGGACCGGAGCTGTGGGACGAGTGGCGCAGGGCCTCGCGGGCGGACGCCCATCCGCGAGGTCATGTGCTGGTACGTGCAGCGGTCGACCTGGCCCGCTGCGGACTCACCGGCCCGCTGCCTGTCGAATCGCTGCGGAGCGTGCACGAGGAGTACGAGTCCGACGTGCCGAAGGCCGACTGGGAAAGGTTCGACGAGGCTCTGGCATGGGCAACAGCCCCAAGGCTCGGTGTGGCTGGTCTGCTGATACCCGGAGAGGGGGAGACTGTTCGCGCCCCCAGCTCACTGATCGCGGACGCACGGCGGTCAAACCCGCCGCCATTGATGCCTGACGGAATTTGGTACGTCGCGCTGGCCTTGGACGGGGTGGCCACGGACCGGGACACTCTGCAGGCAGAAGGCGATGGCGCACTGCTGCCCCGAGCGGAGGGCGGCGATGCCGAGGCGATGTTTCTGGCGGGAGCCCTCGGCCACCGCACCGAAGGGCTATGTGACGCGGTGCTCCGGCGCTACCGCTCGGCCTTGGACGCCGAAGGGGACTGGTTTCGAGAACTGGCTGGCGCGGGTCGGACGCAGGCACTCGCGCGGGCTGCCGAGGCTTTCGCCGCTCAGGGGCGCTATGAAGAGGCGATCCGATATGCGCAGGCCGCATGCGCCGCAGACGATCCGGACGGGAGACGCTTGATACCGCCGTTGCAGCACGAAATGCACTCCTGGGAGCGTACTGCCTTGTTCTTCAGCGACTTTCCATGGACTGATTCCTAATGTCGCTGGCCGGGCAGCCTCCGGCCCCTTACTGAGCTTGAAATCGGATTCCCGTAGCTGCTGACCAGGCTTGACCCTCGCGGTACGCCATTGTCATAAGGTACGCGCAGGGCGGTGGTCTGTCGGACGAGCCTCAACAGTTCCGTGAAGGGATCCGCATGGTGGCTGGCGAACGATTCGCTGCTGGTGAGCCGAATTGTGAAGCTGTGGGAGAACGCGTGGGAAGAGTTCACCCGGTTCCTGCGCTTCGACACCGAGATCCGCCGCATCGTCTGCACGACGGGTCCGATTGAGTCGGTCAACGCTCGCATCCGGCGAACAGTCAAAGCCCGCGGCCACTTCCTCAACGAGCAGACCGCCCGGAAGTGCGTCTACATGGCCATCGTGTCGCTCGATCCCACCGGCAAGGGCCAGGTCCGCTGGACCATGCGATGGAAGACCGCGCTGAACGCCTTCGACATCACCTGCGACGGTCGGTTCTCAGCAGCCCATCAGTAACCAACAACCCTAGTTGCACCGCTCGTTTGACAGACGCTCGGCCCCCCGTCGGCCGTTCCCCGTGCTGCTGCTCAGCGACGATCGTTTTTGATGCCATCTGGCATGGCGCCTGTACGTTCCGGTGACTGATTTCTTCCCCTGTTGATCGGATAGGTCCTTTTGAATCATGCGCGACTTGTGGTGACCTACAGTTTCCCGACGAAGCCTTGAAAGCATTTCTGGACGCGGCGGGGGTCGGGCGGGGATGGACGGAACTGAATCCGTTGTTCTGCGGATCACGAGCAGTAAGTACGCCAGCGACCATCAGGGTTGGCTTGGCCAGGTCAGTCAACTGTCGGCTCGGTTGAGTGAACTCCAGGTGGATCCGGTCGAAGCCGAGGGCTGGGCCGCGACGGCTGTGCGGCTGGAGATCGGCGGATCGGAGTCCGACGAATGGGCAGCGGCGGAGCGGCCGACCGGTGGAGGCACCAAAGGGATCCTCGAAGCGTCGGCGATCCTCGTGTCGTCGGCAGCGATGTTGCGTGCGGTGGCCGTGGTGCTCCGTGAGTGGGGGAAGCGTGACGCCGGACGGTCCGTGTCCGTCGAGGTGACGACGTCGGACGGATCGGTGACGGCCATGGGGCAGGGGAGCGCGGGGATCGAGGCGGTTCGGCAGACGCTGGCCGAAGCCGTCGGGACGGCACCCGAGGGGCGGGATGGCAACCGCTGACGGGGCTTCGGCGACGTTCAAGGCCCTCCTCGTCGGCAATGCCAATTTCACGCACGACCGGCTGGGGCTGGAGCGGTTGAGAGGCCCGCTCAACGACGTGGAGAAGCTCTTCGACGAGTTGTCCAACCCCGACACCGGGCTCTTCGAGTGTCAGCGCCCGCTGACCGACGCCACCTACCTGGAGATGCAGCGAAGGATCGGCGACTTCTTCTCGTCGGCGGCGCCGGACGACGTCCTGCTCTTCTACTACAGCGGCCACGGCCGCCCCGACCTGAGCGGCAACTTCTACCTCTGCACGAAGGACACCGACACCACAGCGCCGTTCCCGCTCAGAATGCCGGGCTCGGAGCTGGCGGAGATGATCACCCAGTCACCCGCCCGACTCAAGATCGTCATTCTGGACTGCTGCTACGCCGGCGACTACAAGGGCGGCGGCTGGTCACCGCCACGCTTCCCAGGCACCGGGACGTTCGTGCTGGCCGCCGCACGCCGGGGGACACCGCTGGTCCCGGACGCACCGAGCGAAGGGGCTCTCAGCCCGTTCACCGCTGCCCTGGTGGAGGCACTGCGCCGCGACGACCTCGACCTCGACGGCGACGGATACATCACCGCAGACGATGTGGCCCGACATCTGTCCGCACGGGCGGACGCCGTACCGCACGCACCCTTCGCCCTCCAACGCTGGACCGGAACCGGGATCGTGCCGATCGCCCGCACCCGGCGCATCCGCCCACCGGACAGCGGGATCCGGGAGCATCGGAATCAGGAGCGCAGGGCCACCGAGGAGTTGGCCGGCATCCCGGCCGGCGGCACGACGGCCGTTGCACCGCCAACCTCCACTGCCGTTCCCGGCTTCAGTCCGCCCAAGCCCTGGCCCGAACTGCTCCCTGTGCCACCGCACGGAGCAACGGAGTTCTGCCTGAGCCGGCATCTGGTCACCAACGGCCAGTTCCGCGCGTTTCTCGACGATCCGGTCAACGCCCGCTGGCGGCCCGAGACGGCACGCGGCGCCGGACGGTATGCCGACGACAACTACCTGCGCCACTGGGAACGGATCAGCGGGGAAACGGAGTCGGAACACCTGCCCGTGGTAGCGGTCAGCGCCGACGCGGCGCGTGCCTACGCGACCTGGGCCGGTGCCAAGGTCGGCCGACCGCTGCGCCTGCCCACCCGGGCGGAATGGGAGCAGGCCGTGGCCGCGGGCAGAGACGGTGACTGGGCGGCTCAGGACGTCGGCGAGGGCCGGGTCAACTTCCTGGGGACACTCGCGGCGCTGTCCGAGGTCGGAGAGTTCGAGGCCAACCCGTACGGCCTGTGCGACCTGTTGGGAAACGCCTGGGACCTGTGCCTGGACCAGAAGACGGGAACGCCGGAACTGCGCGGCGGGGCGTTCGACACCCCGGCCGAACGCCTCCGAGAGCGACTGCCGTTGGCCTCACCGGTCCAGTGCCGGGCGAACGCCGGATTCCGCTGCGCCTGCTGACGACGGCCCGACGCGCAACGACCACGCACACCGCGAACGAAGGGGGAGGGGTGTACAAGATGGGGGAGAACGACCCGCGCATCCACGCCCTGCTGGACAAACTGCCGTACACCTGGGACCGGGACGACACGGAGCTGGCCCGGCAGGAGTTCCTCAGACGGCGGCCCGCCGTGTCCCGAAGACTGGTCGAGGCCCTGTGGCGGTACTGGGAGGACTGCGCCTCCGACCGGCCGCTGTTCGATGACCCCGAGCACAACCTCGCACTGGCCCTGCACGCCAAGGCGTTCGGGGTCGACCTCACCGGGGTCGAGAAGGGCGGCCCGCTCCACGAGGCGGTCACCCGGATCGCCGATCCCGCCCTCTGCGGGCCGCTGATGCCGGAAGCGCCGGCCTGGGGCCCGAGGGCCGCACTGGATCCGCACATCCGGGCGGCGCTGCGATGCGCCCTGCTCCGGGCATGGGTGGCGGTCGACGAACAGGGCCCCGTCGAGGTGCTCGTGGTCGGCGACGGCCTGCCGGAGATCCGCCAGCAGGTCGTCCAGGCGGCGCTGGTCACGTCGCTGCGCATCAACGGCCTCACCGAAGCTGAAGGTGACGGATATGTCACCGACCTCATCGGCGTCGGCGTCCTGCGCATCACGGCCGGATCGGCCGGGCAACAGCCCGCCGCCGGACTTCTGCCGGTCTTCGGTGCCCGCCATTCATCCGTGCCGGACGATGCGACGGCGACACCCAGGGGCGCCCTGCGCGACTTCGTCGCACTACTGCGCTCACTGCAGCACGAGACGGAACTGGTACAGGTCACCGAGGTCGGGCACGAGGACCTGGTCGAGTTCGGTCAGACCATCCGCTCGCTGGCCGACCGGGCGTGCGCCGACCCGGCCAAGGCCCTGCTGCGCCCGATCGCCGACACCGGCGGACCGGACGCCGTCGTCTCGCTGCTGCCCTACCTGCGCACCGCCAGGGAACAGACGACGGCGTGGGGAGCCAGCGTCGGCATCGACCTCAGCGCCGACCTGCTGACCACCGAACGGTACCAGCGGCTGGAACTGGCCCACCAGCGGGTACTGGCCGACCGGCTGACCATGGACGCCATGCTGCGCCGCGACCGCCTGCTGGCCGAGATCGACCAGCAGCAGACCGAACTGACCTCCTATCAGGTCGCCAGTCGTGAGGAACGCACGGTCCGGTGGGACCCGACCGTGCTCCTCTCCGAACGCTGGGACGAGCATCTCGGCAGAATGATCAAACTCGCCGAGGAGGAGGAGTGCGACACCGAGGTCTACTTCGCCAAGAACGTTCCGCACATCATCAAGCTGAAGCATGCCTGGGCCCAGCGGATGACCGTCCTGGTGGACAACCTTCAGACTGCGGTGCACAGGCCGCACGCCCCCGCACGGCAGCTAGCGGCGGGCCGCTTCGTCGACGCCGTCCTGCGTGACGCCGTCCCCGACGAGAGCCCCGCGACCGAGCGCGCCTTCCGTGCGTGGCGCGAGGACGTCGCCGCCATGCTCTGGTTCGAGTGGCGCTGCTCCCTGCGGGAGCAACTGATCGACCCGAGTGACCTGTGGACCCCGCACACGGCCTTCGTCACCCGCTATCTGCCAGCGGTCGACGGCGACCCGGCCGTGCTCTTCACCCACGCCTACTCACTCGTGGACGAAGACCGGTCCGCCGTACTGGCCGATGCGCGACGCGGTGTGCTGGTGGTGCGCGACGCCACCGACCACGCCGTACGAGAGACCGCCGAGGACGGTGCCGGCGGGGCACAGCCGCCGGGGTGGGACGAACTGGTGCGGCTGGCCGGACGGGCGGACTGCGAGGAGGAGACCTTCGACTCCGCGTTCCTGCGCGCCCTGCGGGCCCGGCCGCGGGACGTCGTACGCCGCATGGTCGAGGAGCTCTGCCCGTCGCCGCCGGACCCCGGGGAGGCGGCGACGATCGACGATCTGCTGGGCAGAGCCGTCCGTGCGGCGTCCCTCACCGAGGGCATGTCCCGCGCCCTGGCGGCCATGCGCGGCAAGGCGTTCCTCACCGCCCGGCAGTGTCTGGACGACGTGCGGGGCGAACCCCGCTGGGAGGCACGCGCTTGGCTGTTGCGCGCCGTCGTGGAGTGCACCGCCGACGAGATCCCGCCCCAGGACATCCCCGGACTGCTCGGCGGCCGCCTGCCCGGCCTGCCGCTGGACGCGGACCGCGCCCTGGACGAGGCCGCGGAACTGGACCAGGAGTACACCACCCGATGGCTGGCGGTCCTGCCGGACCACGACCTGGACATCGGTGTGCGTCGACTCTTCCACGGGCTGCCGCCGATCAGGTCGATGTGCCGGGAGCAGGGACGCGAGCAGGGCGGCGAGCGGGAGTTCGCCGTCTGGCTGTTCCGGCATGCCGTCGAGTCGGCCCGGCTCGCCCGGCAGCTGGAGGAGGCGGGGGAGGAACTCGCCGAGGATCACGAGGCGATCGACGTGGCGTTGGCCAAGCTGGGCAAGGCCGTGGAGGCCATTCTCACCGGACCCTTCGTGGGCGGGATGCGCGGCGAGGCACAGGACCTCTTCGCGATGCTCACCGGAGAGGATCCCCCCAAATACGGCCGAGCGGTGGTGCGTTGACCATGGAGAACGAACTCTATGTGGTCTGGATGGTGAGGGTCTCCGAACGGGCCAGGACGGCGGTCGGCTCGGTACTGGGCGACCTCGCCCGCACTGACCTGCTGCGCCGCCTGGCGGCCCTGGGGCAGGCCGAGGAACGGCTCGCCGAACTGGCCGTCCGGATCCAGGCGGAGTTCACCCCGCCGGAACTGCCTGCCGTCTTCACCGAGAACCACCTGCGCATGCTCGTCGACCCGCGAGTCGCGCCCGCGCTCGCCCAGGCCATGGACTGCCCGCAGGCCACGGTCCTCGGCAACCTGCTGGACGCGGACCAACTCGCCCTTGCCCTGCGCGACTCGGGCGACTCCACGGGCACGATCCTCGACCCGGAGCTGCTGTTCCTGAGCGTGCTGCCACGCCTGCCCCGCCTGGCCGCCCGCCACGGACTGGACTCCCGCGCCTGGGGCCCCTTCCTGGAGGACCGGCGATGGCTCACTCCCAGGGCATTGGACCAACTCACGAAGCTGGCCCGGACCCGAGGTTGGCCACCCGCCGCCCGGCCCAGTCAGATCCTGGCCGCCGTACTGGAGACAGCCGGCGAGGAAGTCCGCTCACTCGGCCCGGAGAGGGAGTTCGACGCGCTGGCACTGATCGAACTGCGGCGCAGAATCGGCCTCCTTGCCGAGCACCTGCGCGAGGAAGCCATGCGTCGCGCGGAGGAGGCCGCGCTGATGGAGCCGAAACTCAGCAGCGTAAGCCGCCTTCCCGCCTGGCTCGAACTGTACGAGCGCAACGCGGTGGCGATCGGCCTGCGCCGACTGCTGACCGGAGCGGACTCGCTCTCCGACCTGCTCCAGGGCACGCACACCGAACCCCCGGCGGTGACCGCTGAACCCAGACCGGACGAATTCCTGCGCATCACCAACGAGATCGCCTTCGGCGCCCTGTGGAAGCGGCGGGTCGCCTTCGACATCACCTGCCTCGTGCAAGGGCAGAGCGACCCCCAGGTCATCCTGCGCTGCCGCGGCCTGCGCAAGGACGACTACACCCCGATCCGCGGCATGATCCAGCAACTGCGTGGCAGAGACCTGGTCAAGACGGGCGGCACCCTTGGCGAACGCCTCCTCAACACCCAGGTGGCGCAGCGCAAGGGACTGCGCGGGCATCTGCGGCGCGTCCTGCACCGACACGGTCCCGAACTGATCCAGTGCGTGGTGCTCACCGGGATCCGGCAGCCCGTTCCGATTCCTTCGCCCTGGCACGAGTACCTCGCCACCAAGCTGCCCTACCAGTCACCTCCCGTGCACGACACCACCTTCGCCGACCCGACGCAGGTGAACCAGCGACTGCGCGACAGCGCGGCGGGACGCCGGATCGAAGAGATCCGCTGACACCATCCGGGAAGGAAGCATGAGTACCACCAGCAATCCGGCGATCCGCAACCTGGTGAGCTACAGCGCGGTCGCCCAGTGGGACGCCCGTGCTGGCTCCTCGCCACGCGCGACGGACCGACGCGACGCGGCCGTCCCCGGGACCCGCCCGGTCACCGTCGAGGACATCGTCAACAAAACCCTGCTGACGCTCAGCACGATCGTGCTGACCGGCAGCCTCACCACCTTCCTCGGCTTGCGGGCGCTCTTCTGGCCGGCGCTGCCAGTGGCCCTCGGCATCGCGCTGTACCTGGTCTTCCGGCCTCGTCCCAGTGCCGCACTCACCCTTGGTTACGCGGTCGCGGAGGGCATCGTGCTGGGCGCGTTCACCAGCACCGTGGACCAGGACCATCCGGGCGCCGCCTTGCAGGCGGTGCTGGGCACCTGCGGTGTGTTCGTCGCCATGCTGGTCGTCTACCGCACGCACGCCCTTAGACTGACCACCAAGCGCGTCAAGTGGATCGCGGCGGCGATCCTGGGGGTCGTGCTGCTGGTCGTGGCGAACCTGATCGTGGCTCTCGGCCTCGGATACGACCTGGGACTGAACGACGGCGGCGTCGTGGGAGTGGTTTTCAGCCTGGTGTGCATCTGCCTCGCCTCCCTGAGTTTCCTCCTCAGCTTCGAAGCGGCCGACCGGCTGGTCGCTCGCGGCGCCTCGGCGGACTGGGCCTGGTACGCGGCCTTCGGCCTGTGCCTGAACCTGGTCTGGCTCTACATCGAGCTGCTCTGGGCGCGAACCTTCTTTCGCTGAGTGCCTGACTCTGAAGCTCCTATAGATCGTCAAGCTGTAGGAGTTGACCTGATCGCGCCGCTGAAACCGCTGGTGAGATGGCGGTAGACCTCTCGCGCGACGAAGCGCTTAAGGCATCTGAAGATGTCCTTCGTCTTGAGTCCTTCGAGGGTGCATCGTGCGACGTAGTTGGGTTGTGCGTGGGTCCTTCGGTTCGCGCAGATCGCAAACGGCCCGGAGGCGGGGGCGGATCGACGCCCTGAAGGCTCTCTAGCCCCGCAGGCGCCTCGATGCCTTCCCTGCGCCTGGTCTCGACCCAACAGATAGAAGCACCCCCGCGAGAACACGTTCGTACACCAGCTGCGACCGGGCCACGGCGGCCCCCAGGGGCAGGCGGCGGAACACCCGCTGGAGCCGGCGTGCGCCGCTGCGCCTACAGGTGCGGCCACCACGGCTGTTGCTCCAGCCGGTCCAGTTCACGCTCGGCCCAGGCGCCGAAGCTGTTGCTGATGACGTCTTCCTCGAGTGGCGGGATGTCTCCACCGACGGCTTCAGCCCACGCACTGCCTTCTTTGGAGCGGGCCGTCGAATGCCGCAAGAGCAGGCCTTCCTGGACGAGTTGGCGCCCGACCTGTACGGCGGGCCTGCCCTGTGGTGCGTCGCGCACGCGGAAGGACGGGCGGGCGTACACATCCGCGACGGTGGGCTTGAGCGGAGCGCGCAGCCAGGTCGCATTCGGCGGAGGGTCCTCGCGCAGCGCCTCCGGGGCCTTGCGGGGGTCATGGACTTTGACGATCATCGCCAGGCGCGCACCCTCGTAGAGAGGAGTGGGCCGGGTGATGACGGCGACGTAGGCATGGGTGTAGCGGTCGGGGCCGGTAGCGCCCCATTCGGGTATGTCGATCTCGCACACAACGACCTGTCCCACCGCAGTGGCCAGGGGAGCCAGTTGAGCTTGCAGCACGACCGCAGTATCGCAGGGCGGTGCGCCTGCCGCCGGGCGATGGTGTCCAGGACCGGCGCCGCAAACCCCAGGACGGGCGCCCGCAGCCTGCCGAGCCGGTTTTGCTCCGGCGCCGCATAAAGGGGCCAGCAGCCGAGCACGAGGGCCCGCTACCCTCGCTGAATGCCTGAGAAGGACAGGCGGTTCCAGGCACGTTGGGGGTGGACCTGCGCAAGCCGGGGCTTCGCCCGTGGCCGCGAAGTTCGGACCCTCTTGGTGTTCGTGGACCATCCGGCCTCGATCGGCGCCCTGCCGCTGACCGTGGCACGCGACGCAGGCTGCCAGGTCGCCTACCTGCCCGACTGCGATGCGCCGGATCGCTGACCTCTACCCGGGCGAGGCGAAGACCGACGCGAAGGACGCCGCGGTGATCGCGGACGCCGCCCGCACCAAGGGTGACTTCGCCGGTACGGCAGCGCGAGCTGCTGGCGAATCCAAGGGCTGAGGGCGCCGGGGTAGGGCATCCCTCCGCGCGGTCAGACGACCCGGACCTCGAGGTTCAGGCCCTCCGCGAGGGTTCTGGTCATCTGGCGGATCTGAACCAGACTGCCGCCGGGTTTGGCGTGGTTGGAGGAGACGACCGCCGAGTCGGCGATCACCACGGCGGCGGTGTGCAGCGGGGCCACTGCGCTGGGCGCCGGTGGCAAGACGGTTCCGACGGTGAACTCGTTGCCGGACAGCGTGATGTGGCGGGCCAGGACGACGCTGTCCCGGTTCTCGAAGACGTTGTCCACGACATGGAGGGTGTCGTATACGGTCGGCAGTGCGATCCGGTCGGTGATTCTTGCGCGCAGGGTGCTGATCATCCCTTCGGAGACCGTCAGCCGGTGCAGGTGGTTGTCCCGTATGTGGACGGTTCCGCCGTACGCGGTCAACAGCGTCCCGTCGTCCACCCAGCCGATCAGCGGGGCGAGTTCCTCGCTGGTGAGCGACTCACGGGAGCGCACACCGTAGAGGCTGAGGTCACCGGCGATGTCGTTGCGGGCGACCACGACATCGGCCTCACGGGTGAACACGGGCTGGTCGATGCCGCTCTGGACCTCGTCCCGCGGGCCGATCTCCAGAGCGACACCCGCCTCGAACCCGCCGAGCGCCGCCGGGAGCAGCTCCAGCGCGTCCAGCAGAGCCAGCACAGTGACGACACGATGGGCGAGGATCTGGCCGAGGTGATCGAGCCGCCGCTCCAGAAGCCAGGGCAGCCGTCGCCGTTTGTCGGCGGCCAGCCGACGCAGCTCACCACCCAGCTCCGCCCGGCGGTCCTCGGGGATTGATTCCAGCTCGTCGGCGAGGGCGCGCACCGCGTCCGCGAACCTCTCGTGGTCCTCCAGCCAGGGGCGGTCCAGCGGCTTCAGCTCCTCCAGCAGACCGGTCAGCCGGTCCAGCGCCTTGCGAGCCAGTGGCACCAGGCGACAGCCGAGAACCGACACGCGCTGCACGCCGTGGATCCGCACCAAGGCCCGCTCGTCGACCCGGCCGGTGATATGGACGTTCTCCAGCCGCACCTCCTGCGTGTCCCGCGTCGTCAGTCCGCCGCCGCGAGGCAGCCACAGATCCAGGTCGAGGAGCCGGAACGAGACCCAGCCGTCCAGCTCCCAGGCCTCCCGGAAGAAGACCCGGGTGCCGCGTCCGCAGCCGCGCAGCGAGAGATGGAACGGGCGGCGCCGCTCCCCGGCGTCGAGGGTTCCGCCCCGCACGAAGTGATCGCCTGGCGCGAGGCACAGGCACAGGACGAGCTCGCCCCGGTCCATGAGGGTGGAGAGAGCTTCGTCCACCGTCGGGAAGTCCCCGGCCGGGCCCACGGAGACACAGCAGTCCTCCCGGCCGAGTGCGGCGTTGAAGGCCACCACCTGATGGGCGATCTCCTGGCCGCCGCGGTCCAGTAGGTGCGCCTCCACGGACTGCGCCGGGGTGAACCCGTCCGGCGTCCAGTCGGCCCGGGCGATGCCGCGGCCGTCGGTCGTGGCCTGCTGTGGCGCCACTTGGCCCCCGCCCCGGGTCACCCGGAAGGTCACCTTGGCTCCCGGAACCGGGAAGGGACCGTTGGCGGCGCGCACTGTCAGGGGGGTCGGCAAAGGGAGGGATGCGCCCGAGGACGCCCGCGGGACCTCCTGCCCGTCCCCTCCGACGTACAGCAGATTTGTCAGGCCCGTGAGCGACGGGATCAGCGGGCGGCAGTCGTGAGCCTCGGTCCTCTGCTCGGTGACGTCGACTCGGGCGAGGGGGCAGTAGTGGTGGACGACCCCGGCGGGAGCCGCCTCCGCCGGCTGCCCGGTGTCGTCGTCGCGCGGCCACTCGATCGTGCCGGACTCCCGATCGACGACGGCCGTCCGGGCCGGGAACTGCCAGTAGTCGCCGCTGACGTAGTCGCCCCCCGTGAACCTGATCCGGATGCCCTGCTCCAGATGGATCCAGCCGGATCCGTCCTGGTCGAAGGTGATGGCGCGGGCCGCGTCCCAGCGGCGCAGCTTCGGATGGCGTTCGGGGTTCACCCCGTCGGTCATGGCGGCCAGTCGGACCGCCGGGGAGCTGAGCGTGATGATGTCGAGGTCCTTGTCGATGGCTTCCACCTGCCTCAACTGCCGGGGCAGGCCTTCGAGCTCGATGGTGTCGTCGGTGAGCTCGACCCACTGGCCCGGCGCGAAGCCGAGCACACTGTCGGGTCCGAGGTCGGTGACCGTCACCTGGGTGCCGTCGATCCGGGTCACGCCGGTCACCACCGACCCGTTCTCGCGGGAGACGACCACCGAGGCCCCGGCCTTGCGCACGGCGGGCGCGTCGGCGGGCCCGATGCGCGGCATCCGCCCCGTGAGCGTGACGGTCGCCTGGTCGACCGCCACGACCTGGGCGAACGTGGCGTCGAAGGGGTCACTTCCGGGCCCGGTCGCCACCAGCTCGACGACTTCGCCCGCGGCGAGCGTGGCCGCGTGCGCCGCAGACAGCTCGACCCGGTCGTCCGTGCCCTCCGGAAAGGCGACCACCGGAAGCAGCGGGGCGGCGCCGAGGTCGAGGGCAGGGCCGGGGACGAGCACCTCCACCCTGTACAACTGGTTCTCCAGACCGGTGTAACCGGCACGCGGCGGCAGCAGACAGGGACTGGTCGGCGCGGCCTCCGGATCGGCCCGCGCCGCCATCCGCCCGGTGGTCCCCGGGGGCAGGGCCAGCCCGTCCTCGCAGGTCCACCCGGGCTTCACCGGGACATGCCTGACCTGCCACACCGTACGTTCCCGCGCCGACGTCGTCGGACCGCCGAGCGCGACCTCGCGGATCGACGGATCG
Source organism: Streptomyces sp. NPDC003635 (assembly GCF_053587635.1). NCBI lineage: Bacteria > Bacillati > Actinomycetota > Actinomycetes > Kitasatosporales > Streptomycetaceae > Streptomyces > Streptomyces sp. NPDC003635. The sequence goes on along the minus strand of NZ_JBSFOK010000056.1, from coordinate 27,852 downwards.
TCCAGCGCCGTCACGAGCCGCCGCCACACGTCGAGACACAGGGCGTACGAGCCCGGCGCGGGCGGCCAGTCGATGTGCTCGGCGTCCCGGTCGGGCTGGGCGTCGTAGGGGACGTCCTCCTCGTTGACGACGAGGATGCCGTTCGCGTAGAAACGCCCGGCCGACAGCCGCAGGCCCACCCCGTCGGGGCTGGTCACCGCGAACCCGGCCGCCCCCACCGGCGCCCCGCACACGCCCGCGAGATCGGCGACGGCCGTCTCGTGGGCGCCGGAGAGGATCCGGTGCTCCTCGTCGAAGTCCGCGTCGGTGAGCACCCGGCCCTGCTCGTGCAGCACCGCGCTGTAGTGCTTGTGCGGCTGGTGCGTGCGCCGGCTGAAGTCGCCCTTCATACCCGTCCTCTCAGGTGGCGTGCACGAGGCCCACTTCGAGGCCGAAACGGAGGTAGTCGTCGAGGCGGGCCCGCAGGTAGGCCTCGCGCAGCGGCTGGCGCAGGTGGTGGTACACGCCGAGTTCCGACTCGTCGTCGGCGCCCCGCCATACCGCGTCGGGGGTGCGCCGGTCGAGTCGGCAGTACGCGGGGTCGCCGTAGCGGGCCGACTCCAGCACGGGCCGCAGCCGCACGTCCTCGGGCACGCAGCGGTGCCGCCGAGGGGTGCGCGAGCCCGGGGGCAGACTGCTGAAGCGCACACAGCCGCGCTGGCGTTGGTCGGCGAGCACCGGCGCTCCGGGCCCGGCTGCGGCCAGGACGATCGAGTTGGAGAGCCGCTCCAGGATCCGCGCGTGGACCCGGCCGAGCACCGTGCACGCGTCGTACGCGGCGCTCCCGCCGCCCGTCGCCCCGCCGTCCGGCGCCTCATGAGCCACGCCGGACTCGCCCGCGTCCACGACACAGTCACGGAAGGCGGCCTCGGCGTCGACGTGGCAGCGGACGCCGCCGAGGATGCTGCGCTCGACGGCCACCGACGTCTCCCCGGAGTCCACGTGCAGGCTGGGCTCGCCGGGCCGCCGGCGATGGCCCGCGGCGTCCAGGGCGATGCCGGGCACCAGGGTGCAGTGGCGTACGGCGAGACTGCCCTCGCCCGCGACGCGTACGGCGCCGCCCGCCACGAGCAGCCCGTTCAGTACGACCGCACCCCCGCCGGAGACGGTGACGTCCAGGTCGGCCCCCAGCTCGACCGTGGGCCGGAACCCGTCGGCGGCGCGCAGTTCCACGGTGGCCGAGTGTGCGGTGAGGGAGAACGCCTCGCTGTAACGGGCGTTGTCCCGGATCTCGACGACCCCGCCCCCGGCCGGCAGGGCCGCCAGGCCGCCCGCGATCGTCGTGTGATCGGCGCCGCCGCCCGCGCGCACGGACACGACGACGGCTGCGGGATCGGTGAGGGCGTAACTGTCGACCCGCTCGTACTCTCCGCCGCCGAGATCGGCGCCGAATCCCCGGTGGTACGACACGGTCGGCGCCTGCGCCTGCCCGTTGCCGAACGCCACTCGGCCCAGCACGGGATCCAGCCGCACCCGGCCGCTCGGGACGGGCGTGTGCGCCCACGCGCCGCCCGGCGCCAGGTCGCTCAGGTCGCACACCTCGACATACTCGCGGTCGACGCCGAGCAGATCGACGGAGAGACCGGTGCCGTAGTAGGACGCCAGATGGGCATCCATGGCCCAACGAGTGAGCGGCATGGGCAGGATGACGGACTCGGCCGGACGCGTCAGCTCGGTCTCGGCGACGGCCTTGGTGAACAACTGGACGGGCGCGCCCAGCGGATCGAGCAGGAAGCGGTGCCGTTCGCCCGGTGCGGCGGGGTGGGCGGTGACTCCGGAGACGGGATACGCCCGCAGCCGCCACAGGAACAGGCCCACGTTCGGGATGCCGTAACGCCCGCCGCGCGTCGCGATGCGCCGCATCTCGGGCAGATGGACGAGGCCCCGCTCGAACGCGCCGCCGAGCTCGGCCAGTTGGTAGGCGTCACGCACTCCGACCGTGCACTGGTTGCCCGTCCGCACATGGTTGACGTGCTGGGTCGTCGCCAGCAGCTCGAAGAACTCGACGGCACGGGCGGGCCAGCCGGTGGTGTCACGGGCGACCTGCTCCAGCACGGCCGCCGTGCCCTTGCGCGTCCGGTGCGCGATCGTGTTGGCCACCTCGGCGCGCGAGGTCAGCCCCGCCGCCTCCCCGCCTGGCAGCCCGCGCAGGCCGATCAGATCCGCCAGATACGGCAGCACCCACGGAGCGGCCGTCTCCACGAAGAGATCGTCGTGGAGCTGGTCGATCCCGTCGGCCACGACGGCTAACTGGTCGGTGAGCAGCCGGAGATACTCCCGGAGCGCTCCGCCGGAAGCCGCGTCGCGCTCGCGGTAGAGAGCGGGCAGCAGCTCGTACAGGTGGTCGCGAGGAATGCTCACCAGCCCACCTCCAGGTCCAGGCCGTCGGGGGGCAAGGTGAGGATCTCGGCCGGGGGAGCGTCCGGCGGCCCGCCTGGGAGCGGGGCGTAGACCGACAGCCGGGTGTGCAACGCAACCGTCTCGCCCCGCCGGTGGAGTCGGTCGACCCGGACTCCGTCCACCCCGGCGACGGAATGGACCACCGCGGTCAGCTCGCTGAGGGACACGTCCTGGCCGAAGTCCCGTACGGGCAGCGAGAAGGCGGCCAGCAGTGCCGCGCCCACGGCGTCGCGCACCGACGGCGCCTCGTGATCCGCGGCCACTCGCAGCGCTGCTCGGACGGCGAAGGAGGCCGTTTCGCAGGCGGACACGACGAGGGGCACCCGGGGGTTCCCCGCGGCCAACAGCATCTGGCGCAGGGAAGTGAGGAGGCCCGACGCGGGCTCGTTCAGGGCGACGGTCACGGCGACGCCCTTGCGCGCCCCGTCCCAGGTCCACACCGCGGTGGCCTTGGCGACACCGGCGTAGGAGGCGGCGAAGTCGGCGTAGTCGAGCAGGGAGACCACCCGGCCCAGCGTGAGGACGCTGCGCGGGGCGTTAGTGCGCGCGTCGGTGGTGCTCTGCGGGTCCTGCCCGCCCGTGGCCGGCAGTGGGTTGGTGACGGAGTCGAGGCCGAGCGGGCGGGCCATGGGGAGCGTGAGTTGCTCGGCCCGTACGTTGCCCTCGGTGCCGATGCCCCAGCGGTAGGCGGCGGTGACGTTGTCGACGCCGGTCGGCGTGGCCGCGCCGCTGCTTCCGTCGCCGAACTCGACCGTGGTCGTGCCGTGCTCGTCGCTCCGGGTCGTGTAGACGCGATCGCGCGGGCCGGTGCCGTACAGGACCTGCGTCTCGTGCCAGGCAAGGCCGTTGACCCGCACCTGGAGCGTCGAGGCGGCGCCGGTGAAGGTCGGGGCGGGCACCCAGGTGAGCGGCTTGTGGCGCAGGGCGAAGCGCTGGTACGGCCGTGCCGCGTCGGCGCTGCCCAGCACCTCGCCGGTGACAGTCTCGCCGTGGGTGGCGGCCGCGATGTTGCCGTAGAGCTCGATGGGCGTCGGGCCCATCACGTCGTAGACATAGGTGAGTGGTGTGCGCAGAGTGAGGGCGGACCGCGAGGCCGTCGCCGTGACGACTTCGCCGACGATCTCGTCCTCGGCGCGTGCGGGCAGGTACTCCACCGCGTCGGGTCGGGCGATGTGGACGTGGTCGACGCCGTCGTCCGTGCGGACCGTCCACCGCAGGAGGCCCGGCAGTTCGGTGGCTGGATGCACCGACAGGACGGTGGCCTCGACCCGGCGCGGCAGCGGGCGGGGCCGGTGGCGGTCGAAGGGCCTGGGACGCGCGGCCGGGATGAGCCGCAGCCGTGCGCGGGCGCGTTTGCCTCGGACCAGGACCTGGCGGTCGGCGGGCTGCGGCGGCAGCGGTTCCGTCAGCGGGATGGTCCGGCCGGTCAGCGGTTCGGTCAACGGGACACTGGCGAGCGGCAGTACACGGCTCTGGAACTCGACGACCGTCCGCCGGGTGGCTGCACCCCCGTGCTTGTTCAGTGCGCCCCTGAGGAGCTGGACGCCGAGGACCGTGACACGGCCGCTCACGCCGTAGTCGGCGGCCGAGGCGACCGACACCGCATCCACCCGGGCGAGGCCGATTTCGGTGTTCGACGTCAGTACGGCCCAACTGGCCGGGGCTGTCCCCTCGTAGAGTGCGTCGAGCTTGATGCCGGCCGGATCGAGTGCCGCGAAGTTCCAGTCGATCCGGGGTGAGGAGACCAGGTCGAGGCCCGCCCGGACAGCAGGGTCGAACAGGCGCGGATCCGGCGCGTTGAAGCCGAACAGGGCTGCCTGCCGGGCCAGTACATGAACGGTCACCTCGTCCCCGGCCGCCAGATCGAGTCCGGCCAGCGGCGGGGTGAAGGCGACCGCCGTCCGCCCTGCGGCGGAGTCCGGCGTCACGTCGAGGACGCGGGCCCTCGTCCACCGCAGGGCCGCCGACCACGGCTGCCGTCCGGCCACGAACAGCAGCGCGTCCCCGGCCCTGAGCCCGGTGGCCGTCCCGTCGAGCAGCACGGTCGAGTCACCGGTGCGGGGCGGGCGCGGACCGGTGGCCTTCCACCGGGGCCGGTTCCACGCCCCGACCGCCGTGACGTCCTCGGTCGTCTCGAACGTCTGCGGCCGTTCGCCGGGCCCCGGCAGGGACTGCACGCGGGTGCCGGTCGGCAGCACCGTCGATGCCGGCGCTCCCGGCGCGGTCGACAGGAAGAACGCCAGCCAGGTGCGAGCGGCCACCCCGGGCGCGAGACGGTAACCGATGAGCGCCGTGAGGTCGTTGACGGAACGGCGCTCCGTCGCCGTCCGTAGATAGTGTTCGTTGGCGATCCGCTCCGTGTAGAACGTGAGCACGTCGGCCACCATCGCCCAGGCGTCGATCAGCGCGATCGCCGGATCGTCGTCCGTGCGCGTACGCAGCGCGGCGAGCGCGGACGGCCCCGCCAGTCCCGCGTGCATGCTCGCCCGGAACGCCGCCCAGGTCCCGGTCCGGTAGGCGACGGCGGGCAGCCCGGGCCGGTTGACGATCTCGACCGGGGTGTGCGCGCTCGGGCCCAGGCAGCACGCGCAGCGGCAGGCGGATGCGCTCATCGGCCGCCCTTCAGTTCCAGGGCGAGGGTTCCGCGGTCGGGAAAGTCGGGGTCGTTGTCGAGACGGGCGATCTCCAGGTGTCCCATGGGGAGTTCGGCCGGAGTCAGCGCCGGCCGCCGGGCGGTGGCACGGCGCTGGAAGGTCACGGGTTCGACGAAGTCGACGCCCGCGACCTCGTGCGCGGCGGCCAGCAGCGCGCTGAGGACGACTGGAGTGCCGAAGGTGAGGTTGTCGGGGTGGAAGAACGCCCGGCGGCTGTTGGCCAGTTGGCCCGAGCCGAGCCGTTCGAGCAGAGAAGCGGCCACGTCCGAGCGGTGGTAGTCCGGGCGTACACAGACCCGCAGGACGACGTCCAGGGCGACGAAGGACGGCCCGTCGATCCGCAGGTCGTCCCCGGCCATGCGGTACTTCTCCAGGAACTCCCGCAGCCGGGCGGCGAATTCGGCGTCCACCGGCCGCCCGCCGGACCGGTCCACGGCGAGGAAGACGGTGTACCAGGAGCCCGTGTAGCGGGGGACCGCCACGGCGCGCTGCACCTCGGGGTGGCGTGCCGCCATGAGCGCGTAGTCCTCGGCGGTCACGGCCCGCTCGGGGACGAGGAAGGCGGCGGGGGCGTCCTGCCGTATCCGGGCGAGGCCGTCGGCGTCGGTGCCGCCCTGGCCCGGCAGGGGATTGGTGACCCCGGTGATGCCCGGCAGGGCGGTCACGATGTGGGCGAGGGCGTCGCCGCCGATGTTGCCCGCCCTGCCGTTTCCCTGCCGCCAGATCAGGTCGAAGACCGTGCGGGCCCGCGGGCGCATGCCGTGCCCCTCCGTACCGAAGCGGCAGACGGCCGTGCCGTCGGACTCGACCTCGACGACGAAGTCGCGGGCGAACGCGTCACTGCCCAGCAGGTCGGGCACGGGCCCCCAGTGCTGGCCTTCATGGTCCTTGAGCCGTACGGCGGGCAGGACGTGACGGCGTTCCCAGGCCAGCGCGGACGCGGCCGGGGCGCTCGGGTCGAAGCGGGCCACATCCCCGGGGCGGCCGCCGGGCAGGACCCGGCCCAGCGTGCCGACCATGGTGACGCCCGGCTCGGGCACCGGCAGAGTGAAGCGGGCGGGCCGGAGCCTTGGCCGTGCGGGCGAGCAGCGGTCGGCGGCGCCGGACAGCTCCAGGCGGGAATCGGGGTCGGGGACCGTCGCGGCGCGCTCCACCGTCCGGGTGCGCCCGTGGTCGGCGAGCACGATGTTCCCCCACATCACACCGATGTCCGGGATCACCCGGTCCGGCGTCCGCGCCGACAGGCACAGGTCGAACGGCAGTGCGTCCGCGGCGGCCCACGCGATCTCGGTGACGTCCACCGCCCCCAGCGGGTCGGTGCCGGGGATGACCTTGGTCAGCCGTACGGCGTGCCGGTGTGCGGGGTCGGCGCCCGCCGGCTCGCCGGTGCGCGCGTCGACGCGCTCGCCGAGGACGACGACGTCGCCGCGACCGAGCCGGGGACGGCCGAGCACGGTGGCCGTCGTCGCCCCGGCGGGCAGACAGCACTCGTCGTCGCCCCAGGTGTACAGGGGCAGTTCGTCGCGTCCCGCGGTCACGAGCGCGTCGTGCATGGTCTCGAAGACGACCGGCCCTTCTGACAGTGCCTGGAGGTGGGCGGCCGAGCCCGGTTCCACGACCGGGCCGAGCCAGGGGAGACGGGTGAGCAGTTGGGTGCCCGCCGGGACGGTCGTGTCGGGGGTGCCGGATTTCGTGTGGATACGGACCCAGGTGCGAGCGTTGCTGCCGTCGTGCGGACGGTGGGCGACGAGACGGGCGTGGCGGCGAGCGGAGATCCGGGAGCGAGCCGTGGCCAGGCTCGCCTCCATGCCGATCGCGTCCAGGCGGTAGCTCTGGTGGTCGGCGCTGTAGGCGAGTGCCTCGACCAGGACGACCGCGAGGTCCGCGGCGTGGCGCTCACGCAGCTCCGGGGCGAGCACGGCGAGCCGGTCTAGCATCAGCCGGCGGAAACCGGCGTAGTCCCGCGTCAGATAGTCGATGTCGGGCGGCGGGGGCGTGTCCGGGCCACGGTCTCCCGCGCAGCGGCGGTCGCAGTCGAAGTCCGAGGGGCAGTCGACCTTGAAGGAGAATCCGATCTCGCTGAGCCGCTCGTCGAGATCGGGCAGAGCCGCTCCGGACCGCGCCCGCAGGCGCAGGGTGTAGACGGAGTGGTCGCCGGGGCTTCCGACCCGCACGGTGAGGACGTCGTTCGCCCACACGACGCTTTCCACGGGAACCTGGGGGATCCGCACTCCGCCGGTGACGGCGACGCAGTCCGAGGTGAGTGCCGACACGAGCTCGGGCGAGGGGACGCGGAGGAAGTGCACGTCCAGCAACCGCTGCCGGTCGGCCGCCGGTACCCCCGGGCCGTCGTGGACCTCCAGGTAGTCGATGCCGTTGGACACACCGCCGCGCCGGACGGCTTCGCGGCGGTCGTCCCGGCAGCAGTCGAGGTCCGTCATGGCGTCACCGGCCCGCGGAAGGCGGCGCTCGTCCGCTCGCCGGTCGCCCGGACCACGTATCCGACCCGGACCGCGAGCGTCGACTCGACCGCCTCGACGTTCACCGTCTCCACCTGAATCAGCTCGCCCAGCCACCGGTGCAGCGCCGCCTCCACCCGGGCCCGCACCGCCGAGGCCAGGGCCTCGTTGTTGGGCTCGAAGACGAGGCCGAACAGCCCCGACCCGAAGTCAGGCCGGTTGACCCGCTCGCCCGGCGCGGTGAACAGCACCTGCTCCACCAGGTCGCGGACATGGTCCTCGGCGCCTGTGGTGGCGGTACGGCCGTCGCCGCCGATACCGAAAGGATGGTCCAGGTACGTCATCTCACACGCCCTTCACCTGGGTCTGGCCGCCGCTGACCGTCACGGGGGCGCCGTTCGGGGCGCACACCGCCTGGCTGTCCTGGAGCAGCACAGGGGAGCCGAGTGAGGTCACCCGGGTCGCGGCCGAGGTCCACTGAGCCAGGACGCACGGCATCGGTGAGCCACCGGCGTTGAACGGGCAGCCGGTCACCGTGTGCGGGGCGCTCATGACCGTGATCGGGTTGCCGCCGACCCGGACGCGCGGGCTCGGCATCGTGGGGGAGGCGCTGCCGCCGTGCGTGCAGGACACCGTCGCGGAGGCGTCGAGGAGCGGTCCTGGCACTCAAGTCACCTCCAACGCACCGTCGTTGAGCGAGATACGGGGGCCCTGAAGGCTGATCTTCGCGCCCGTGCCGCTGTCGATCTCGATCCCGTTCGCCGACAGGACGATCTTCTGCCCGGCCGCGGTCCGCAGCGTGATGCCGCCGCTGCCGGGCGTGTCGTCGAGGAGCAGGCTCGCCCCGTCGGCCGTGCGCAGGAGCACCTTGCCCGCCTGCGGCGGGGTGACGGCAGCGCTCGGCATCTCGGCCGCCGACCCCCACCACGAGCCCGACCAGATCGGCCGGTCCTGGTCCCCCTGCTCGTACTCGATCCACACCCACGCCCCTTTCGCGGGCAGTGCGAGAAAGCCCATCCCGGCCCCGGCGAACGGCATGCACGGCAGGGCCCAGCCGCTCTCACGGTCGCCGAAGGCGGGCATCCGAGCCTTGATCCGACCGGTGCGGTCCGGGTCGTCGTTGTCCACGACGACCCCCCGGTACTTCCCGAAGTAGGTGGCCTCATCGCTCATACCGGAACCCCCGGGGTCGTCGTGCCCAGCCCCTCCCGGCTGATCCGGAAGCGCTGGGTGTACTCACCGCGTGCGAGCTTGTGGGTGACGGAGTCGACCAGGTATAGGCCGTCCAGGGACAGGCCGCAGCCGCGCACGCCCACCAGCCTGCGCGGGCGCAGGACATGTCCGTAAACGGCGGTGTCCAGCTCGCCCTCGCCCGACACCGCGTTGGGCGCCGCTGTGGCCGTGGCGAGCAGTGCGGTCGCCGCCGTGGCCGCGTCCTTGCCCGGGGTGGTCCGCAGCTTCGTCGACCGCAGGGCCGGGGCGGGGGAGGCGGCCAGCGGCGGGATCTTCAGGGAGGGCAGGGCCGGAATTGGAAGGCTCAGTTTGAAGAAGGGGTCCGTGAAGACGCCCTGGGGCTGGACGGGTTCGAGGGCGTCGAAGGAGAAGGACAGGGACTTGACGTTCGACATCGAGCCCATGTCCTTGCTCAGGGCGGGCTGGGGCAGTCCGAGGCGGTTCTCGGGCCCCCAGTGGGCGGTGTTGACGCCGAGGGTCAGGGGGGCGACGTAGAAGACGAACCCGTTGCGCTTGGCGATGCGTTCGAGGAAAGCGTGGTCCGTCTCGTGCTGTTGTGGGGTGTGGTTCACGGACAGTGGCACGTAGGGGGTTTGCGTGACGTCCGGGAGCAGGCCGAAGCGTGCGTATCGCGCGATGATGCGCGTCGCGATCGTCGAGTCCGACTGGTTCTCGAACGTGTCGTCCCTCTGCTCCAGGCTCATCACCCCGCCGATGACGTCCTGTCCGGTGAGGGTGAGCGTGTCCCCACTGACCTGCTGATGGGTGAGGGTCCCGTCCATCAGGATGTGGGGGACGATGCCGGTCAGTACGCCGATGACGAGCCTGGTGCCTGGTGCCAACAGCGGCTCACGCAGCAGCGGGAAGTCGAGCGTGCGGTCCTTGACCAGGGAGAACGCCAGCTGGAATCCGTCCCCCTTTTCGCGGTCGGCGGTGACCTCGGCCGAGGTGAGGGCGTGCAGCACGGACGGCGGAGCGGGGCGCGGCACGGTCGCCCCCAGCCACAGCAGCAGCCGTGTCCCGAGATCCGGCACGCCGTTCACCGCCTCGCCATCGCGATACGCACGAGGCGGCCCACCGCTTCGAGTTCGGCGGGGTCGAGGACGGAGTTCGCGTCGCAGATCATCCAGAACAGCGTGGGATCCCCGGCATACCGAGCCGTCAGTACGTCAAGACGCTCGCCCTCGGTGACCCGGTGCTCGGCGAGGACCGGCTGGTCCTCGTACGGGGGGATCATGCGACGCCGGGTGTAGGCGACGGTCCGCAAAGTCCCGTCGGCTTCCGGCACTTGGAGGTGGGCTGTCTCCACCCCGAGATAACGGCTGTTGGCCTCGTACGCCATGTCACCCTCCCAGTCCGGCGAGCACTTCTCGTCCCACGTGCGCCGCCATCGACAGCGCGCCGGCCTCGCTGACCAGCGGCACGTCCGGGTGGCTGACGACCTTGAGGCCCAGATCGACCTTGGCGCGGATCGGGTTGAGCGCGGTGTCGAAGGCCTCCTCGGTGACGGAGAACTCCGTGACCCGCACCGGGAGGATGCGCTGGGCGCCCCAGACGAGGACGGTCAGCGGAGCCTGCGCGGGGAGGATCTCGACGACTCCGGCGCGCAGCAGCGCCTCGTTGGCGATGACCGTCGCCGCGGCGGGCTGCACCAGCAGTTCGAGCCGCGCCAGCGCGGGCGCGATGCCCACGGCCCTGGTCAGCTGGTCGCCCTGCTCCAACTGGTCGGTGGCGTCCAGCTCGACGGCCAGCTTCAACGTCTGTTCCGCGAGCCCGGCGAACCGGAAAGGGCCACTGCCGCTCTGGTCACCGGCCGTGCGGGCGGTGAGGGTGCGGGTGAGGGTCTCCGGATTATACTGGAAGACGATGACGCCGGAGGCGGGGCGGAGGGGGTCGGTGGTCACCAGGGCGCCTTTGAAGAGGGGTGGGGACATGGGGCTCGACGTCATTTCGCTGCTCCTGTCGATTTCGGTTTTGCCTCAATCCGCCTCTTGGCTTCCTGCTTGGCCTCGTGCAGCAGTGCGGTGAAATCCCTTTCCTGAGGAGTCATTTCGCCTTCCGGCTTCGCCAGAAGCTGCTTGAGTTCCCATCCGGCTTCGCCGAGCTCGATGAGGTAATTACGTGTCGTCTTCAGGGCGATCCGCTTCTTGACCTGACCGAGTTTGTCCTTGATGAGGTCGTACGCCGCGCCGCGAAGTATCTTCACGATGTCCAGCGCCGCAGCCTCGTTCGCGGCGATCTCTGCGGGGATCACGCCCCTGCCGTGGTAGGAGCTGGTGGGCGCGAGGGTGAACTCTGCGCCTTCAACCAGTTCTGGATGGGCCTCGCGGGCGGCCTTCAGCCTGTCGATCAGAAGCCGCGAACAGAGCTGGCAGGGACCGCGGTTGACCGCGATTCCCACCGTCTGCTTCGTCGCTTCAGGCTTGATCTTGCCGACCACATTAGTGATCACTTCGTCCCAGTAAGCGCTGACGAGCGCTGCCTCGGCGTGGCCGGACGGGCTGTTGCTCTGCTTCTCTTTGTAGGGTGCTTTGTTCAGGGACAGGGCCGCGTATGTATTCCAGCCGCTCTTCTCGAACCCCTTGAGCGGAGTGCCCTCGCCGAACAACTCGGCCCACTTCAGCCGCACTTCCTCCGGCGCGCTCGCGGTGGCGACCAGCCGGCCGTCCAGGTTCGCGTCATCGGTGACCTGGAAGTGCAGTGACGTCAGGCCGCGTGGCCGGAACTGGCCGAAGACGGACGAGATGATCTCCGGAATCTGCGCCACCCGGGTCAGCCGCCCCGTGGCCAGACGGCGGGACGCCGCCTTGAGGGCGTCCTGCTTGACGGTCGGGCTCTTCGTGCCCGCCGCGGGGGCACCGCCCTTGCGGGACCCGAACGCCCCCGCGGCCCGCTGGAGCAGCCCGTCGATACCCCGGTCGACCACGCCCCGTATCCGCTCCACGATCTCCCGGACCTTGTCGCCGACACCCCCGAGCCCGAGCACCCGGGCCAGGAGGTCGATCGCGAGGGGCAGGAGCCGGGCCAGGACGCCCTCCACCGCCGCGGAGGCCTTGCCGATCACGCCGCGCGCGATGTCGCCGATCGCGTTCACCACGCTCGCGACCAGCTCGCCCAGACTGCGCAGCCGGTCCCGCAGGAAGGTGTAGAGGTTCCAGAGGGACAGGACCAGCTGGACCAGCGCGCCGACCGGCGAGAAGAGCGAGGCCAGCTTGGAGATCGCCGCCATCACGACCCGCTCGACGAGGAAGTTCCGGATGGCGCCGAAGACGGTGTCCCGAACCGACGCGACCGAGTCCATGATCCTGGCCCAGAGCGCCGACCAGCCCTGAGTCACCAGCGTATTGATGAACTCGTAGACGACCGTGAGGCGTTCGACGTTCTTCTCGCCGATCAGCCGAGCCGCCTTCACCCGCAGCCGGTCCCACGTCAGGCCCAGGATCTGCCGACCGAGGTCGAGCACCCCCATGACGTCGAACGTCCGCGGCACCACGATCCCGGCACCGCCGAGCGCGCCGGTCAGCCAGCCCACGAGACCGGCTTGGAGATGCGTGCCCAGATTCCGGGCAAAGCCCCGTACGCCCCCGGACACCGCGTCGAGGACGTGCCCGAGGAAGACCCCCGGTGAGGACACGATGATCTGCCACGTCTCCCGCGCCCGCCCGACGAACGCGTAGAACGCACTCGGCTCCACCCCGAGCAGCGCAAGCACCGCCCCCAGGACCTTCCGCGCCAGCATCCCCCAATCCCCGGACACGACAGCCCCGATGACGGTGATCGCTGTCGTGACCGCGCTCCGGAAAGCGTCGATCGTCGCCATGAGGGCGGTGCGCAGCTTCTCCGTCAGCGCCTGGACACCGGCCTTGAGGCCGTTCGCGATGTCGTCGACCGCACGCGTCGCGCGCGCGGCCGCCTGGTCGATGCGCCGCGTCAACGCCCGTGCCAGCTCAGGGAAGATCCGCCCGAGGAGCCCTTCCACCGCGGCCTTGAGCAGCGTCGCGAAGACGGCGATCGCCTCCCGGAGGAAGGCCGCCACCCCGTCGATGAGGGCCAGCACGGTGGCCTTCACCGCATCGAGGACCGCGTTGACCGCCGCCCGCACGGCGTCGAAGATCACGCCGATCGCGCGCACCAGCGCCTGGAAAGCGGCCCTGACCCAGCCGACGGCACGGTCCCACCAGCTCTCCTCCTCGGCCGCGCGCTCGGCCCGGGCCTTATCCGCTACGGCCTTCCGCTCGCCCTCGGCCACGTGCCCGTCGATCCGCGTCTGCGCGCCCGCGTACTCGGCGTGGATCTTCTGCCGGTCCTCGGCGACCCGCGTCCGCATCCGCTCCTCGTCGGCCTGCCGTCGTGTCTCGGCGTCGGACGCCACGCGCTCGACCTCGCGCGTCTGCGCCTCCAACGTCTCCTGACGGGCCGTCTGGACGTCCTGCCGGGCCTCGGTCACGGCGTCGGCCTGCTGCTGCCGCGCCGACTCGTTCAGGTCGGTGGTGGCGCTCTCCGCCTCGGAGACGGCCGCTTGCCGGGCCTCGTCACGGGCGGCCGTCGCCACCTCCACCTGGTCCGCGACACCGGCGGCCGACCGCTGCATCGCCGCCCGCTGCTGTTGGTCGAACGACGCCTGCACCTCCGCGGGCAGCCCCAGGGCGAGATACCCCTGCGGCCCGTCCACCGGGCCCTGCGGCGCGGCTTCGGCGAGCGGTACGGCGATGGGCTGCACCACCGGCTCGCCGACCGTGAACCGCGCGTCGACATCCCGCGGCTGGACCCGCTCGGCGCCCGGACCCTCCAGCACGGCACGGGCCGCCTCGGCACCGGCCACGCCCGCCTCGTCGCGCGCGGCCGACTGCGCCGCCGCCAGATGCGCCGGGTCCTGGTCCCCGGCCAGCGGGATCTCGGGCACCGGCCCCAACGGCCGCCGTAGAGCTGAGTCTTGAGTGCGTACGGCACTCAGGGAGGCGTCGATCTGGTTGGCCACGACCACGGGGGCGGCGGTGGTGAGCTGGTTGAAGGGGAGGGAGACGTCCTGCGGGGGCTGATACGCGTCCGGCGTGGCCTGGATCTGCGGCTGCGGCTGCGGTGCCGGGGCGGCGGGGGGTCCGGACACGTCGATCGTGCGGGGCGCCGGGGCCGTGACCGTCGTTGGCCCGGGGGGCAACGATGCCCCGACCAGGCGGGCGCGCAGCTCGGGGACGCCGGATGGAATCGACTGCGCCTCGTCGTTGGCCAGGCGTGCGACGGCGTTCCCCAGGCCGGAGGACTGGTGGGCCTTGGCGGTCGGGGGCGCGGCGGCGAAGGCTCGTAGCCACTGGGCGGCGGAGGCCGGGGCGGGCTGCTTTGCTGTCGGCGCCGGGAGGTCCCTGAGTGCCTTGGGGGCCTTGAGGGCCGCCTCCGGCAGTGCGGCTGGGGTCGGGGATGCGGTGGGGGGCGAGGGCACGGTGGGGGCTGGGAGTGCGGTGAGGGCCGGTAGAGCGGCGGGCGCCGGCTGCGGCTCCTTCGTCTCCGACGCCCGCACGGCCTCAACGGACGTCGGCAGCCCGTCGCCTTCCGCCGCCCCGCCCACCGACGGCGACCTCCGCAGCAACGCCACCGCCTGCCACGGCAGCGCGGCCTCGACCGAGACCGCTTGCGCCGCGCCGAAGGAGAGGGCCACAGAGTCGGCGACGCGCTTGCCCACCGGGTGGGTGGCGCGCTCGTTCTGTTCCTCGGCCACCGAGAGGGAGCCGTGCTCGTTCCGCCCTTCGGCTACCGAGAGGGCGCCGCGCTCGGTCTCTCCCTCGGCCACAATCGCGGCGACGTGCACGGCCTCGCGCTCCGCCGCCGCCCCAGGCGGAACCACCGGCGAGGGGCCGCCACCCGGCCCCGGGCCGACCCCGGCGCTGGGCCCACCCCCCGGCACCGCCCGCTGCAAGGCGTGCACCACCTCATGGGCCACCACAGGAAGTTCCGGCTCACGCTCCGCCAGGAAGATGCGCCCGTCCTGAACCGCCCCAAGCGCGTCGTACCGGTCGAGAGCCGAGGCCACCTGCGGCCCGCTGTAGACGGGGATGGAGTCCAGCGGTCGCCCGAAGCGCTCCTCCAGCCGGGACTGGTGGGGCAGAGGCACACGCTCGGAGGCGGGAGCGGGCAGCGCGCGCGGGACGGTCCGCTTGGAGGGGCGTGGAGTGCCGTCGCGGCGCCGTTCGGCGGTGGCCTTCATCCCCCACCACCCCCCGCCTCACCGAAGACCGCGTCGTAGAGGCGGACGGCCAAAGCCCGTACCAGCCCCTCGTCGCCACCGTGTCTGTCCCAGCCCAGGTCAAGCACGACGCGCGAGCGGTCGGCCGACGCGGACAGCCATCCGTCCGGCACCCCCCGCTCCGCGACCAGCTGCGCGAAATGCCTCTCGACTCCCGCCCGCAGAGCGCGCTCGCCGCACTGCCCGACACCCTCGACGGTCAGGCGGCCGATGGTCAGCTCGAAGGTCACGTCCATCCGCGCACCTGCGCTTCCGGCAACGGCCGGTCGAGCTTGGCGAACTCGGTGCGGGCGGCGCGCAGGACGTGGGCCATCCGCACGGGCGTGTCCTCGGCGGCGGCGTGGAAGGCGGCGTTGAGCGCCATCGTGCGGATGCTGCCGCCGGCCACGTTGAGCTGGCCGAGCCGTCCGAAGTCCAGTCCCTCCAGGGGCACTTGGGGCGGGAAGACCCGGCGCCAGATCCGGGCGCGGGCCGACTCGTCGGGAAAGGGGAACGGCACCACGAAGCGCAGACGGCGCAGGAAAGCCGGGTCCAGGGCCTCGCGCAGGTTCGTGGTGAGGACGGCCAGGCCGTTGTACGTCTCCATGCGCTGGAGCAGATAGCTGACCTCCAGGTTGGCGTAGCGGTCGTGGCTGTCGCGCACCTCGCCCCGGCGCCCGAACAGCGCGTCGGCCTCGTCGAACAGGAGGATGACGCCCGCACCCTCGGCCTGGTCGAAGACGTCGGCTAGGTTCTTCTCGGTCTCGCCGATGTACTTGCTGACGACCCGGCTGAGGTCGATACGGTGCAGATCCAGGCCGAGTTCGGTGGCGATGACCTCGGCCGTCATCGTCTTGCCCGTCCCGCTCGGCCCGCTGAACAGCGCGGAGATGCCGGTGCCCCGGCTGCCGTACGCCTCGAAGCCCCACTCGCCGTACACCTTCGCCCGGGCCCGCACCTGAGCCGCCAGGTCGCGTACGACGGACAGCTGTTCCGGGGGCAGCACCAGCATGTCCCAGGCCACTCGTGACGTGACGCGCTCGGTGAGATGGTCCAGTCGAGGCCGGGCGCGCTCGCGCACGAGATGCCAGAACCCCTTGGCGTCCCGCTCCTCCTGTACGGCGAACTCGGCAGCGGTCGCGCGGATGGCGGCCGGGTCGAGGTCGAACCACTCGGCGGCCCGCGCGACTTGGCCGTCGAGCGCGGCCGCCGCCGGACCGAGCGCGCTCGCCCAGACGAGCAGCCGCTCCTGCGCGGTCGCGCCCGGGATCGCGAACCGCACGTCGGCGCGGCGGGTAGGCAGAGCATGCCGCGCCAGCACCACCACCGGCCCGGACAGCTCGTCGGCCAGCCGAGCGGCGGTCTCGCCCGAGCCACTCACGGCGTCGACGGCGACCAGCACCCCGGCGAGCACGGCCTCCCGCTCCAGTCGGCGCGCGAGAGCCCCCCGCCCGGCACCTTCGGCGGGTACGTCGGCCGCATCCAGGACGGCCACGACGAGCCCGTGCTCACGCGCGGCGGCGCAGGCGACGGCCGTCGCCGTGTCCGCCGACCGGCCCAGAAGCTGGACCACCGGCGCCGTCCCCGCCGCCAGGGCCGCGGCCGCCTGCTCCGCAATCCGGGACTGCCCCGACGTGAGGGCGGGCGTCTCGCCGGGAGTCCGCAACCCGGTCGACTCGTCGAGGTACCGGACCCCGACAAGCGCGTGCAACACCCGTTCGGAAAGATTCAGTTCGCGTGTCGTGAGGATCTGACCGGAACCGGCACCGGAGCCGAGTTCGACGAGCCTCCAGCGCCGCAGCGGCGCCTGCGGGGCCAGCGCACTCCAGTGCGGCTCGGGCAGCACGGCCAGCGCCACCCCGAACGTCACCGCAGCAGGACCCGAACCGTCCGCCGACCGCAGCAGTTCCCGCCGTGCAGCGGAGTCGAGTTCGACGGCCGCGCCCAATATGAGCACGTCGCATTCGAACCCGCTCAGTCCGAAGGCCTCGCGCAGCGCGGTGATGACCGGCGGCTGCGCCATCCCGGCCTGGATCTCGGAGAGTTCGGACGCGATGGCGGTGACGTCGGCGTCCGGCCCTTTCGCGAGCAGCGCCGCGGCTCGCCGTACGAGCAGCGTGGTGCAGCGCTGGTTCTGAGCGGCCCAGGAGGTCGTCATGGCACACTCACCCGCGGTTCCACAGGGGTCCCGTCCTGGGCCGTGTCCAGGGGGCTGTGGGCGCCGGAGACGACAAGGCGGACCAGATACTCGCCGCCGGGCAAGTG
The DNA here is from genome assembly GCF_053587635.1 of Streptomyces sp. NPDC003635. Taxonomy (NCBI): domain Bacteria; kingdom Bacillati; phylum Actinomycetota; class Actinomycetes; order Kitasatosporales; family Streptomycetaceae; genus Streptomyces; species Streptomyces sp. NPDC003635. The sequence continues at coordinate 10,585 of NZ_JBSFOK010000056.1, read as the reverse complement.
GGTGAACGGGACGGCGAGGTCATTGGCCTCGGCAGGGCTGCCAGGCCCCTCGCGGCGATCGCCTAAGAAGGCGAACCCGGCCCCGCTGCCGACTGGGTCGAGCAGCACGGACACGTCCTGCGCGGCCCGTACAGCCGGATCGACCGTCACTCGAAGAGTGCCGCTATGCAGCCCGGCCGAGTCCACCGCCAGGTCGGTGACCGAGACCTCGTAGCCACCAGGGGCGTGACGGATCCGGGGGTGCACGACGACTGGGCGGACATTGGAGCGGCCGGACGGACGCAAGCGAGGCGGGGTGCCCAACCGCCGTCGATGCTCCACCACTACAGGAACCGTGCCCGCCGGGACCGTACTTGGGACGGTGGCAACCAGTCGATCAGGGCTCGTCGACGACGGCACCGCCTCGGAGTCGCCGAACCGGACGACGGTGGCCTCGTCACCGGCCAGATCAGCCCCGGTCAGCGCCACGGAGCTCCCTGCGAAGAGTGGCTCCCCGGGGTCCGGGGACGCGACCACCCGGTGCAGCGCCGGCCCGCGCGAGGTCGACACGACCAGACGCCGTTCCCGGACCGGAAGCGGGGGCGCGGGCGCCGACGGCGGCGTCAGCAGTACGGACTCGGCCCGGTAGGCCACCGACAGCCGGTAGTCCACCTGGAAGAACGACGACCACAGTCCGGCCAGGTCGCCCGTGCTGAGGGGCACCGGTGTGAGCCTGATCAGATCCGGCTGGGCGGCCACGTCGACCCCGGCGAGCGGGTGGCCCGGAGCACGGGACGCGGTCATCCGTGCGATGTCCGCGCGCGACAGCACCGGATGGAAGTGCAGCGCCCCGGCGACGCTGCCGAGCATCAACTGGGGCTCGTACTCGCTCTCGTTGCCGGCGAAGGTCAGCAGGTAGTGCAGGGTGAGGGCGGCGTGGGGGCGTATACGGAGCTCGCCGTCGGCGGCACGGGTCGGCAAGTCCTCGTTGCGCCAAGCGGCGTTGGGCTCGACCCGGTAGAGGAACACCACCACCTGCGGGTGCGCATCCGTCAGGCTCTTGTCCGGCCGTCCCGCCGCGGCAGTGGCGCCGGGCAGATCGCGGCCCACCACCTCGTCCAGCAACTCGACGACGGTGGCCGTCACTCCCGCGAGCGCCAGATGGTTGCTCATGACCGCCGCCGGGCTCGTTCGAGGTAGGCGTCGAGGGTCAGCGGCGAGCTGTCTGCGGCGGCGGCCCGTGCCGCGGGGGCGGAACGGTGCGTGGGGGGCGGGGGCGGCGCGGGGTGCGCCCGTACGTCCACGCGGTCGATACGCACGCGGACGACGACGTGCTGGTCGGATGCACGGCGGGGGATGGCGGCGGGAGTGCGCGAGGGCGAGCTGGCGGTCAGCGGGCCGACAGCGGGGCGCTCTTCAGCGCGCGCGACAGGTTCAGGCGCTGGAAGCGGGGCCTGCGGTTCGGTCGTCGGGAGCTGGGCGTCGGGCGCAGGCGCAGGGGAGGGGTGTGGCGGTCGTACGACCGTAGGCGTCTGCCCGTTAGGGCGGTCCCGGTCGGTTCGGGTGACTGGCGGCGGTTTCGGCAGAGCGTGCGTGGAGGGGTGCGGTTGCTGCTCCCCTCGTACGGCGCGAACCGGTTGAAGGTCTGACGGGCGCTGGCTCGGCTGGGTCTGTGCGGTGACAGGCGTGGCCGCGGGTTGAGGGTCGCCGGGCGACGGCGGATCCTCGGCAGGTTCGGGCACCTTCAGAACCTCAGGCTCCTCCCGGGCCCCAGGATCCTCCACGCCCCCGGGCGCCTCCAGCATCCCGCCCGCCTCGCGCACTTCAGGCACCCCCGATCCCGCCCCCGCATCCCCAGACAACCCCCCGCCCTGCTCCACCTGCCCATACAGCCCCACACGCGGCGGCGTCAGCAGGCACGCCGTCCCCTCGGCCCGGTCCAGCAGCCGGTCGAAGTAGTCACCCATCGCGCACCAGCCCCAGATACCCCGCCCGGCGTGAGACGGGCAGGGCGAGCACGTCGCTCTCGCGCCAGCCGTAAGCGCGGGCTAGGACATGCACGTCCCTCATCAAGCGCTGCCCCCACTCCGCCAGTTCGCACCAGGCGTAGTGCGCGGGATCGAGGACCGCGGTCCACGAGCCGCCGCACTGCGCGCAGACCAGGCACAGCCGGATTTCCGCGAATGGGTCGGCCTCGGCGACGGCCCGGACCACCGAGTCCGCCACCGGCGGCGGGAGTTCGGCGGCCCCCACCGGCCGCCCACCCCGCTCGGCGTCGACCACACACGCGGCCAGCAGTCGAAGTCTCGCCTCGGCCCGGTCGGGCGCGCGCAGCGCGTGGGTGAGGTCCGCGCTCGTCAGCGCCCGACAGGTCACCGTCCAGCCGTCGAGTTCGACCCGCGCCGGAGTGGTCGAGGGCGCAGCGAAGCCCTCGAACTGATTGAGCGTCAGCGTGCAGGTCATCACGTCGGCGCAATGCGGGCAGGTGTCCTGGACGTTCAGCGACGCACCGAACTGGGCACTGCGCAGCCGCAGAATGTGCTGATCCCGCACCCCGAGTGGCAGCTCGGCAACCGCGACGTCGCTCGCCGAGCTCTCCGCTCCGGCCAGCAGCAGAGCCCGCTCATGCGGCGAACGTCCCTCGCCCGCGTCGAGCAGGCCGAGCAGGGCCCGTTCGTCCGTCGGGCGGCCGTTCATCACACACTCGGTTCGCTGAAGGAGGGCTCGGTGGGCTCGGTGACGTCGTAGTCGCGCTCCCAGCCCTCGTTCTCCAGCTTCAGGCTGGTGATCAGCACGGCGTTGGCGTTGGCGTCGAGCTCGGCGGTCGCCTGGTACTCGGAGACCCAGCAGCCGAAAATCCGGTAGGCGAGGGCGAGTTGGCCCGCCTCGTTGTAGATCTCCAGGGTGATGTCCTTGCGGAAGTCTGCGAGCGACACCTCGGATCCGAGTCCGGCGCCGAGGTTCCACACCTTGTTCGCCCAGCGCTCGAACTCGGTGTCGTGCGTGACGCCTTGCTCCAGCGAGATCGCTTCGTAGGCCGAACGCCCCGGCTGTGGGCGGCCGTTGCTGGGATCACCGCCCGCCCGGTGGGACACCACCTCGGTGGTGCGCTTGAGAGGGCTGACCTTGCTGATGCCGGCGACGTAGCGACCCTCCCACATCACCCGGAACTTGAAGTTCTTGTAGGGGTCGAAACGCTGGGTGTTGACGGTGAACTGCGCCATGATCACGCCCCCGGCCGGATCTGCTGGATGCTGATGACGACGAACTCCGCCGGTTTGACCGGTGCGAAGCCGACGACGATGTTGACGATGCCGCGGTCGATGTCCTCCTGCGGATTGACCGTCCGGTCGCACCGCACGAAATAGGCCTGGGCCGGAGTCGTGCCTTGGAAGGCGCCGCGCCGGAACAGGCCCTTCATGAACGCGCCCACGTTGAGCCGGATCTGCGCCCACAAGGGTTCGTCGTTCGGTTCGAAGACCACCCATTGTGTGCCGCGGTAGAGGCTCTCCTCGATGTACAGGGCGAGTCGCCGCACGGGCAGAGACGCCCACTGGTTGGCGAGTTGGTCGGCGCCGACACCGGTCCGGGCGCCCCACACGACGCGGCCCGCCGCGGGGAAGGTGCGCAGGCAGTTGACGCCTTCGGGGTTGAGCTTGCCGTGCTGCTGGTCGGTGAGCCGCACGGTGAGCTCGGCGACGCCGTTCAGCGTGGCTTCCTGGCCCGCGGGAGCCTTCCACACGCCGCGGGTGGCGTCGGTGCGGGCGATGACACCGGCGACGGCGCCGCAGGGCGCGAACGTCCCCAGCCGGTTCTCGCGCAGCGGGTCGGCGACCCGGATCCGCGGGTAGTAGACAGCGGCGTTGGCGGAGCGGGTCATGAGCGAGGGCACCGCGGCGGGCACGTCGACCGGGTCGGTCCATCCTTTCGGCGGGTCCACGATCAGCATCGCCCGGCGGTCCGCGCAGTACTTCGCGGCGCTGTCCCAGGTGCCCTGGTCGGGGTCCACGTCGGGCGTGAACGGCGGAATGCACAGCAGGTTGAACAGGTCCGCTCCGTCCAGGGCGTAGATTCCCTTCCTCTTGTCCTTGAGGCCGCTGTGGGACACCTGGGCGGCGCTGATGCGTCGGCCGTCGTCGCCGCCGGTGAAGGCGACCGGCTCCTGGGTGACTTGGGGCCGGCCGGCCGGAGCCGGTGCGGTCGTGTCGACGGCGGCCAGCCGGGACTGTGCGGAGAGGATGTCAGCGACGTGGCGCGGATCGCCCTGGGCCGTGGTCAGGTTGAGATAGCGCTCCTCGGACATGACCTGGCGCGGATTGGCGGCCGAGACCTCCAGCAGGGTGAGGTGGAAGGCCGTGCCGTCCGTGGGGTGCGACGGGACGACGGCGCGCACCTGCCGGCCCCAGGTGCCGGGCGCGGCGGCGAGGAGCCGCAGGGGCGTCCCGCCGTCGGCGGGTACGTTGGCGGCGGCACGGTCGCCGTCCGTATTCGCGGCGCTCGGACCGTGCACCCGGACGATCAGTGCCTCCGAGCCGCCGTTGGCGAAGAACTGCGCGACGGCGTGTCCCATGGGGCTCTCGTCCCACAGGTCGCCGAACCGGCGGACGTACTCGCCGAAGTCGTTGACGGTGGTGGGGGAGTCGGCCGGACCGCGCCGGGCCCGGCCGACGAAGGCGGTGATGGAGGTCGACACCCCGGTGATGACCCGCACCCCCGAGTCGAGCTCCTGGATGTACACACCGGGATAGGACGTAGTCACCATGGTTGAAGGACCCTTTCGTGAGGGACCGGGTGTCCGGACGGACGAGGCGTTCAGGGAGTGGGATCGCGCCCGACGAGGATGTCGACGGTGACGTCCGCCGCGGTGCCGTTGCTCAGCCGCAGCGCTCCCGGGGCGTCGGCCAGCAGCCGGACGGCGCCGGATCCGATCAGCACGAAGGGCCCGTCGAGGGGGTAGTGCGTGCCCCCTCCGTCGGCGCTCACCGTGATGGCGGCGGCCGGTCGGCTCGCCCGCACCACGAGCATGCTCAGCTGCTTCGGGACCTTAGCCGGCTGCACCTCGACATCGACGTCCTTGGCCCCCGCAGGAAGAGCGACGCTCAGCCGGTCGTAGGCGTCCACGCCGACGGAGTCCGAACCGGACAGTGACGGCCCGCCGTCGACGCTCACAGTAAATGACCAGCGGATGATTTCAGGCACCCTGCCCCCTTGAATGCCGGCGAGTTCAGGTATTGCGGGGAAATACACATCACTAGCAATCGAGAGATGAGGTTCCGGTATGAGCTTCGACGGGGCAAGGTTGCCGGGTTCACCGGCCTTGCGTAGCCAAGTGGCAGCAGTGTGCCGCGACCGAAATCGATCAACAAGCCCTTTGGTGTAATTTGTTACCCGTGATATGAAGAGTGGAAAATGTCCTCGGATGTGACGAGCCCAGAAGGGCCGGTGTGCGTGTCAGTCGGATTGCGCCGGTTGTAGATCTCGTCCGTGTCCTGCTTCCAGAAGTCCTCCCGATCGACAACCTCACCAAGCGCATAACGGACGAGACGACGCCAACCTGGCGAGGAACTTATTAGTATATATAAAGGGCAGTCCACCTAGATCAAACGCCCTGTTAGAGGTCGTTTTCTCCCGGTGTTTCATCCCGGAATTGGTGTTTGATCCGTTGATGCCGGATCGCGCCAGGAGATGGCGGCCTCGCCGGTGAGGCGGCGGGCCATGAGGTCGGTCATGGCAATGTGGATCATGGCTTCGGAACGGGCGGGCAGGGTCTCGTAGTCGCGGGCCAGGCGGCGGTGGAACATCAGCCAGCCGTAGGTCCGCTCCACGGTCCAGCGCCTGGGCAGTGGGGTGAAACCCCTGGTCCCGGGCGTGCGTTGGACGATTTGCATATCGATGCCGAGTGTGGCGGCGTGCTCGATGAGGTGTTGGCGGTAGCCGCCGTCGACCCAGACCTCGCGGACCGTGGAGTGGGTGGCGGCCACGTGGTCGATCAGGTGGGTGCCGGCGACGGAGTCCTGGACACTGGCCGCGGTGACCAGCGCCGCAAGCAGGAGACCGAGGGTGTCGGTCACGATGCTCCGTTTCCTGCCGACGATCTTCTTCCCGGCGCCGATGCCCTGGCCGGAGAGGGGAACGCTGGTGGAGGTCTTGACGCTCTGGGCGTCGCGGTGAACTGCGTGCAGTCGTTGGTGTTCCCGCTCGTTACCACGAAGGAGAGCGGTCGGCCCAGGGCTTCGCAAGCGAGGTGAATCCTGGCTGCAGGACTCGCTCGCCACTGCATCGCGGAGGGCTGGCCGGTGGTGGCCTGGATCGTCGCCGAGGACGAGGTGCAGGCGATGGCCGGGATGGACCGGCTGGCGCGGGCTTTGGGCCTGACCGCGCGGGAGGACGACTCCGTGACCGCCGCACGCAAAGCCCGTGCCTGGTTGGAGACCGAGGCTGGACCGCGCACTCTGCTGGTCTTCGACAACGTGCCCGATCCGCAGGCTGTGCGGCGATGGCTGCCGGCGGCCGGGGGCGCCCACACCGTTGTCACCAGCACCAGCCACACCTGCGAGGACCTGGGCACCCCGGTCCGGGTCGAGGCTTTTGCTCTTGACGAGGCGCTCGCTTATCTGCAGCACCGCACCGGCCTGCCAAACGACACCGACGCGCGGGCCCTCGCCGAGGAACTGGGCTGCTTGCCTCTGGCACTGGGGCAGGCAGCCGCAGCGATGCGCACCCAGCATCTCACGTACCGCACTGTGCTGGACCGCATCCGGGCGATGCCCCTGGACCAGATGCTGTTGACCACTCCAGGCGACCCATATCCGCACGGCGCCGCGCAGGCGGTGCTGCTGGCCTTCCGAAGCGTCGAGGACGCCGACCCGCTGGCCCGCTCCCTGGCCGGGCTCATCGCCATCCTCTCGCCGGCGGGCACCCCGCGGACCGTACTGCACGCCTGCGCCGACCTCGAAGAAGGGCGCGAGCGGATCACCGCCGCGCAACTCGACGCGACGATCGGCCGGATGGCCGATGCGTCCCTGCTGGCCTTCACCCTCGACGGCGAGACCGTCCTCATGCACCGCTTCACCCAGCGCGTGCTGCGCGACCGCTCCCGGCACACCGGCACGGTCGAGGAGCTGAGACTCCTGGCGGCACGGATGATTGCTGCCTGCCGCCCGGCGCGGGCTGAGATGTGGGATCGCAGACAGCTGGTCAAGCACCTGATCCTGCAGACGGATGCACTGTGGCCGCCAGGCGTGCCGCAGACCGCGGACCCAGCGATACGCGAGCTTCTCTTGTTGCGCGTATGGGCGGACCAAGCCCTGTGGGGCATCGGTGATTCATCGGCGGTCCTGGACCGTGGCCCGGGGCTGGTCGCGGACTGTGAGCGCCTGCTGGGCGACGATTGCGAAACCACCATGCAGGCCCGCTACGGCCTGGCCCTCGCCTACGGCGACCTGGGTCGGCACGACGACGCGATCCGGCTGAACCAGCGCATCGTGCACTGGTACACCGCCACTCTCGGCCCGGAGCATCCCGCCACGCTCAACCTCCGCAACACCCTCGGGAACAACTACCTCGAGTCCGGGCGGGACTTCGCCGACCCGGTGCGCCTGGAGACTGCCGTCAGCTTGCACGAGGAAACCCATGCTCGCTACGAACGGCTCGTCGGACCCGATGACGCCCTGGCGTTACGGTCCGGCATCAACCTCTCGCACGCCTACCGCGAAGCCGGCCGGATCTCTGACGCCGTCCTCCTCGCCGAGAGGATGCTGCGTGAGAGCGAGCGTGCTGTCGCCCTGGCCCCTGACCGCGCCATGCGCCTGGGCCGGCCCACCACGCGGGCTCGGGCTGTGCTGGCGCAGGCATACGCGGCGGATGGGCGAGCCGTCGAGGCGCTTGCCCTGATGGAGGAGGCGCTCGGCGAGGCGAGCGCCGATCTGGGTGCAGACAATCCGGACACCTGGGACTACCGGTGCAAGAGAGCCGCGATACTCAAGCAGGCCGGACAGCCTGATGCGGCAGTCGCCGAACTCCGCCAAGCTGCAACGCATTTCGCTGACGTGTTGGGGGAGAACAGCGCCACCACACGCCGGGCCATGGTGCAGCTGGCGGACACCTGCCGCGGGGATCGCCGCTTCCTCGAGGCGATCGAAGCGTACGAGCAGGCGCTGTCGATCTGCACTCACACGCTTGGCACGGACAATCCGATCACCGCGCGGGTCGCCCGTGACCTCACCGAACTTCACGACCGCTACGGCCGAACACAGCGAGCTCGCCGGGCGCGACGGCTGCTGGGCAGGCGGCGCACGCCCGCCACGTGACCCGTTCTCGATCACCGCCGCCCACCGTGTGGGCTCGCCCCTACCCGTGACTCGGCGCACTGTCCTGCGCGCCCACTGCCTCAACTGCCCGCCGGGTTCGTGGTGGGCACCGTGTGTCACAGGCGTTTCATGTTGCGGTGGCCCTCTTGCGTCTGGCTCGGCGCCCTTCGTACTCTCGTCTGGGTAACTCGGGGGATGGTCCGACGTCCTAACGGCCGATGCTCAGTCACCGGGACTGTGTGAGGCAATGAGCCCAACTTCATACGCGGCCTGTACGTCGGCAGGGCCTCAGTTGATCACAGCGGATACCGTGGTGGTCGATCTGAGACCTGCCATCCGTGTTTTCCCGGCCCGCGTCCCAGCTCGACTGCCGTGTGACAGGCGGGAGTCGGGAAGTTGGAGCAGACGATCCTTTTCGTGCTGGCGGCGTGCAGTGTCGTCTCTGCCGTCCTCTTCGGCGTGAAGCAGCTGCTGGACCAGTTACCGGACATGATTGTCTCCTGGCATCGAGCCGTCGCGGCCTGGCGCCGCAGCGGCGATGAGCCGCCGAGGCCTGCACCTGAGCCCAGCGGTGACGGCGGTGGCGACAGTGACGGACAGCGGCTGGCTCCGTGAAGCCGCGTTTGTGCTGCCCGGTTGGACCGCAGGCGGTGCCGGGGAACGCATCTGTGGATGCGCTATGCGTTCCCCTTCACCTGAGCCGCTGCCGGAAGCCAGGCGGCCGCGCTCCGCTGCCCGGCCCGGTACGCCCGTCCGCGGAACCCTGTGGCTTGTGGCCGGTCACACCGTGCCCGTCAACTACCGGCATGCGGGTCCGTCGTTTCGGTGATCCCCCTCAGGTTGGCCGTCGCGATGGGATAGCCGTCGCCAGACTCGCTGTTGTGACCGACCCCAGTACCCCCGACCCTGCTGCCGAGGACTCGCCCGACGGTGCGGGCTCCACGACTGTTGGCGCAGTCCGCGTGGTCCGCTTCCCGCTCGTGCGGTGGGTCCTTGCCCCGCGCACGACCTGGCGGGCACGGCGTGTGGCCGCTGACTTCGGTGAGGGGATGGACGCGAAGACCGCCTGGGCGATGGCCCGCCTCGCCCGCCACCCCCACGAGCACGGCTATGTTGCGGCCCATCTGGACGACGGCCGCCGCGCCGCAGGCTGAGGGCAGCTCCAGGAGTTCGGGGCTTGCGAGGGTCGCTTCGCGGCCACGACCCGGTCGTCGCGGGACGACGAGCCGCTGGATTCGAACTGGCGCCCCATCGACCCGGATCGGGACGACTTTGAGCCCTGCGGCAGGCAGGAGGCGCCGTGGCCCGATGACTGCACGGTCTTCTACTGGTGGCGCTGGCGGGACAGTCGATTCTGGCGCCGCAGCAGCTGAGGTGGGTCAGCCGGCTGGCTCGCCCAGGCGGGTCAGGTGCCCGACAGCGTGAGGCAGCCACGCGACTGCTGCTCGGCCACCAGGGCGCGTGAGCCGCCGGTGGCGGACAGTTCCGGCACGGGTTGTAGCACGATTAGGCGGGGATGAAGCCGCCCCCGCTGCTGCTGCGCCACGGGCTTTTGGCTGCTACGCCCGGCGTGTAGTGGGTGCACCGCCCGGGCATGAGCCTTTGCCGCAAGATCCGACGTGATGACGAGCGCCGCACCGGCGACTCCTCGACGCCTGCTCCGCGGCCCTCGACCCGCACCGCCTGCAGCCGCTCGGCGATTTCGGGACGACCGTCTTCTTCGGAGTCGGCAACGATCCCGGCGAGCCGTGTTCGCCCGGCGGCTGCACCTGCCCGGAACGGGGGTGGATCCTCTATCCCGGGTCGAGAGGCAGGGTGGGTGCCGGCCGGCAGCCTGGGGCCCTGGCGGCCGTCAGCCGGCCGGGGCTGGCGTGTGTCCGGTCTCGTATCGGTGAAGCGTCCGCGGTCCCGCTTACATCAACATCATCCGGCGGTAACCTGCCGGCTCATCACATCCCTGGGGGACCATGACGAACAACCAGCCCGGCCAGCCCGCTGCCCCGCCGCTTCCCGAAGCTCCGCCCCCGCCCGCTGGATCGCCCGCCGTCACCCAGGCGCCGCGCAAGGCACTCAGTCCGCTTGCCGCTGGCGTGGTCGGCCTGGCAGTGGGTGCGGGGCTTGTCGGCGGCATCTGGGCCGTTACCGCCGCGAGCGGGCCGGGCCAGCCCGCAACGTTCACCATGGAATGAGGTTCCCCCGAGGTGCGGCGGGTGGTGACAGAGGGTCAGATGGTTCTCATGAGAGGAGCATCGATCATGGCTGCACCCAGGAAGTACTCGCTTGAGTTGCGTGAGCGC
>NZ_JBSFOK010000055.1:0-47389 GCF_053587635.1 Streptomyces sp. NPDC003635 | reverse complement strand
GGCCCTGTCTTCATGCGCGCACGACGGGAAGATCACCCCGGCGGGAAACCCGTTCGACCCGCACGTTCCATGATCGGTTGAGATACGGCTTCTCAGGAAAACGGGGATCCAGCGGGCGCCGAGTACCTTGCGTGGCAGGCCGCCGAGCACGGCAACGCCCATGCCCTGCGCCGCCTGGCCGGCATGTGGGAGCAGGCAGGAGACCACGACCGTGCCGAGGCGCTGGGCCGACAGGCCGCCGACCGTGGCATTCCTCAAGTCCTGCGCGGGGTGGCGGAGATACGGGAAGAAGCCGGCAACTGGGAGAGCGCTGCGAACCTCTATCAACTGGCCGCCGGCCACGGCAGCACCACCTCGCTGTACCGTCTGGCCCTCATGTGGGAGCAGGCCGGCCACCAGGACGGCGCCGAGGTCATGGCCCGTCAAGCCGCCGACCACGGCAACAGCGACGCCCTGTACCGCCTTGCCCTGATGCGGAAGCAGGCCGGAGACCAGGACGGCGCTGAGGCTCTGGCCCGGCTGGCCGCCGACTACGGCTGGATCAGCAAACAAGGCGCACTCCTCCAAAGGATGTGGCCCCAAGGCCTGGACCCAGACGGCACTCCCACACTCCCGTGGTCGTGACAACAGCTGCAGCAGACCGTCGGTGGCAAGACGGGGGATGAGCGTGCCCTACGGCAAGCTCGGCCCGTCTGGGGGAACGGCCGTCCGCGGCCGGATCCATGATCACTGGGCGGACACGCTCCCCGTCCGCTGACTCCCGGCCTGCCGCTTGCTGAGCCGGTGAGCGCTGCTGCGCGCCCAGCCGGTTATCGTACGCAGCCCCCTGTGACCTGTTGCGCTCGGACGTGCGTTTGCGAAGGCGTGGGGCAGTGATGGTCAGGGCGAGTAGATGCTGGGCTGCGGGAGGTAGTGCCGGCACCGGCTGGATGTGCAGCTCAGGGTGTCAGGCTGCAGGGGAGGGGGTGTTCGTTGGCAGCAAACGGAAGACCTTGCAGGCGTCTGCTTGGAGTTCTTGCAGGCGTTGGTCGTATTCGTTCTTCGTCCACTGGGCCAGTTTGGTGAGGTCGCGGGTCATTCCTACTTTGCTGTGCACGTAGTGCTGGGTGCACTTCGTCTGGAAGGTTTTGTTTCCGGCGTCGGAGTTCTCCCGAGGGCCGAAGAAGGTCAGGTTCCCCAGCCGGTTGATGAGCTCGCGCAGTTCGGGCTGGACTTCTCCTGGGAGGGGGCTTTGTGGGTAGATGTGCTCGATGGTCACCTGCTGAAGATCGAACACCGCCATCATGTCGGGCCGTGGCCTGCCTTTGGCGCCCTGGTCGAGCCATCCGCGGTGATCTTCCAGGGTGGTGAGGAACTCGCGGAGGTTTGCTTTCTGGGCGCTTCCACGGTCGTAGCGAAGGTGGTTGTCGATGCTTACTTTGAAGTGTTGGTCAGTTGCTGATTTGTCGAGGAGCTGCTGGAGCTTGCCTCGAAGGTCGTTCCAGTTCACTTCGTCGCCGCGCCCCGCAGTTTTTCGTACCTTTTTGGCTTCGGCGTAGTAGATCGTCTGGGCAGGGCTTGCGTGGCCTCCGCATACGTTCTTGTAGCGGAAGGCGAAGATCTCGAGCATGAATACGAGCTCTGCGAACTTCTTCTCCGTGGTGGAGTGTGCTGCAGCCAGCAGGAGGGGGAGGGCGAGCTCATGCTTGAGTGTGCGGACGAGGCGGCCGAGGCGGTCCTTTTGCCATGCCGATGCTTCCGGGGTGAATCCTGGTACGACGGCGCTGTCGAAGGGCCACTCGCCCGCCGCAATTTTCAGGTACGTATCTTTCTCTTTGGAGAAGGAAGCGATCTGCTGGACAACCTCGGCGGGAGACAGCGGCGAATCCTTGGGAAAGTACTCGTCGCAAAGTTTTTGAAAGAGCGGTGTTCCCGCCCGGGTTCCTGTGGTGGACGGGTAGTATGCCTTGAAGAAGGAGCTGACCTTGGCACTGGGGGTGCTGAGCATCTCGTCCCACGTATTGGCCGCGACGCGCTGTTCGTGGGGGTGTCCTTCAAGGAGCTCGAGCGTGTAGCTGCGGAGCAGGTCGGCGTCTTCGAGGGAGCGGCCTCGGTCGTTGAGGACGCTGAAGAGCTGATAGGCCCGTTCTCGGTCAAGGCAGACGATCTGGATGACGTGGGACTGGACCGTCAGGGCATGGCGCAGGCGGTCGAGGGCCGCGACTTGCTCCATCGTCGAGTTGGCGGCGTCGACGATAGGTTTGATCAGGTTGGTCTGCAGTGACTTCTGTGCAGCCAGCAAAAGTTCGTGGCTTTCCCTGGAGGCAGTGACGTTCCGGCCTTCAAGGAGGTCCTGAAAAACTTTGTCGTCTGCGGTGGAAAGGGAGAGGCGGGGCCGCTTTTCAACGCGTCCTTCCGTCACGTTGAAGTGGTTCCAGTAGATGAAGCGGCTCCGCATGTCCTCGCAGAGGATGTTGGCGGAATTGGCGGCCCGGTCGTCACCCGCCCGTCGCGCCTTGTCGGAAATTTCTTGGGCGGCTGCTGCGATCTCTGACAGGGTCAGCACAAAAGTGGTGAGGCGCTGTTGCCCGTCGACGATCTGGTACGTGTGAGGCCGCGACTGAGAGTGGTCTGTGTGCTCGATACACACGAAGCCGCCGAAGAAGTGACCGCGTGGGGAGTTGGTGTCGTCCAGGAGGTCTTTGACGTCGTCGATGAAGGCTGCCGTCTGATCGTCCCAGGCGTAGGCCCGCTGGTAGACGGGGACCCAGAAGGGGTGGTGCTCTTCAAGGAGGGCCCCCATGCCCACGCTTCGGGGGGAGACGGATGCGGCACCGAACGTCATGAGACCTCTTTTGAGTGACGAGGGAACCGACACCTCTCACCCACCTCGAACCCGGTGGCCGAGTAGCGTCCCCCCACGCGTATGTGACTGCCGGTCAGATTAGTGGAAGGTGGTCAGAGCTGACCACTTGGATGAAGGACCTCGCCGACGCGGTCGTTGTGGTGTCGTCTTGAGAACTGGTGATGAGGGGCAACCGGACCCTCGCGGCGCAGTACCGGCGTGCGGCGGCGGCACTGCGGTGGGGGCGGGGCGGCGCTCGGGGGCGAAGGCCATGCCCCTGAGCCGGGATGGACGCCTCACGCGGGTCGAGCACGCCTGATACGAGAAGGGCTCCGTATGTCTCGGGTGCCCTTGTGGGACAACGCCATTGCCGGCGAGCGCCTTGGAAGGCGCGAGACTCTGTTTGCATGCGCCAGCGGTTTCTGCTGTGCGTTCACTGGTGGCGTGAGCGTGCCGGTTGTGTGTCTTCTACTCTGTTGCTGTTGGTCGTTGGCTGAGCTGCGGGTGCGTGGTGGAGCGGGTGTGGCGAAGTGATCGTCGGCGGACGGCGATCGGCCGGGTGGCGTTGTCGGTACCGGCGCGTCAGGCGCTGGCGGATCGGCAGCTGACGCCGGAGCGGACGGTGTTGGACTACGGCTGTGGCCGTGGTGATGACGTGCAGGCGCTGGAGCGGCTGGAATGCCGGGTTGCGGGCTGGGATCCGTATTACCGGTCGGATACACGTCTCGAGGTCAGTGACGTGGTGTTGCTGACGTATGTGCTCAATGTGATCGAGGATCCTGCGGAGCGCCGCCAGACTCTGACACGGGCATGGGAGTTGACGTCGACGCTGCTGGTGGTGTCGGCCCGTCTGACGTGGGAGAAGTCGAAGGTTCGCGGACAGGAGTTCGGGGACGGGCTGCTCACCAGCCGGCAGACGTTTCAGTATCTTTTTGCTGCCGGGGAACTGCGCCGGTATGTGCAGGAGGTGACCGGAGCCCGGGTGGTGGTGGCGGCGCCGGGTGTTGTCTATGCGTTCCGGGATGACCGTGCCCGCCTTGGCTATCTCGCCCACCGGGTGGTGCCGGATGCCGAGTGGCTGGCGTCCCAGGACACTGCCTCGGCGATCAGCGCCTTGGTGGACTTCGTGGAGCGTCGTGGCAGGCTGCCCCGGATTGAGGAAATGCCGCGGCAGGTTGCGGAGTTGCTGGCCCATCTGAAGCCCGCGGAGTTGCGGCGGCTCGTGCGCGAGGGGGCGGACGCCGGGCGCATGGAGGAGGGGGCCAGGCAGTCGACGTTGAACACGCTGCTGTATCTGGCGGTGGAACTCTTCAACGGTCGCGGCCCCTTCGGCAGTCTGCCGGCGGGGATCCAGCAGGACGTGCGCACGTTCTTCCCCTCCTATAAGGAGGCGTGCCGCCGTGCTGACCGTCTGCTGCTCAAGCTCCGTGATGACGGCTATGTGCGCAGCGCCATGCATGCCTCGGTGGCGGGCAAGCTGACGCCGACGGCGCTGTACGTGCACCGCCGCGCGCTGGAGCGGATCCCTACGGTGTTGCGGTTGTACGAGCACTGCGCGTCGATTGCTGCCGGCCGGCCGGCCCAGTGGACGGTGGCCAAGCTCAAGCATGAGGGCCGGGCGGTGTCCTGGTTGGACTATCCGGACTTCGACCGTGATCCGCATCCGCGGATTGCGTCCTGCTATCTGGTGGACCTGCATACCCTGCAGGCGTCGCATATCTCGTACGCGAACGCGGCCAACCGGCCGTTGCTGCACCGCAAGCATGAGTTCTTGGCGCCGGACGATCCCGACGCGCCGCGCTATCGGCGTCTGACCGATGCAGAGGTGCGCGCAGGGCTTTATCAGCACCCGCACCTGATCGGGACCGAGAAGGGCTGGGAAGGCGAACTCATCCGATGCGGTCGGCAGTTGCGAGGGCACCGGCTGGTGCGGCGCCCGGGGGCTGCATAGCAGGGGTCAGGGCGTGTGCGGCTGCATCGAGGCGATGGTCTGCGCGATGTCCATCGGATCGAACTGTGCGGCTTGTGCGGGAAACCAGGACAGACGCAGCCCGTTGGCTGCTACCTCGTCCTTGAGTCCCATGGCCTGCAGGACGTGGCTGGGGGTGTAGGAGGCGCTGGTGCATGCCGACCCGGTGGCGATGGCGACGTGATCTTTGAGGCGGACGATCAGGGCTTCGGCGTTGAGCTGGTCAAAGCTGATGTTGAGGATGTGGGGGACGCTGTGGGCCGGGTCGCCGTTGATCTGGAACCGCGTCGTGCCCAGCGCGTTAAGGATTCGCTCGCGCACAACGCGCGCTTCGCGCTCCCAGCGGCCGTGGTTTTCGCTGAACATCCTGGCGGCTTCGTGCAGTCCCATGATCAAGGGCACGGCGAGGGTGCCGGGGCGCAGTTTGCGCTCCTGGCCGCCGCCGAACATGATCGGTTCCAGGGGGACCTTGTCCCAGCCCCGGCGCCGGGTCACGAGAGCGCCGATGCCTTTCGGCGCTCCGATCTTGTGACCGCTGATGCTGATCAGGTCGATGGGAGCGGTCAGGTCGCCGGGAATCTTGCCGTAGCCCTGGGCTGCGTCGACGTGCAGGTAGGTCGCAGTGGTGCGCAGGTGCTCGGCGAGCTCGGCGACGGGCTGGATGACTCCTGTTTCGTTGTTGACGTGCATGAGCGACACGGCGAGGGTGTCGGGGCGCAGCCGGTCCAGCACGGCGTCGGCACTGATGCGGCCAGAGGGGCCGGGCTGGAGGAAGTCGACCTCGAAGCCGCGCGTGTCGCGCAGGTGTGTCAGAGGCTCGATGACCGCCTTGTGCTCGATGGCGGAGGTGATGATGTGCTTCCTGCCAGTCCGCTCCCCGTAGGGGGCGAGCCCCAGCAGTGCGATGTTGTTGGACTCCGTCGCACCGCTGGTGAAGATCACTTCTTCGGTCTTGGCCTGTACGGTGCCGGCGAGGAAGGAACGAGCTTGCTGGACAGCCTTCTTGGCGCGAGCTCCGTACTCGTGGGTCCGGCTGCCCGCGTTGCCGAAGTCTTCCGTCATCCAGTGCAGGACAACCTCGGCGACCCGGGGGTCCACTCGCATGGTTGCCGCCACATCCAGATACGCCACCACAGCGCTCACCCGCCTCTGAGCTGTTCCCGCTCCACACCTGTACGTGAAAGGCTTAACGTACACGCTGTGCCGTCAGGTCACGAAGTGCACGGTGAGGTGAGCCGCTCTCGGGCGCGGTGCGTACAGCGCGGGCGGGTGACTGCTTGTTCCCGCGGGCTGTGCGCCCGCCGGGTATGCGGCAGGGGACGGCTGGATCCACCGATGGCAACCGCATCCGTACGTCTTGCGCGGACCGTGAGGTACGTCGACAGAAGAGAGACGTACGTTATCTAGGTGACGTACATGCGCTACAGTTCACCAGTGCAGACTGAAGCGGCGAACAAGGCTGCGGGGCGGGCTGCCTCGCGAGCGTCCACGGGCTTTGAGTACACCTTCCCCGCGATCCGCGGGGTGCAGGCGGGCAGGGAGTTCTACGCCTCCATGTGCCCCCTGCGGCTCATCCCGAAGATCTTCCTCTTCGATGAAGATGATCTTTCGGCGGAGCTGAGAGCGCAGCGCGTGCTGAACAAGGGGCGCCTGCCTGCACTCGCCCGGTACATTCTGGACAATCCCGAGGACTACGTCTTCAGTGCACTGACTGCGTCGGTCGACGGGGACCTGGTGTTTGAGAGCCAGGGCGATGACGGGGCGGCGCACCGTGCGGGGCAGCTGCGCATCCCGATGGACGCCCGCTTCCTCATCAACGACGGCCAGCACCGCCGCGCCGCCATCGAGCTGGCTCTGCGGGAGAACCCCGACCTGGGCGATGAGACGATCGCGGTGGTCTTCTTCTGCGACGCCGGGCTGGCCCGGTCCCAGCAGATGTTCGCCGACCTGAACCGGCATGCGGTCCGCCCCGCCCGCTCGATCGGGGTCCTTTATGATCACCGGGACGCCAACGCCCAGATCACCCGTGCTCTCACTGACAGTTCCGCGGTCTTCAAAGGCTTTGTCGAGATGGAGAAGAGCACGCTGTCCGCCCGTTCGCGCAAGCTGTTCACGCTCAGCGCCCTGTACTTCGGCAACCAGTCCCTGCTGCAGGGCCTTGAGTTGAAGCAGGACGAGGCGACTGCGCTGGCGCGCGCGTTCTGGGAGTGTGTCGACGGGCTGCTTCCGGAGTGGGGGCAGGTGCGCTCGCGTCAGCTGTCGGCGCAGGAGATGCGCCGGGACTTCATCCACAGCCACGGCATTGCCCTGCACGCGCTGGGCCGGGTGGGCAATACGATCCTGCGGGAGACGCCCGGTACGGCGACGTGGGAAAAGCGCATCGCGCCGCTTGAGGGCGTGGACTGGACCCGGGCGAACTCGGACTGGGAAGGGCGGGCCATCGTCGGCGGCCGCGTATCCAAAAGCCATCAGAACGTGACACTCACTGTTAACTACTTGCGTCAGCACCTCGGGCTGGAGCTCAGCCCCGAAGAGCAGCGTGTGGAAGACGCATACCTGCGAGGCGATGCATGAGCACCATTCCGCTCAACCTCGGACTCACCCCGGTGCGGCGCAAGCCGTTCAACGGGCAGTCCCTGGACGAGGTCACCGCACAGCTCACGGAGGAGATCCGCGAGCTGTACACCGCCGACCAGGTGCCCTGGGTCATCGGCTACAGCGGCGGCAAGGACTCCACTGCCGTCCTGCAGCTGGTGTGGATGGCCCTGAAGGACCTTCCTGAACAGAAGCGGACCAAGCCCGTTCATGTGATCAGCACCGACACGCTGGTTGAGAACCCCGTCGTGGCCGCCTGGGTGTCGACCTCCCTGGCCACGATGGAGGAAGCCGCCCGGGCGCAGGATCTGCCCATCGAGCCGCACCGGCTGACCCCGGAAATCAAGGACACCTTCTGGGTCAACCTGATCGGCCGCGGCTACCCCGCTCCGCGGCCGAAGTTCCGCTGGTGCACCGAACGGCTCAAGATCAAGCCGTCGAACTCCTTCATCCGCAGCGTCGTGGCAGCCCACGGCGAAGCCATCATGGTGCTCGGCATCCGCAAAGCCGAAAGCCAAGCCCGCGCCCGCGCCATGGAAAAGCACGAGAAGCGCCGCGTCCGCGACCGCCTCTCACCCAACGCCAACCTTCCCAACTCCCTCGTCTACAGCCCTGTTGAGGACTGGACCAACGACGACGTGTGGGAATTTTTGATGCAGGTCCCCAACCCCTGGGGCTACAACAACCAGGACCTGCTCACCATGTACCAGGGCGCCTCCGGCGACGGAGAATGCCCCCTGGTCGTGGACTCCACCACCCCTTCCTGCGGCTCCAGCCGGTTCGGCTGCTGGACCTGCACCCTCGTCGAGCAGGACAAGTCCATGTCCGCAATGATCCAAAACGATGAGGAAAAGGAGTGGATGCTCCCCCTGCTGGACCTGCGCAACAAGCTCGACGCACCGTTTGGGCACTACGAAGAAGGCGACCCCGACCTGCCGCCTGGCCGCAAGGCCCCCTTCCCCCGTCCCGACAAGCCGGCGCGTGACTTCCGGCGGATGAACGGCTCCGTCATGCTGTTCAAGGACGACGCCATCCACGGCCCCTATCTGCAGTCCTACCGCGAAGAGTGGCTGCGCGAGCTCCTCAGGGCACAGACCTGGATCCGCGAACACGCCCCCGAGCACGTCAAGAAGATCGAGCTGATCACGCTGGACGAGCTCCACGAGATCCGCCGCACCTGGGTGTTCGACAAGCACGAGGTCGAAGACAGCCTCCCGCGCATCTACCAGGAGACCACCGGGGAGCCCTTCCCCGGCGGCCCGCTCGATGAGCAACTCGTCATGGGATCCGACGAGATGGACGTCCTCAAAGAGGTCTGCGACGGCGATGACCTGCACTACGACATGGTGCGCGAACTCCTAGCCGTCGAACGCAAGTACCGCACCATGGCCCGCCGCTCCGGCCTCTTCCAGGCACTGGAGAAGGCTGTGCAAAAGGGCTATTACGACAGCCACGAAGACGCGGTGGAGTTTGCCGCCCGCAAGAAGAAGTGGCGCGACGACATCGCCGAGAACCTGACCTTCGACGACGAAAACGAACTCGATGCTCCTGCGTAAGATCACCCTCGAAGAATTCGGGGCGTACCGTGGAAAGCAGTCGCTCGACCTCACCCCGAAGAAGAACAAGCCGATCATCCTGATCGGCGGCTTGAACGGGTGCGGCAAGACGACCCTGCTCGACGCCATCCAGCTGGCCCTCTACGGAAACCGCGCCCGCTGCAGCGGCCGCGGCACAAAGTCCTACGAGACCTACCTGCGCGAGAGCATCAACCGCAAGGCAGACCCGGCGCGCGGCTCCGCCATCACCCTCGAGTTCACCGTCCTGACCGGCGGACACGAGCACTACTACCGCGTCGTCCGCAGCTGGCACACCAGCGGCAAGACCCTCAAAGAGTTCCTCAACGTCTACGTCGACGAAACCTACGCCCAGCGTGCAAGGGCAGGCCGCCATGTCCAGCCCGAGGGCAAGTTCAACCGGCTGCTGAGCGAGGGCTGGCCCGACCACGTCGAGTCCCTGCTCCCTTTGGAAATCGCCTCCCTGGCCTTCTTCGACGGCGAGAAGATCGAATCACTCGCCGACCCCGAACGCGCCGCCTCCGTCATCGAGTCCGCCGTGCACTCCCTGCTCGGCGTGAGCACAGTGCAGCAGCTGCGCAACGACCTTCTCGCCCTCCAGCGGCGCCAGAAGCTCTCCGACGAAGAGCAGCACCTGCTGGACAACATCCGCGCCCAGGAAACCGAGCGCGATGCGGTGCTGCTCGACTACGACGTCGCCTACCAGACCCTGGGACAGCGCCGCACCGAGCTGGCCCAGGCCCAGCGCAAACTGGATAGCCTGGAAAGGGCGTTCGAGAAGGAAGGCGGGCACCTGTTCACGCGCCGCCTGGAGCTGGAGAACGACAAGAAGCAGATCATCGCCCAGCGCGACCAGGTGCGCGCCGAGCTGACCCAGCTGGCCGCAGGCCCCCTGCCGCTGCTCTTCGGTGCTCCGCTGCTGCAGGATCTGCGCAAGCAAGCGGCCCAGGAGCTGGAGGCCCGGCAGTCGGCGCAGGTCCTTGAGGTGCTGCACCAGCGCGATGCGTGGCTTGCTGACCTGCTGCCCGACACTGCACGCGCCGCTGTCCTTGCCCACCTGGAAGCCGACCGGGCAGGACGCGCGGCAAAGACCGAACTCAACGTCGACCTCCAACTCCCTCACGACGCCCCGGCCCAGCTCACGGTCCTGGATGAACTCCTGCAGCGCGATGCGGCCCGATCCGCGCAACTGCTGCACACGGCCGGGGAACTGACCGACCAGCTCGACCAGCTCGACCGACAGCTGGCCGGTGTCCCCGCCCAGCACAAGGTCGAGGCTCTCCAGCACGCCCGCGAGGAGCAGATCGGGGAGGTTGCCCGGGCCCAGGCTGCCTGTGACCGCGCCGCAGCCGCACTTGAGGACCTCAAACGGCGCCGCGAGTACGTCACTTCGCTGCTGGAGCGGGCCCACACCGAGTTTGTGCGCACCAAGGTCAAAGCGGAAGAAGTCGAAAGGATCATCAAGTACTCGGAGAAGGCCCGCGACACCCTGGAACGCTTCGGCACGGCCCTGCTAGCCCGGCACATCAGCCGGCTCGAAGTGGCCGTCCTGCAGAGCTTCAAGGTCCTCATGCGCAAGCAGGGCCTGGTGCACGATCTGCGGATCGACACCGACAAGTTCACCCTGACCCTCGCCGACGCCGACGCAGACCCCATCGACCCCGCCCGGCTGAGCGCGGGCGAACGCCAGCTGCTGGCCGTCTCCCTGCTGTGGGGGCTGATGCGGGTCGCCGGCAACCGGCTGCCCAGCGTCATCGACACCCCCCTGGGCCGGCTCGACAGCCGCCACCGCGAGCACCTCGTCGACCGCTACTTTCCCCACGCCGGCAATCAGGTCCTGCTGCTGTCCACCGACGAGGAAATCGACGAGCACCTTTTGGGCCGCATGAAGAAGTCCATTGCCCACACCTACACGCTGGTGCACGACGACACCGAGTTCACCACCAGCGTCGTCGAGGGCTACTGGTGGAACGAGGGAGCCCAGCATGTCGGTTGACCACGTCCGCCTGTCCCAGCCCGCCAAAGACCGGCTGGTCTACCTCAAGCGCACCACCGGCATCACCCAGTGGAACGTTCTGTGCCGCTGGGCCCTGATGCTGTCGCTGAAGGACCCCTCCACCCCGCTGGTCAAAGACATCGTCACCGACTCCAACGTCGAGATGAACTGGAAGACCTTCGCCGGCCAGCACGGCGACATCTACCTGGCCCTGCTCAAACAGCGCTGCGTTACCGACGGCGAACCACCCACCGACGACAACGTCCAGCGCCTGCTGACGGTGCATCTGCACCGCGGAATCGGATACCTCGGCGCCGACAAGGACATGGCAGTCATCGAAGGCATGATTGCCGCGGCCCTGCCCTCCTGACCCCCGGCGCGCCCCAGGCAGCGTCACGCTTCCCGGGGCGCGCTCGTGCCTCATACAGCAGCACCAGCACGCGTGCCGGCCAGCGCCCGGGCGGCTGCGGGCCGGACCGCAAGACAGCAGCCGCCTGAGATGGTGAGGTCTGTCTGAGCCAGCACGGGTACCGGTACCGCCCGGACTGCGCTGCATCGTCCGCCGTGTTGCCCTGCCGGCAGGTCGCACCGCTGGAAATCCTTCCCGTACGGCGCACCGCTTCACGGGCAGAATGCCCTTTCGGCCAGACGATGCACGTGCACGGCACCTCCCCTGTCCGCGCGGGCATAGCCAGCCCCGCGCCGCCGCCGAGACCGCCTCCTTCCCGAAGAAGGAGGCCGAACCAAGAAAGGTTGCATATCAAGAGATAAAGGGCGCAGGCTGTCGATGGTTGAGGAATTTTTCTTCTTCCGTACAACCTCGCCAGATATGGGCTGTCTCATAGAGCGGGGCGGGAGCCTCGGCGCGGGCTGGTGTGATGGCTGTGAGCCATCACAAGACCGCGACTGCTGCTGCCGGATACCCTTCGAAGTCCTCGGATCACCAGGGGACTTCGACGCAGCCGCTCGATCGCACGGAGAACAGCACGCATGGCAGTAGGCAGCCCTGACCTGCGTCAGGGAAGCACTCACGCAGTCTCGGCTGCGTCCCCCCACCGGGCACCGCTTGCCGTACTCCCGGGCAGCTCGCCCAGGCGGCGACTTGCACGGCTCCGGGTGGGAAGCACCAGCGCACCACGGCGGCCCGCATGAGAATCTACTGGCACCCCACGGCACCCGACCACGCCGCCGTGACCGTCTGCCGCACGTGGTTCAGCCACCTGCAGGACGTCGAACGCGACGTGCTCCTGCGTCACGTCTGTGCCGCCGAGCCGGTTCCCCTCGACGTGCTGGCCCGCGATCACCTCCTGCTCCGCCAGACCGTGCGCCGCCACCGCAACCAGCTGGTGAAATCCCTCAACCAAGCGTTCACCGACGACCCCGCCGCCCTGAGCGCGGTCAGTGCAGTGGAGAGGGACCTGCACGTCCCCACCGAGTGGCGCATCCTGATCACGCGTCACCCCTGGCTTGCTGTTGCCGTCACGGAGCAGCACCCCCTAGCCCCGCTGCACCTGCTGCTCGGGTTGCGCTGGCGGGACGCCTCCCACGGCCCTTGGCTGTTCGACGGTGACCTCGACCAGTGCATCGCTGCCACGCTCCGCGCCCTGGCGCTCGGGCCAGGCGAAGTGATGAGCCATCACACCGTGCAGCGCCGGCTGCGCGAGGCCAGCCTTGCGACGTCCCAGGATCCAGCACAGCTGCACCGCTGGCTCAGCCACTGCGGACTCGTATACCAGCCCGCCCGGCATGAATGGACCCGCCCCGCCACACCGCCAGCCGTAACAGAGAGTGCCCATCCGGGGGAGTGGGCAGAAATAGAAAACGAAAATCTCTCCCTCCGGCAGTACCTCTCACATGCACTCGCCCGCATAGCGGAGCTCCTTCCCGAAAGCTATCCTGACTCCAGAGCGTTCACGCTCGGTGAAATCCTGGAGCGTGCCGACCAGCTGCCGGGTGAGCTGGGCCAGTTGGCGCGCCGTGTCCGTGACGCCGTGCTTGACCCGGTCAGCGCAGGGAACTTCACTGCGAACACCCCCCCACACACCCTCTCACTCACCCAGCCCCCGCACTCCACCTCCGCCCCACAGCCCCACCACCCTCAGGAACGCTCAAGGTGGCTGGGCCGTCTCGCAGGCGACCTGCACCAGCTCCAGCTCTGCCGCACAAGCCAGCAGTCCGCCGGATACGAGGTGGGCGAGGGCAGGCAACAGTGGCTGCATGTGCTGCGCAGCGACATCCACAAGATCCTCTGCGACGCAGACACCCCGTTGACAGCATGGGACATTTCCAACCGCCTCGGGCGATACGTGCAACTTCGCACCCTGCGAAAAGTGCTCCAGGGCGACCCTCAGTGCCGCATGACCGGTCGCGATGCCTGGACGTTTAAACCCGACCGCGCGCACCCGGTCCACCAGACACCCCGCGATCTCGATGCTGCGGTCGAGGCGCTCACCCGCGCTGACCGGCCGATGTCCACCGCAGAACTCAAAGAGGAAGCGCACCTGACGATCCAGAGCGGCTACCTCAAGCAGAAACTGGATGCAGACCCCCGCTTCCAGCGCAGCGCCAAGGACCGGTGGGCGTTGACCGAGTGGGACATGCCCGTCTACAAGCCGATCAAAGAACTCGTCAGCGACCTCATCGACCGCCACGACGGCGCCGTCGACGTAGACGAGGCCATCCGCTGCCTGAGGCACGACTTCGATATCAAGGAATCAACGCTGCGCCAGGTGATGTCCTCGCCGCCCTTCACCGCACGCGGCGGAAAGGTGCGCCGCCTTACCCACGCAGCGCCCTATCAGCACACCGTCACCGACGAAGAAGGGGACGACGATGACGCCCCCACCGCAGACGACCTCATCAAGGGCATGGGACTGACCTGATGCACCCCGCCAAGCCCCTGCGCGCCACCCGTCTGGGCCCGGAATACCGCAGCGACCGCGGACACATCGTCAACGACTTCTACCGCCCGGCCCTGCAGGCAGCCACGCGATACGACCGCGCTGTCGGATACTTCACCTCCTCCAGCCTCGCCCTGCTGGGACAGGGACTCGACGACTTCACCGACCGCGGCGGCACCCTGCGCATCGTCGCCTCGCCCTACCTCGAGCAACAGGACATCGCCGACATCGAAGCCGGCTACGCGCTGCGCGCCGTCCTGGAACGCGCGGCGCTGCGCGACTTGAACCAGGCCATTGAAGAACCCCATGCCGCCCGCGGACTGGGCAAGCTTGGCCGCCTGGTTGCCGCAGGCTGCGTCGAATTCAAGCTGGCCTACGTCTGCAGTGGCCAGCGCATCGGCATGTACCATGAAAAGATCGGTGTCTTTTACGACGGCACTGACCTCGTAGCCTTTAAAGGCAGCGCCAATGAAACCCGCTCCGCGCTCGTCGGCAACTTCGAATCCATCGAAGTCTTCCGCAGCTGGGACATGCGCGACGCCGACCGGGCCCTGCGCATCAGCGAAGACTTCGACAACCTCTGGCACGACCGCACAGGCATCCTGCGCGTGGTGCCCTTCACTGAAGCCGCCACGCAGATCATCGAACAGGCCGCCCGGGACACCGAAGGACGCAACGACCTCGACCTCCTTCCCGACCACGGTGCACCCCTGACCGCCCCGTCCGCACCCACCGACACCGCCGGCATCCTGACCATCCCTGCCGCACTCACGGTGCGCGACTACCAAAAAGCCGCCGTCAACAACTGGTTCGACCACCGAGGCCGCGGCATGTTCCGCATGGCAACCGGCACCGGCAAAACCCTCACCGCCCTCACCGCCGCAGCCCAACTCGCCTCCACCCTCCACAAGCAGGGCAAGCCACTGCTCACCGTGGTCGTCGCTCCCTACCAGCACCTGGTCGACCAATGGGGCAAAGACATCAGCTGGTTCGGCATCACCCCCCTGCGCGCCTACGAATCCACCCACGCCTGGTACCAGCGCGCCGTCGACCTGCAGCACGCTCTCGCCCTCGGCGGCGCACGCGGCGGGGTCATCGTCACCACGAACAAGACCTTCAGCGAAGCCCCCTTCCAGCGCCTGCTGGGCTCCTACAACCAACCGCTGCTCCTCATCGCCGACGAGGCCCACAACCTCGGAGCAACCCGCCTGCGTACCGCACTGCCCGCCAACGCCCAGTTCCGCCTCGGCCTCTCCGCCACCCCTGAACGCTGGTTCGACGATGCCGGCACCGAAGCCCTCACCGACTACTTCGGCTCCATCGTCTTCGAAATGGGCATCGGCGAAGCAATCCACCGCGGCGCTCTGTGCCGCTACACCTACACGCCCGTACTCGTGGAGCTGGACGACGAGGAAGCAGAGCTCTACTCCGAGGTCACCACCAAAATCGCTAAACTGATGGCCGCCTCCCAACACCCCACCTCACCCCTGGACGACGACAGCCCTCTGGGCGCCCTGCTGCGTAAACGCGCCAACATCCTCGGCCACGCTCGAGCAAAACTGCCCGCCCTGCGCCACCAGCTCCAGCAACGCCAGAGCGCATCGCATCAACTGATCTACTGCGCCGAAGGCCGCCACCCCCTCGCTCACGAACACAACACCGAAGAACCGGGCCAACTCGAACAGGTCATGACCCTGGCCGGCACCGACCTGCGGATGACGATCGCCCGCTACACCGCACAGACCAAGCGAGCCGACCGCCAAGAAGTGCTGCGCCGCTTCAGCTCCGCAACCGATCTCAAGGCCATCGCCTCCATGCGCTGCCTCGACGAAGGCGTCGACGTCCCCGCCGCACGCATCGCCTACCTCCTGGCCAGCTCCTCCAACCCCCGCCAGTTCATCCAGCGCCGCGGCCGTGTCCTGCGCAAAGCAGCCGGCAAGGACACAGCAGACATCATCGACTTCATCGTCACCCCGCCCGACGGCGCCAGCGCTCTCCACCACGAAACCGAGCGACGCATGCTGCGCGGAGAACTCGCCCGGGTCGAGGAGTTCGCCCACCTGGCCGAGAACGAGGCCCACACCCTCGACGTCCTGCGCCCGCTGCGCAAACGCTACGGTCTGTTCGACACATAATCAGCCCCACCGCCACGCCCCGTCCCCGCCGCATATCAGAGGGAGCCGCATTGACGACCGACCCCACCCCGACTGCCCCACGCCGCACCGCCCGCGACGTACTGAGCGAGCTCTCACCGGAAGCCCGCAAACTCGCCCAGGTCGTCACGCAGTTGGAGAACGAATACCTGCACATCAACAACCCGACACAGGTCGTCCCGGGGATCGTTGAGGCAGTCAAGGGGCTGGTCAAATGAGGCTGCACAGGCTCACTCTCAGCAACTTCCGCGCCTTCTACGGCGAGCAGACCATGGACCTGGCAACCCACGACGGCAAACCCGCCATCCTCATCTTCGGGAACAACGGCGCAGGCAAGACCACGCTGCTCAACGCCTTCGCCTGGGCCCTCTACGGGACCTTCTCCCAGGATGTCGAAGAGCAGCACCGCGTCATCCACGACAAAGCCTGGGCGGACGCCGAGATCGGGAACTCCGTCAGCGCCTGGGTCAAGCTCGAATTCGAACACGAAGGCACGCAGTTCACCGTCACCCGGGACATCACCGTCACCAAGAAAACCGACGAGCAGACAGCGGAAGAACCCCGTCTCAAAGTACTCGAGACCGGCGCCGACGGCGAGACCCGGCCCGTGGCCAACGGCCAGGACCGCATCGAGAAAATCCTTCCTCAAGGACTGCGTCGCTTCTTCTTCTTCAACGGTGAACGCATGGAGAAGATGTTCTCCGGAGACGAGAACAACGATGAGGTCAAACGCGCCATCAAGACCTTGCTCAATCTTGAATCCATTGAACGCGCCATTCACATCCACCTGCCCAAAGCATCCAAGCAACTAGCCCGGGAGATCGACAAGAAGAGCGACAGCCGCCTCAGCGAACTAGCCGACACGATCGAACGCCTCGAACAGCAAAAAGCAGACGCCGATGCCAAAGCCATGCAGCTCTCCAGCGACGCCAGCAGCTACCAGCAAGAGGTAGACGAAGCCGAACGCGCCCTGCGCACCCACGACCAAGCCGCCCCCCTGCAAAAGGAACGCAGCCGCCTGACCCGGCAGATCAAAGCCGAGCAGGACAAACTTGCCGAGCTCAAAGCTCGCAAACGAGAGCGCCTGTCCAAGAGCGGCTTCATCGCCTTCACGACGGGCACGGATGAAACCGTCATGAAGCTCGCCGAAGGCATGCGGCAACGCCGCGAACTGCCTGCCGGCATCCAGCGCAGCTTCATCGACACCCTCCTCAGTGACGGCACTTGCATGTGCGGGCGAGACCTAGAGCCAGGCACGACGCCCTACACAGAACTCGAACGACGCCGCTACAACGCGGGCCTCGCCGACGTCGAAGCCCGATGGGTCTACGTCGACGGCCAGATGCGGAACCTGCGCGATGACCGCTCCGCACTCCTTGCGGATCTGAAGGAAAACGCCCAGGACATTCTGGTGGTCAACGAAGCCATCAACCACCTCAACGCGGAACGCAGCGACATCGACCGCCAGCTCGAAGGCGTCAACGTTCAGGACGTGCAACGCCTCGAGCTGCGCCGTAAGGAATACGCGGAGAAGAAGACGCGCGCCCTGGTCGAGCGCCAGCAACGCATAGACGAGGTCGCCGACATCGAGAAGCAGATTGGCATCGCCAAACGCCAGTTCAAGGAAGCCCACAGCGCAGACGAGAAATCTCGGCGTGTCCAGCAGCAGGTCAGCCTCGTCGAGGAGGTCATGGCAGCCTTCGAGCAAGTCCTCGCCCTCAAGACCGAAGAGGTCCGAGAGCAACTTGATAGCAAGATCAAGGAAGTCTTCTCCCGCATCTTCATCAAGTCGTACACCCCTGAGATCGACGACTTCTTCCAGCTGCACCTCAAGTCACCCGCTGGTGTGGCCATCCGGTCGACCGGAGAGAACCAGATCCTCAGCCTCTCCTTCGTCGGCGCGGTCTCCGAGGTCGCCAAGAACCTCCGAGACCTGCGCAGCGGATCCGAGGACCCACTCGAGGGCGGAGGCGGCATCTACCCGGTGATCATGGACGCCCCGTTCGGCAGCCTCGACCTCACCTATCAGGAAGAGATCTCACGGGCGCTGCCCGAGCTCACCTCGCAGATCGTCACCTTGCTGTCTCAGTCGCAAGCCCGCGGCAAGGTCATGGAGAATCTGCAACGCTCAGCCACCAGCATGTACGTCCTGCGCTCCGTCACCCCCAACAGGGCGGCCCAGGAAGAAACGATCGAAATCAACAACCACGCCGTCCCTTACGTCTCACACGGCGACTTCGAACACAGCGTCCTGGAGAAGGTGACCGTCTGATGGCGACCCTCGACCGCTTCCGCAGACCAGCCCAGCACGAAGACCTGCTCAACCAACTCCAGAGCAAGGACGGCCCCTTCCGCACCCTGGTGGACACCATCATGTTCGCCGCGGCTCTGGGGCAGCGCAAGCAGCGCCGCGAACCCTTCGACAAGGCAGGCGAGCCGATCAGACTCTCCCTCATGGAGGGACGCCACTACGGAGACGTCCTCATCGACATGCTCGCCGCCGTCGAAGTCCAAGACGACCCCAAAATCCTCGCCGATGACCGACTCGACGAACGGGTGCGCATCTTTGAGGAGTACGCCAACGGCGGGCTCAGCTACATCCGCGGCGAACTCAACACCGCAGCCACCAGCAACCTCGACGTCCTCATCAGCAACCTCGTCATGGAAGCCCTCACTGCACCAGCTGACGAGGACGACGAAGTCGCCGCCATCATGTCATCGGCCGATCTGAACTGGTAACCGCCCAGCGACGGCCCGCCCGCCACCGGGCCGTCGCACATCCGACAGCAGCGACAGGTCTGCAGCACGCCGTTCCCCACCACCTCGCTGAGGGTCTGTGTAGCGAACGGTGGAACTCAGTCGGTTTTGTTCAGCGGCGTCCGGCGGTGAGCCGGCCGTCGAAGGTGATGTCGAAGGCTTGGAGTGCGGCCTTCCAGCGCATGGTCCAGCGTTTGCGTCCGGTGCCGGTCGGGTCCAGGCTCATGACGGCCAGGTAGACGCACTTGAGGGCGGCCTGGTCGGTGGGGAAGTGTCCCCGGGCCCGGACGGCCTTGCGGATCCGCGCGTTGATGCTCTCGATCGCGTTCGTGGCGCAGACGATCTTGCGGATCTCCACGTCGAACTGGAGGAAGGGCACGAACTCGGCCCAGGCGTTCTCCCAGAGCCGGACGATCGCCGGATACTTCCCGCCCCAGGCGTCGGTGAACTCCACGAACCGCTCCAGGGCGGCCTCCTCCGTCGGCGCGGTGTAGACGGGCCTGAGCGCCTTCGCGATCTTCTCCCAGTCCTGCCGGGCCGCGTAACGAAGTCTGTTCCGCAGCAGGTGAACGACACAGGTCTGGACGATCGTCGCAGGCCAGACGGTGTTCACGGCGTCCGGGAGCCCGGTCAGACCGTCGCAGACCAGCATCAGGACATCGGCCGCGCCGCGGTTCTTGATCTCGGTCAGGACCTGGAGCCAGTACTTCGCGCCCTCCCCGCCGTCGCCGATCCACAGGCCGAGGATGTCCCGGTGCCCCTCGGCGGTGACCGCCACCGCCATATAGACAGGCCGGTTGGCGACCTGCCCGTCCCTGACCTTCACGTTCACACAATCGATGAAGACGACCGGGTAGACGCTGTCCAGCGGACGGTTCTGCCATTCCGTCATGCCGGCCATCACGCTGTCGGTGATCGTGGAGATCGTGGACTTGGAGATCTCCGCGCCGTACACCTCAGCGAGATGTGCGGAGATTTCCCCCGTGCGTCAGCCCCTTCGCCGACAGCGACAGGACCATCTCGTCCACCCCGCCCAAACGCCGCTGACGCTTCTTAACCAGCTGCGGCTCGAACGACCCGGCCCTGTCCCGCGGCACCTCGATCTCGACCGGCCCCGACTCGGTGATCACCGTCTTGGAGCGGTGCCCGTTGCGGTAGTTGTCCCGGCCGCCCTCGGCCCGCCCACCGGGCTCGTGCCCCAGATGATCGGTGAGCTCACCCTCCAGCGCGGACTCCAGCACCCGCTTGGTCAACTGCTGCAGCAGGCCGCCCTCCCCGGTGAGCTTCACGCCACCGGCCTGAGCCCGGGCAACCAACTCAGCGACCAGCCCCTCATCCACGGCGCCCGTCCCACTCACAGCGGCCTTCCCGGCCTCGGTGTCACTCGTCACGTCAGTCATCAACTGTCGCTTCCAGCTCGGGAGTTACACCACTCACCGTACAGACCCGCCCCCGAGCCGGGGGGGAGGCTCGGGGGCGGGGCGGGGCTGGGCGGGGCGGGGGTGGTCTGGTGGTTACAGGACGGCTTTCCAGGACCGGTGGGTGAGGGTGGTCGTTCCGTCCGGGGTGATGGTGACCTTGGCGCCGTAAACGGGGAGGGTGCCTTCGAGGTTGAGGCGGTCGCGGATGGTTTCCAGTTCATTCCACAGGCGGTGGGGTCCGCCCTGGTGCACCGTGGGTGCCTGGCTGGCGCCGACCGCACGTGCCCGCGCCCAGGAGCCGTCCTGGTGCAGCAGCCAGACCGTGCGCTTGTCGCCGTCTGTGTTGATGCGATGGTCGATTCCGGGGACGGCCAGTTCCAGCATCGACCACACGTCCCAGGCGTGGGGGACGTACAGCAGGGGGTAGCGGCTCTGGGTGACTTTTTCGCCGTCTCCCTGTGCCTTCTCCCACACGGCGGCGCTGGGGGCGTCACGGGGGTAGTCGTCGCCGTGGCGGACGTGCATGAATGACGCCCCGTCGTAGGCGATGTGGCCCTGCGCGCCGCCGTCTGGGGTCTTGTCGGCGATGAGGATCAGCCCGGTGTCGGAGATGGTGGTCACCAGTCGGCCTGCGGGCCGCAGCGCGGTCAGCCATGTCGGTGGGATGCGCCGCACGGACACGGTGGGCACGATCCGGTCGTACTGCCACGGCAGCGACGTGGTGAGGTCGCCGACGCAGGTGTGCGGATGCAGCCCGGTGGAGGCGAGCCGTTCAGTGGCCGCTTGGACCAGGTAGGGGTCGATGTCCAGGCTTGTGACCAGGTCGTCGCCGAGCAGCCGGCACAGCAGGGCGGTGCCGTAGCCGCTGCCTGTGGTGGTGAGGACGTGGCTGTGCTCGGTGAGCGCGGCATGCCGGTACATGGTCACGACCAGGCTGGGGTGGGTCGACGAGGAGGTGGTCCTGCCCGTCTTCACGATTGTGTCCGGGGCGGCGTGGTCGGCGTGGAGGGGCCCGACGCGGGTGACGAGGGTCCGGTCGGCGTAGGCGGCCTGCATCCATGCAGCCGGGTCGTCCTCGCCGATGCGGACCTCCCTGCCTGCTGCACCGCGGTCCCACCAGCGCGGCACGAAGGTGTGGCGCGGCGTGGAGGCGAGGGGTGCGTGCCAGCGTGAATCCGGCCGGACCAGGTCGTCGGCCAGCCGACGTGCGTGAGGCTTCCACTCCATCGGGAGGGCTCTCCTTTCCGTCCCTTGGGCGGGGTGTTCAGGCCGGCTTGCACGTGTCGTCGTTCGGGGCGCAGTCCGGGGTACAGGGATCCGCACCGTGCGGCCGGGGGATGCTCGCGGCGATCTCAGCCCAGCGGGGACTGCTCAGTACTGCCTTCAGGGAACCGTGCCTGACGTCGCCCGCGGTAAGGAAACGGCCGATTTCGCACACGTCGGGGAGGATGGCTGCCTTCTCGTCGGCGCAGTGGCCGCACAGCTGGGTCGTGGAGGCAACTGCCGGTGTGGTTGCGGCGTTGCCGACGGCCCGCAGGCGGTCGATGCCGACGTCCTGAACGCCGAGGGCAAGCATGTCGGCGCGGGCTTCCTTCGCGCGCTGGCCGTTGCCGTGGTCGAGGATGCCGACCTTCACGGGGATGCCGCGGCGGACGGCTTCAACGATGTTGGCGCGGGTCGCTTGGTGGGAGCCGGTCCGTCCGGTGATCTTGTCGTGTTCGGCCGGCTTGTCGCTGTAGTACGACGTCGCCAGGCTCAGGTTCGCACGGCCGTAGAGCGTCCAGTGCTCCAAGCGCACCCGGTACAGGTTGCTGTACACCCGCACGGCCAGGCCGACGCCCAGGGCGTGCTGCACGAGGTCGGCGAACGAGGGGTGCAGGGTGGGTTCCCCGCCGATGAACTGCACCGTTCGTGTGCCGAGAGCGGCGGCTTCGTCGATGACGCGGTGCCAGTCGTCCTCGGTCATGCTGCCGTGGCCATGCGTCGGCCCTGCCTGCGCGTAGCACTGGGACGGGCAGGTCAGTTGGCACCTGCCGGTGATCTCCAGCGCAAGGAACCGCAGCGCGGTCTGTGCTGCCGGAGCATGGGGAGCGATTGTCATGAGCCCTCTCCTCGGGATCAGGGGCGCTTGGTTCGGGTGCCGGCGCGGGGAGGGTGCCGTCACAGGGAGCGCGAACTCGGGTCGTGGCCCCGTGCTGGGGGTGGTGCCCGTCCAGTGGGCCGGGACCTGGGGGATCAACCGGACCACCGGACAGGAGTCCGCGAAGAGACCCTGCGGTTGAGGCGGGAACCGCTTTGGCCGCAGGGTCTTGACCGTGTTCACGGGCGCCCAACGGGTAGCGCACGCGAACACGGTGTTCAGGGGGTGCTATCGAGCCAGTTCGTGAGCGCGGCGTGCGGTGCCGGCTCGGGCCGCAGCTGCGCGAGCGTCTCACGCAGCGGCCCGAGGGGCACCAGCCGGTCGCTCGCACAGGGGCGGAACCAGTACGGCCCCGGGGGTACGTGCCTGTTCAGGGAGGGCAGTGTGATCGTGTGGGGCGCGCCCAGGCACACGGCGTGGGAGTGCGCCTCCCAGTGGGAACTGGAGCCGGGTGGGACGAGCCAGTAGAACCAGCTGTTGTCGGGGTCCTCGATCACGGGCCCGCATCCGTCTTGGATCGCGTCCATGAGGGCGACGGCTCCGCGTGCTTGGAGGCCGGAGCTGGTGATGACGACGTCGAAGAGGTTCCCGCCGAGCGGTACACGGCTGTCACGGCGCGCCTGGACCGCCATCAGGGTGCGGATCAGCTCGGCGAGGTCAGCCATGTCGGAGGCCGGCTGGCATGGCTCGCCCGCGTTCTCGATCAGGTTCTGCATGACCTGCGCGGGGGTCGGCAGCGCTTGTGCCGCGGCCATCACAGGGGCACCGGCCCGGGACGCAGAACGGCCCGCACGGTCTTGGCGCGGTAGTCGTTGCCGACCAGGAACCATGAGAGTTCCACGCCCTTGCTGGTGATCTCTGTCAGGCTCCGGTTGCCTTCACCACCGATGGCCTGGTCGAAGTCCGGGAACTGAGGCACGGCGTCGGTGACATCGACGAGAAGTTCGTGAGCCTCGGTGACGTGAAGACGCGCGCCGAAGGTCGGCCTGGTCTCCGTGCCGGTGGGGGTGTGCTGTACGGCGTTGTCGACGAGGACGTGCAGGACGTCGGCGGCGAAGTGCTGATCTCCAGGCCAGTCCAGCACAGTGAGCAGACTGCGGGCCTGGATGCGGGCTAAGCCGGGGGCGTTGAGGTCAGGGGGGAGATCGATGGGGATCTCGCGCAGGACCGGGGCGGTCGCCGCGGCGGATGGCATGGGGTTGTCTCCTTTGGTCAGGGGGAGGGTGCACCAGGTGGTGGTCCCGTCTTGGCTGACGCCCCACTCGGCGGCCAGGCTTTCGACGAGGAGGAGGCCGCGGCCGCCCTCGTCGTCGAGCGCAGCGTGGCGTGGTTCGGGGCGGGTGGGGGAGCCGTCGGCGACCTCGATCACGCATCGGGCGCCGCGCAGAAGGACACGGACTTTGACCTCGCGTCCCTTGCCGTGGCGCAGGGCGTTCGTCGCGAGTTCCGTCAGCAGCAGTTCCGCAGGTTCGGTCAGATTGTGCAGGCCCCAGTGCTGCAGGCTTGCGCGCATGATGCGGCGCAGGCGCCGGGGCCAGGCAGCATCGGCCGTGGAGATGCCTTCGGCGTTGGGGTGGAGGTCGCGCCTGATAGTGAGTTCAAGGGCAGAGTGGACGCCGTCCCTTGGCGTCAGATGCGCGGGTTCCATGGCGAGACCTCCGGGCGTCCAGGGCATGGGGGGTGTGGGTGTTGGTGGCAGCGGAGGCGGAGCTTGTGTGCCTGCCTGTCCCCGCTTGCGTCGGCTCAACTACCGTGGCGGCAGACCGCAATGGGAAGCAACTGGATCGCCGCTGAAAATTCAGCAGGGTCGTAAATGGACTATGCGCCAACCTGCACAAGGTGATGCGATGAGTGCTCAGCGGATGCCAGACTCTGCGCACAGGCGTACTCAACCAGCGGACACGCATGGGGATGGTGCACAGATGGCGGCGAAGCGAGGCGCAACTGGGCGGCGCTTGGAGCTCGGCATCCAACTCAGACAGCTGCGCGAAAACTGCCCTCCCATCGAGGAGGGCAGGGCGCGAGGCATGACCCGTAAAGCCGCGGTGCGTGGACTGAAGGCGCTGTCCGAGGCATCACTGGCACGCGTCGAAAACGGCGAGCTCAATTTCCGGCGCAACGTCGCCGACCTGCGCACGCTGTTGAAACGCTACGCCGTCGAGGACGACGAACTGATCGAGCAACTCATCGAGCTGAACCGGGAGGCACCCAACGACGACTGGCTCACCCACTACCGGGCGTTCATGCCGACCGGGATGCCACACTTCGTCGGCCTGGAAGCCGAGGCAACACAGATCCTGGCCTACCACCCGACCGTCGTGTACGGCCTCCTGCAGACCGAAGCCTACGCACAGGCTCTCTTCGAGGTGCAGCGCCCCGTAGAGGACACCACCAGCGAGTTCGCGCGACGCAACGTGGATCTGCGGATGGAGCGCAAACGCAGAGTCCTCGAAGGAGAAGACGTCCGTCTCCGGGTCATCCTGGGCGAGGCGGCGCTACGCATCCCCGTCGGCGACGACAACGTCATGCGCGACCAGTACCGCGAAATCATCAACCTCGCCCGCAAGGACCACATCTCAGTCCAGGTACTGCCCTTCAAACGCGGCTACCGGGCCACCAACGACTTCACCATTCTCGACCTCGGGGAGCTGCCGTCCCGGGTCCAGACCGACAATGCCTGGGGAGCCGTGTCCACCTCGGACAAGCCCCGTGAAGTCGACCGGTTCACACGCCGGTTCAACGCGATGGTCGGGGCCGCACTCGGCCTTGAAGAGACCATCCAGTTCCTGGAAGCA
Organism: Streptomyces sp. NPDC003635; assembly: GCF_053587635.1. Taxonomy (NCBI): domain Bacteria; kingdom Bacillati; phylum Actinomycetota; class Actinomycetes; order Kitasatosporales; family Streptomycetaceae; genus Streptomyces; species Streptomyces sp. NPDC003635. The sequence goes on along the minus strand of NZ_JBSFOK010000055.1, from coordinate 22,265 downwards.
CTCACCGGAAAGTAAGGGCCATTGAACACTCACCAAACCCAGCAGCCCTCCACGGCGTTCGCGCCGGAAGAAGCCTGGCACAAGTCCTCATACAGCGACGGCACCGGCAACAACTGCATCGAAGCCGCCACCCGCACAACCAAGATCGGCATACGCGACTCCAAGGACACGCGGCGCCCTGCGCTGATTTTCCCCCAGGCCGCATGGATCGCCTTCGTCATGAGTGTCCGTAACGGCACCATCACCACCGAGCCGCACGCCTGAGAACACGGCAGCGTCCAGCCGCCGCTGCCCAGGCGGCCCCCGAGACCCGTAGAGGAGCCCACCCTCTACCTTGCGCCGGCAGGAGTGAGACGTGAGCAGGCCTGTCCGGGCACCCTGTGCATCCTGCTCGAATACTGCGGCAGCAGGCCTTCGTGGTGCATCGGCGGCACGTGATCTTTTCGGGTGGGCCGGCCGGTGGGCGGCCGCCTTGCGCCGGGGCCGCGCAAAGGCGGTGCCTGCCTCACGGAGATCCGCGATGCCTTCCTCACGGCGGCCGCGCCGCAAAGCGCTTCGCGGCTCTGCCCCGCGCGTCCACCGTGAGCGTCGAGGACGTGCGTTGTGAGCCGTAAGGCCGCATGCATCGGGCATGCCCCGGATCCCTCGGGCCGCGCATGCGTGGTCGCTGTGGTTACAGCTCGGTCCATGCGCGGGTCCCACCCCCCGAGAGCGGTGTCCACACCGGCGCGGAGGGTCCGTGGTGTTCGATGTCTTCGAGGGTGGCGGCTGCGAGGGGGACGGTGCGGGCGAGTGCTGTGACGAGGGGGTGTTGGGCGGTCATGGCTTGCAGGTCGCTGATGCGGCTCTGAAGCCGGGTGCGCGGGGCGCCGGTGAGGAGGAAGAGGATGCGGGGGAAGAGGGGGTACCAGCGCAGCCATGCGGGGCCGGTGGGTGTGGGCCTGCGGCGGCTGGGGGGCTGGGCTTCGTAGGTGTGCAGGCGTGCGTAGTCGATCAGTTTCACGGCGAGGCGTTCGCTGCTCATGGTGGTGCGGTCGATTTCCACGAACGCGCGGAGTTTTGTGCGGTGTTCGCCGTCGGTGAGGGTGTAGTGCATGAGGGCGTCGGCGATGAGGCGTTCGCCTTCGCCGATGGGGTGGGCGACTTCGGGGGTCCAGTCGTAGGGTCCGTGTTCGTGCCCGTGCCGGCGGGCGTCTGCTGCGAAGGTCAGGTGTGCGCGGACGGCGGTGAGGGTGTGTGCGGTTTTCAGGGATGCCGCGGTCGTGGTGGTGATGGGGTAGGGGGGCCGTCCGCGCAGGGTGGGGAGGTCGCGGGTCTGGCGTGCTCCTTCGGGGGTGAGGTACCAGGCGTGCGTACGCGACCGGGGCAGCGGGGTGCGGTCGGTGAAGCCCGTCGTCCGCAGCGTGTTCAGCACCCGGGAGACCAGCTGACGCGACCCGTCCGGACGCAGCATCCGGCGCAGTTGGCCGGTGGTGCCCATGCGGTGCAGGGCGAGCGCGGTCAGGACCTGCAGGCGCAGGGGTTCGGTGGGGCTGGGGGCCTGTTCGGTGTCCGGGAAACCTGGAGGGGGAGGGGTCATGGCGGGTAGATAACCCTCCACCCTCGACCAGGCGGACGACCATGAGGCCCCGACCACGGTCACGACCCGGGAACGGTTTTGTGGTGGGGGTGTTGGTCGAGGGCCCGCGGCCCCGGCCACGCGCCCCCGACCGGCGCTCCAACCCAAGAGCTCCTCGTGGTCGGGGTCCTGGTCGGGGTGGTGGGAAGGCGGGTGATGGCCGGTCCGTAGGAGCGTCGGTTGCTGCGGGTGTGGTGGCGGGCCGCGCCGGCCGTGGTGCGGTGCTCGGCCCGCACAAGGGGGCCAACCCCGAGAGCCGGCTTCCGCGTTGTAGGGGGTGGCGCGCGGTGGTCGGTGCACCGCCGCGTGGTTACTTCTTGGTTCGCTGGGCGGCTTGTTCGAGGATGCGTCGGCGGGTCCAGCGGCGGCGTCCGTTCTGGCGTCCGGCGTTCTCGGCGACCCCGTCTGTTTCTTTGAGCAGGGGGAGGTTGCCTTGGGCGAGGCTGCTGGAGAAGGAGCCGACGCTTTTGTAGCCGAGTAGGGCGGCTGCTTGGCTGGCGCCCAGGAGTTCGTCCGGGTCGCCGTCGGCGGGGACGTCGGGCAGCGGCGGTGCGGGCCTGGTGCCGGTGCGTCGTCCGCGGCCGGGCCGGGTGGCCATCCACTCCTTCAGGGTTGCCGCCTTCCACAGTTGCCGGCGGTAGGGGTTGCTGGTCGTGCCCATCTCCTCGACGGCGTCGGGTTCGGGGAAGTAGCCGGGGTGGTCACGTACGAAGGTGCTGACCTGGTTGGTGTTCTTGTAGCCGAGGTAGCGGGAGGCGTCCGCGGCGTTCAGCAGGGTCTCCGGGTCGAGCTCGGGCGGTGTGTGTTCGGTGAGCCGTGCCGGTGCCCGGTGGGCGAACCATGCGGTGACTTCCGTGTGGTCCCACAGGCGGGCGCGGCCGCGTTTGCCGACGGGCTCGGGGAAGGCTTGGCCGGCCGTGTTCTTCGTGCGCGCGGTGGAGAACTGGCTGATCCGTGCGGACGTCAGACCGTGTTCGGCGGCGATCTCGGCAGCGTCGGCCAGGCGGGGCTCACGGCGCGAGGTCATGGCGGAAGGGGGTTCCCGTCCTGTGCGGCGGCGGGCCGGCCCACCCGACCCGTAAAACAAATTATGGCAGGAGTTGTGGTGAGGGGGCAGCCCCGCGACTGCGACGGGTTCTGTGTGAACGACGCGCCCTGTTGCTCATCGTCCGTCAGGGGGCGGGTGGGGGCCTGAATCCAGCTGGCCGTCCTGGAGGGCGTTGATGATCCTTTGTGTGCGGTCCCGGGTCTCGGGCCCGTGGCCGGCGAGGTTGTGTGCGAGTTGGTGCTGGGGCATGTCGAGGACCTGCTGCATGTCGCTGATCAGGGCAGGCCATGGTGTCAGTGCGTCGGTCAGCGATTGCACGTTGCCGGCCCAGTCGGCACGGCGTGCTGCCAGCACGAAGGCGATCAGCAGGACGCCCGTCAATGGCTCGCTGTCCCCAGCGGGAAGTCCGCCCATGCCTGCGACGTTTTCCTTGCCGGTCATCGCGGCAAGGGCCCGGGTGGCGAGGGGGAGTTGGAGGAAGAGGGCTGCGGCGGGAGAGCGGGCTTCCTGCCATTGGGCATCGGTTGCTTCGGCGAGCGCTTCAGCCATTCTCGGCAGGGAGACGATGTCAGCGGCGCCGACCAGGGCGCTGGCCGGGCCGGTCAGCCAGGGGCCGGCATCTTCTACGCGCTGTCGTCTGCCGGGGGAAACGCCGAGGACCTTCTCGATCGTCCGCGCTTGCTCTTCTGTCACGTCTGGCTGCTTGCCGAGGGCGAAGATCTGCAGCAGATGCGCGATCGCTGTGGCCCGCTCGCCGGCTGGGACGCGGATCGGGCGGGGGACAGCGTTTGTGCCGCGCTGGGCGGCGAGGGTCGTCGCGACGCCGTAAAGGGCTGTGTCCTGTTCGGCCACCGGGTCCAGGCCCTGGCGGGATGCCTCGGCGTGCAGGGCTTGGTCCAGTTCGTGGAGCAGGCCGTCAAGGACGGCGCTTGCCGACGTGCGGACAGCGTCCAGGGCCAGGGGGAAGCCCTCGAGCCACAGCACGACGCGCAGCACGTCGGCCCTCTTGGTGTGCTGGCGCCAGCACAGGAGTCTCACGAGCTGCCGGTCGCTGCCGGTCGGGTAGATCCACACCGGTCGGCGCCCGTCGTTGGCGACGCGCACAGGGCGCGGCATGAGGCCGTCGCGGCGGAAGTCCTCCAGTCGCCTGTCGGTCATCGTGCGGAAGCCGGCCTTCTTCGCGGCGCGAAGGAGGTCATCGCCTCGCAGGACACGGGTGTCATCCGTCATGCCAGGCAGCGTAAAGGGGCAGCGGCCGCCCCAACGACCCGAGTACTCCCGGCCGGGGCCGCCCTAACGTGCAAACGCCTCTTCGCACATGGCCACCTGCGGTCTTGGCCTGCTTGTGTGAGTGCACGACGCCACACGGGCGTCTTCTTGCTTCTCTCGAAAGGACCCGGCTCATGTCCAAAAATCAGGCAGCAGCGGCCACTGGCGTGATCGTCCGCGCCCTCGCCAAGCGGTGGGCCACCCAGAACGGCCTCACCAAGGAGCAAAGCCTGCTGCTCGCGTGGGCGGCAGGCGCCCTCGCGTCGGCGGCGGTCATGCGTGTCTGACCCCCCTCAGCGGAGCGCAGTGTCACATCCCGGGCTGCGGCGGGCAGATGACGTGATCCAACCAGCCGACGAGGACCTCCAGGCCTCTCAGCCGCTCGCACCCGGCCCGGCCTCGACCTCTGCTCTGCCCACGACAACACCACCGGGCCTGTCCTGTTGCGCGTCGATGGCTGTGCCCCTGAGGGGGGTGTCGGGGCAGCCGGGCGGCGGGTGAGGAGGTGTCAGGGCGGCGGAACACCTTGGTCGGCCGCCAGGAGAGCGGCATGGGGGAGCTTGCTGAACGGGGGCAGAGCGACCCGGCCGACTTGCCCTTGTGGGCTTCCTGGGCGCCCTTTGCGAAGTCCTCGGCGACCCTGACCGAAACTCCTTGATGGCCGTCCCATTCCCGGACGTCATGCGGGGCGAGCGTGCGCTCCCCACGTAGTGGCGTCGCGCCCACGCCTGCGCAGCCCGTAACTTAAGCGTCCACCCCCGCAACCGCGAATACGTCGCGCGCCGGGCAGCCACGCATCCGGCGGAGGAGATCGTCGCTGCTCAGCAGGTGCCGTGGGACCTGATGGCGAACTCCTGCACGACCCCTTGGTGCGCCGCTGCCAACGGGATCAGCGGTGGATGCTGCGACAACGGCTTCGACTACTTCCTGGCCGGCTGATCACGCAGGCACGCCAGGACTTCGATCGCATCGTCGCTGACTTCCGATGTGCTGGCGGAACTGCCCGTGGCCCGAGTGTCGACGGCCGCCGGATGCGGTCTCGAGCACGCCGCCGATGAGGCCTTGAGCATCGCGAGGCACGCACACATCGTGGCCTCCGGCAGACACCTGCCGGACGATGCGTTCACCCTCTGGTACCCGGACCCGACCCCGCCTGGAACGTCGATTTCGGTGACCCCCGCGCAATGACCCGCCCACTGCCCCGCGTGGCTTTCTCCAGGGGAGGCCGCGTACGGGGGGGCGTGTGGTGGTGGCCTGTGTCAGTGCAGGGCTTCGATGGCCCGGAGGATGAGGGTGCGGGCGTCTGCCCCGTACACGGCCATGTTCCGCAGCCGTTCGAAGGTGTCGAGGTACTGGGTGATTTCGCTGGGCTGGGTCACGTTCACTTCTGCGGATACCAGTTCGATGGAGACGAGCCGTTCGTCGTGGATGTGGAAGGTTTCCTCGGGCCAGTGGGTTCGCCTCTCGGTCATCGGGATGATTCCGAGGGATACCGCCGGGAGTGCGCCGGCGGTGAGGAGGTAGCCGAGCTGCGCGGCCATCGGTTCGGGATCGGCGATCTGGCAGTACAGGACGGGCTCTTCGACGACCACGACGAAGCGGTGGCCCATCTCGTGGATGATGCGGGAGCGTTCGACCCTGGCGCGGGCGGCGTCGGTGCTTTCCTCGGCGGGCAGGCCGTGGACGTTCGCGGCGATGGCGAGCACCGCCTGTGCGTAGCCCTCGGTCTGGAGCAGGCCGGGGACGAGGCCGGCGGAGTAGAGGCGGTGGCGTTCCGTCGCCCGGTAGGCCTGGACGCGGCCTGCCTGGAGGTGCCGGAGTCCGGCGCGTACCTGGTCGCGCCACTGCCGGTACATCGACTCGGCGTTGATGGACTGGATGATGAGGTCGTGCGCCTGGTGGTGGGCGTGGGTGGCGGCGCACCAGCGGCGGATGTCGGTCGCGGAGGGGCCGGTGAGGGGAGGTGTGCGGCTGCGGGTCGTCTCCTTCCTCCCCGACTGCAGGGGAGGGGTGCTGGCGCCAAGGGCCAAGGGCCAAGGGGGATTATGGCCGCCGCGGGTGCGGGACTGGCTTCGCTCTGAGGCACCCACAATGGACCTTGGCCTGGCACTGGCGGAGTTCAGTTACGGGGGGTGCACTCCTCGCGCGGCACCCGGCCGCTGTAGTGGGTCCTTTCGGGTTCCTTGTGGGGAATTTCTTCAGCGTGTGCTGGAGTGCGAGCTGCAATCGGCCGACGGTTCCTCGGTTACTGCCAGGGAGGTGTGGGTGTGCCGTCCGGATCCAGCCCGTGGGGCCACCATTCGTCAATTGGGCTGAGGGTGGTTTCTTGTTTTGCCGACCTGGTCATGGTGTTGATGCTGCCGGAGTCGGCGACAGTACGGTACAGCCGCTGAGCACCATCGCGATCCCTGGCCTCTACTCGCATCCGTGCCAGGTGACACAGGGTGTCGGGGTCGCCGGCGTCCGCTGGCTGTCGTGCGAGGGCTTCGGCTTCCTCTGGGTCCCCGGCCTGCTCCCGCATCCTCGCCAAGTGGAACAGAGCATTGGCGTCGCCGTCTTCGGCGGCAGCGCGGTAGAGGCGTTCGGCGCCTTCCTGATCCCCGATCTGTTCCAGCCTGTCAGCCAGCCTGATGGGAGTCTGGTCGCTGAAAAAATTTCTGTTCTCCTCTTGCATCCGGAAGAGATGGGACAGGGCGTCGAAGCAGGCTTCAGCTCCTTCCCGGTCTCCAGACTCTCTTCGTATCCGGGCCAGGCCGGCGAGGGCGTCGGTGTTGTCGGCCTCAGCGGCGGCGTGGAAGAGCCGTGCGGCGCCCTCCTGGTCTTCGGCCTTCTCTCGCATGCGCCCCAACCCGTAGAGGGTGTATCCGTAGTCAGTGGCTGCGGCCTGTCGGGCGAGGGCTTCGGCTTCCTCCTGGTCCCCGGCTTCCTCCCGTATCCGAGCCAGGTCGGTCAGGGCGTTGACGTTTCCGGCGTTGACGGCGGCGCGGTACAGACGCTCGGCCTCCTTCCGGTCCCCAGCCGTCTCCCGCAGCCGGGCCAAGGGGACCAGGGCGAGGACAATGCCGGCGGCCCGGTAAAGCCGTTCGGCGTCCTCCCGGTCGCCGGCCGCCGCCCGCACTTGGGCCAGTCGGTACAAGGCGTGTCTGTTGCCGGAGTCCTCCACGGTGCGGTACAGCCGTTCAAGGCTTTCCCTGTCCTCGTTCTCCCCGTGAGCATGGCGTTGATGGTGTCGGCGGGCTTCGGGACCCGTGCTTCTGCCTCCCGCAGTTCGTCCTCGGCCCTGGTGTATCCGGCATCGGCGGCCGCGCGGTACAGCCGTTTGGCGCTCTCCCAGTTGGTGGCTTGCCGCATTCGGGCCAGCATGTACAGGTGGTAGGGGACACCCTCGTCGGCGAACTGGCGGGCCACGGCTTCGGCGCCGTCCCGGTCCCCGGCTTCTTCCCGCATCGCCACCACGGGCCCCAGGGCGAAGGGGTCGCCGCGGGCGGCGGCGCGGTACAGCCGTTCGGCGCTCTCCAGGTCACCGGCCTTTCTTCGCATGGCAGCAAGGCGGTACAGCCCGTCGGTGCTGCTGGCATTGGCGCACTCCCAGGCGAAGGCTTCGGCTGCTTCCCGGTCTCTCGCCTCCTCCCGTGACTCGACCAGCCGGGCGAGGGCGTTGGTGCTGCCGGCGTCGGCGGCGCGGTGGCAGAGGTGGTGAGCCCACTGGAGGCGATACCGGTCGCGGGCTGCTTCAGAAAGGTTGTTGAGGTCGTCGGGGTAACTGAGGTGGCTGTGGGCGGCGTGCCAGAAGGAGGCCGGGGGGCAGAGGAGCCGGCGGGTGGTGTGCCCGTACTGCTCCAGGTAGTCAGCGAGGCGATACACCGGCCCCGCAGCAGGCTTCATGGGCGGGGTCGCCGAGGGTGGTCTGGTTGCCGGGCGGTGGTTGGGACGGGGGCGGGTACGGTGCAGGGGTGTCTGTCCGCCGTGGCCGCGGCGCGCCAAGTCGGTGAAGGCTGCTTCCGCCCAGTTTTCGGTGAGGTTGTCGAAGTCCGGTTGGCTGAGGTAGTCGATGGCGGCGTCGGCGAGGAAGTCGTGCGGCAGGTGCTGACCCACTCCGAGACGGCGAGCGTCCATCGCTGCCTCGAGGAGCGCCTTGGCGGCTGGGGTGCTGTGCTCATAGCGGGTCAGGAGCTGTGGGGCGCCGGCGAGTTCTTGGGCCACCCTCCCGGTGGCGAGGCACCGGGTGAGTGCGTCGGCCAGCAGCCGGTCGCCGTCATCGGCCAGAGCCTGTGCTGCCCGCAGTGCGGACTCGTCGAAGGCGTCTGGGATGGTGACCGTGCGTCCGGCAATCAGTTCCCGCACCCGGTTGTGCGGGTCTGGGGCGCCGTTTTCCGGCAGGGAGAGGTACTGGTTGGCGTACGAGGGCCAGAGGGTGCCCAGGACGAGGACGGGGCCACGTCCGGGATGGGTGAGCAGGCTGTGCACGGCGGTCGCGAACTCTTCGCCCGCCTGGGAGTCCCCGAAGTGGTTCTGGGACTCATTCAGCCACAGCACCGTACGCGGATGAACGTGCGAGACGTCCTGCACCGTGCCCTCAGCGCGTGTGGGCGGGTACCACAGCCGCCACCCTTGCCTGGCCAGCGGCTGGATGGCCTCCCAGCAGGCCCGCGTCTTCCCCGTTGAGGACGTGCCGACCAGCACGACCATCCGGCTGCGGCCCTGCGCCACCTCTGCGACCACCCGGGCGAGCGCTGCGTCGTGGGCCCGTGAGACGTAGCCGGGCAGTCCGTTCTCCAGTGCCGGCCCGGCGGGATGGACTCCCAGGAAACGGGGATCCCACTGCGCGATCGGTTTACCGAAGGCGTGATCATTTGGTGTGTCCGGCCCGGCTTCTCCTGCCGCGGTGCGTTGCAGGTCCAGTAACTCGTCCTCGTCCAGGCCCAGTCTTCGGGCTAGAGCCGCCACGGTCGCAGCCGATGGGACGGGGCCTCCGGCTCGGAAAGCCTCTTGCACGGTCGTATGGTCCAGATCCACGCTGCGGGCGAGAAGCGTTTTCGACAGCCCGGAGCGGGCCAACCCGTTGCCGAGTCTCTCGCGCAGCTGGGTGAGTGCCGCGTTCTGCTCCGTCTGCTCGTCGTGCACCTACCCCGCCCCCGGTCTTGGTGTTCGCCCGTATTCATCCTTGTCCGACTGAACCCCCGCGCACACCGTTCCCGAACGTTATCTAGGGGGCGCAGGGCTTCTGTGCAGATCAAAGGCATGATCAACGATTCAGACAAGTAAGGCACTGAACGGCCGGTCGAACCGTTCACAGGGCCTCCTTGATGGGGCAGGGCTGTCAGCGTTTGACGCGGTTGCGGATGGCGAGGACGGCTAGGCCGAGGAGGACGGGTTCGGTCAGCCGGGACGTCATCTCGATGTAGGTGCCGGCGGTGGTCAGGTCCTGCCCGGAGGAGCGGAACACCACCGAGTTCAGCGTGACGTTCAGGGCTTTCTCGAAGCGCTCGCTGGTGAACCGGCTGCCGGTGGGGTTCTGCAGATCGTCCTTGTCGATCTCGAAGGTGACCTTGCCCCCGCCGGCCGGGACGGTGCCGGTCGCCGTCTGCTTCGGAATGTCCTGGGCGAGGCCGAAAGCCATCAGCACGACGATGGTGAGGACCATGGCCGTCCCGAGCCAGATCAGGGCCCGAGAAGCCCGCAGGCCGTAGCCGGACAGCGCCCAATAGGCGGTCAGAAGCCCCCGTTCACTGCGGGGGATGTCGTCGGCTTGGCGGCGCATCTCCATCTCCCCGTAGTAGAAGTCCGCAGCCCCCGGCTCGTGCTTGCCGTCCTCGAAGGCCTTGCGCAACGCCCGGTATACCGGCGCCAGCTGCAACGGCCCCGCCCGCCCGGTGCCGAGGACCGCGACGTTCCAGCCATGCACCGCTCCCGGCTGGCTGGCGCGCCAGTGGTGTTCCTCGGCCAGGACGCGGCGCTCGGTGAACCGCACGGGCGGCCAACGCAGCCAGTGCAGAGCGGCTGGAGCCATGTCGAAAGTGCAGGCCCCTTCCAGACGGAGTTGATCCAGGTGGACCGTGCCGGTGAACAGGCATCCCGACAGGTCGAGGTCCGCCAGGACCAGATGGGCTGCGTCCACCCCACGCAGTGACGCCACCCGCACCCCCGCGTCAGGCGCGTTCGAGAAAAAGTCTTCGGCGAGCTGTCCGCCGTGGGGGAGCACGAAAGGCTCCGACTCGGCGGCGACCGTGATGGGGTACTCGAACACCGCATGAGCGAAGTCCACCGTGGCATAGCGCAGACTGATCTCTGCTGTCGATGACCAGCGAGTGCGCCGGCACTCCAGACGGCGCGCAGCGAACAAGAGGGTGACCGGGCCGCCGAACACCGCACCGGACAGCCCAACCCGCCCAGCACACGTCAATGGCCCGAACTGGACAGCGGCCGCGAAAGTCGCGGACTCGAACCGGGCGTCGCTCTCGAAGGTCGCCGAATCGAACCGGGCGTCGCCTTTGAAGGTCGCCGAATCGAACCGGGCGTCGCCTTTGAAGGTCGCCGAATCGAACCGGGCGTCGCCCTCGAAGGTCACCGAATCGAACCCGGCGCCGCCCTCGAAGGGCGTCGACACGAACATGGCGCTGCCCTCGAAGGTCGCCAAGAAGAACTTGGCGGTGCCCTTGCGGTTCGCCGACCTGTGCCAGACGACCCCCTGTAAGTCCGCCGGCACGAACCCATCGCCCTCAAAGGTCGCCGACTCGAACACGGCGGTGCCTAAACGGGCGTAACCGGTTGAGGGGTCACAAAGAGGGTTGAGTAAGGCAATGAGGAGGGCATCGGTGAACGTGGTGCCCCGGTGGTCAATGGTGGAGCCGGGAGTCAAGCCAGCCAGGTAGGCGTCGCGATCGGCGTCAGCCAGGTGGGCGAGGCACGCGGTGTGGCCGGGGACGTGGATGCCGCGGCACCCAACAGGATCGGTGGCCGGGTCTGCACCGTGTGCACAGTGCGGCCAGAACGGCGCTACCGGGTGGGGTGTGCTCATGGTGCGGCGGCTCCACGGTGTCGGGTGCCCGTAAGGACGTCCCGGGGACGCAAACGGTTCAGGCTCGAGGATGACGGACAACACCGAGATCAGCTCCCACGTCGCGTACATGCCGTACCTGCCTGAACAACCCGTAAATATCGGTAAGGCACGGCACTGCGGCGCACATGACTCACATGCCTTCTCTGAACTAGAAGGCTGTTCGGGCACCACCAGCCACGAGTCACGAAAACGGAATCCCTGACCGTGACTCTTCACTTCACTCCTCAATTGGAGCGAAAGAGGGCAAATGGCTGAGTCGCATTTGATCGGGTCGACCAGTCGTGGAGGGTCTCGGCTTTGATCTCCCGGCCGGTTGCATCCTTTGTGTTCCGTCTGCCCAGTTCAGCAGGCTGGACTTCAAGGTGACCTTCTTGCTCAGGCCAACGAGGCGCAGTGAGCAGGCACTTGTGGTTTGACGTCAGCCGAGCATAGGCGCCCGCCATTCGGCGTAAGCCGAGGCGCGTGGGTTTGCCTGAGGTGGGGTTCCACTAGACCATGAGGGTGAACCGGCGTCCGCGGGCCGCTGCCTGAAAAGGCGGCGGCCCCCTGCTGTCACAGGAGGCCGCCGGAGGTGATGAGTCCGATCTCCCGTGAAAGGAGCCGTCTTCATGGACCATGCTAAGGCGGACAACGAAGGCCGCCCACTCCAGCCAGGCTTAGCACCGCCCTTGAGGCGTCGTCGGTTCCTGCTCGCTGGCGGTGTTGCGATGACTTCCGCTCTGCTGTGTGCACTGGTGTTACTGAACGCGGTGTCGGCGGAGCAGGCATCGGCAGTGGCTGTGATCGTCGCGTCCGGCACTGCATCGGTTAGGGCTGTTCTCGATGGTCAGCAGCGACGTGGCACCGTGATCGAAGACTAGCGAGTCGGCCTGTTTGGGCCAACGCCGCGCGGGGTCCTGGCAAGCCGATCAGGGCCCCGCTCCGGCGCCGGAACCTGTCCGACAGAAGGCCATCTGAGCTGCTATAACAGCGGCTGCATGTGGCCGAAGCCGCTGCCTGCGTCCTGCCACTCGATACGGGAGCTCACCGTGCCTCCCTGCACGCGTTGCTCCATGCCTGCCGTAACCCTGCGGCAACGGGGCACACTTCGGGCGTGCCGACCGTGCGGCCCAGCAGGTCAACCTGAGGCTTGCAGGCCGGGCAGTCCACGCAGTGATCCATGAGGTTGCGGTAGGCGCTTCCTGCCTTGCCTGTGACGGCGGCCGCCGCGCGCTGCACTCTGCCGCCGCTCATGCCGAGGTTGCCCTCGGGGCGTCGGCGGGACCGACGGCGAGGATCCGCGCGATGCGGTCGGCGCATTCCTGTTCTGCGCCCCGCACTCCGGCCTCGTAGTCGAATCCGGTGACGTACCGGTCGGCGACGGCGACAATCTCTTCGGTGAGGCGACCGTTGAGCGGATTCGTGACGTGCATCCGCATCTCGGCATCGTTCACGACCACCTGGAGTCCGCGCTGGTCCAGGTGGCCAGCCAGGTTGTGCAGATCGTTGGTGTCCACACGCAGATGATCCCAACGGCTGGCAGAGCAGGGGATATGACAACCTATGACGCGGAGTGGATCTTGACTCGGACCGTGACGATCACGGGCACGCGGAGCACCGGCCACCACAGCCTCAGCCAGTACGCGGACGCCTTCGCCGCCTACCTCGGCCCGTTCGCCCCCGGCGCGCACTTCTACATCGGCGGCGCAAAGGGCATCGACTCACTGAGCCTGCTGTGGCTGGCCGGGAACACCGACGCCGAGATCACCGTCGTCGTGCCCGGCACCGTCGACCAGCAGCCAGCCGAGGCCCGGCAGGCCATCGCCCGCGTCCGGGAGCGCATCAAGGAGATCGTGGGACTCGGCGCGGACGAACTGAATTCGGCCGCCTACCACGCCCGCAACCGGTGGATGGTCGACCGCAGCGCGATGACCATCGGCTTCCCCCTCGCCGGACAACACCGGTCGGGAACCTGGCAGACGCTTAACTACACACGCGATCAGGGGAAACCACACCTGATCGTGCCCGTGTAGCCGTCGGCTGCTGCACCATACCCGTATGGAGGACAGGGCCGCGGGGGCGGCCGCACTCAAGGCGCTGCGCAAGCGGCGCGGCTTATCCCTGGCCGACACCGCCCACGCGCTCGTCGCGCTCGCCGACGAACTGCACCAGCCGCCGCTCCCCGCGGTGGCCAGCGTCCAGCGGTCCGTCGCCCGGTGGGAGGCCACACGGCCCACCACGCCGGACGAACGCCACCAGCTCCTCCTCGCCCACCTCTACGCCCGCACCCCAGCCGGAGACATGGCCCTCGGAGCAGGCAGCGACTTCGCCCACTTCCTCGACGCACTCGGCCTCCGCGGCGAGAGCGAGCACCGGACCGCCGAACTGCGCAGCCAAGTCCTGCGCGTGGCCACGGACACTGGCGGAGGCATGCTCGCCCTGCTCGCCCCGGGCGTTCATGCCAGCCTCGCCACGGCGCTGGCCGATCCGACCCAGACCGATGAGGAGACGCTGGCCGGGCTGGCGTCCGTCGTCGCGGACGTCAACGCACAGGTGGGCTCGCTGCCGATGGTGCGCCTCCAACTTCTCCTCGCGCCCGCCGTTGAGGCTTCCCGGCGCCTCCTTGCCGGACCCGTTCCCGTGCCGCTCCTCCCGCGGCTGAGGGGCATCGCCGTCTCCGGGCTCACCCTTGCCGGGCGGCTGGCGTTCGAGACGAGGGACGACACCGCATCGGGGACGCTGTACGCCGACGCCACTGGCGAGGCTGGCCAGTTGACGCAGCCGTGGCGGCAGGCTGGCGTCCATATGAGCCACGCCCTCGTCACCTTGTACTCGGCGCCGGGACTCGACGGAGCGCGACGTCTGGTGGATCAGGCAGTGCGTGCGGCGCGGAGCGGGGAGAGTGCTTTGGTCCGGGCTCGCGCGCACGCGCTGCAGGCGGAGCTGGCGGCCCGGGCCGGGCAGGAGCGGCAGGTGCAGGCGGCCCTTGGTCTGGCGTGGTACGACATGGAAGGCGACCACAGTGGCGATCCGGCGCCGACCAGCTTCTCCCCGGGGCACCTGCGGGGCTTCGAGGGTGTGTGTGAGCTGTACGTCGGCGACGCTGCTCAGGCTCACGATCGTTTCGAGCGATCGGCGGCCTCGCTGGCGGCCCCCCGGGAGCAGGTGCAGCGGGCGATTGTTACGACGGATCAGGCGTTGGCGCGGATCAGGCTCGGTGAGCCGCGGGCGGCAGCCGATCTGCTGCATGAGTGCGTGGCGGCAGCCTCCAGTACAGGCGGCCGGGTGCCTGCGCTGCGATTGAGACAGGCTCGACGGGAGTTGCGGCCGTGGCGGCGTGAGGATTGGGTGGCCGACCTCGACGACCATCTGTTGGATGTGCTGGGGTCTTGAGCGGTGCTGGTCGCTACGCTGGGATCATGTCCCCCGCCCCCTCCCGCCCTGGTGTCGTGCGGTCTGCTGCGGCCGGTATGCCGTCAGTGGGGCAGATGTGATCTCATCCGGACGTGATCATTCGATGTCCGGGTCATCGGTCTCTTCGAGGAGCTGGGCCGCGAGGTCGTCGGCCCACTCCACGGCCCAGGTGCGCAGAGCGGTGATGGTGGCGTCATCGAGTCCGTAGGCGGCGAGGGCGTCGTCGTCGGTCCATTCGGCGCCGGTGAGGTTTGATTGCAGGTCCTCGCGCTCGAAGCGGCCGCGGGCGTGGCGGCGGCCGAACTCTTCTAGCTCGGTGTTGGTCCAGCGGCGGGAGGCGGCGAACACGTCGATCAGGTCGCGGGGTGCTCCACGGTCGGCGAGGGCCCGGACCTTGGTCCCGATCACGTCCTCCTCTGCCAGGACGGGCCCGTAGGGGCTCTGGGCGACAGGCCGCCAGAAGATCTCCTTGAGGATGTCCACTTCGCATTCCTGCCCGGTGGCCGGGTCGGTCACGGAGAAGCGGGCGGACAGCGGGGCGGTCTCCAGCGCATGCACCGTCCAGCCGCGGGCTTGAAGGCCGGCGCGGAGCGTGGCCGCGATGTCGGCCATCGGTGCCGGGTTCTCGGTGGCGACGTCGAGATCCTGGCTGGGGCGGTTCACGAGGCGGTGCGCCCGCACGGCGTACCCACCGGTGAGGACCAGGGGGTAGGGGGAGCCGAGGGCGATCACGTCCGCCAGGAGCCGCCTGTGCAGCTCCGGCATGTCCGTCACGCGGCTGCCCGGGTGCGGGAGGCGAGTTGGGGGAAGGCTTCTTCCCAGACGGTGCGCACGGTGCGGCCGACGAGGGTGCGCAGGACCGGCCACAGCTGCAGGAGCAGGTCCTGGTTGAGGTAGCGGGGCAGGTCGTCGTGCAGACCCTCGTGCAGGACGGTGCGGTACAGGCCCATACGCTGGCGCGGCTTGCCCAGGTCGTAGGAGGTCATCCCGGACCAGGCCATGTGCAGCGGCAGATCCACGACGCCCTGGGTCGGCCCCTGCAGCTCGTCCAGCGACTTCGGCAGACGCCGCCGGAACTTCTCCCGGTACAGCGCGAGGTCCTCGGCGTCCGCGCCCGAGACGTCGCTCGGCGCGGGTGCGGGCTGCTGTGGGCTGGAGGGCATGACTCCATTATGGCGGCCGGAGGCATTGCGAGGGCCATGATGGGCGAGCTGGAGTCCGGAGCGAGTGGGGGCGGGTCCCCGGATGAGCTGGTTGCCGCAGTCTGCTCAGCCCTGAGCAGGACGGACTCTCGGCTTTGACGCTCTGGGCCTGCACGAAGGGCGATGAGCCGAGATGCTCTGACCAAGGTTTCTCTGGGATCGTTCGGGTCGGCACTCTTGGAGGTGTGCCACTGTGAGGCGGTCCGCCTGGCGGCTTCGGGGGGCGTGCGGGGAGTGCTGCACGGGCTTGGTGCTCCACGCGGACGGCTTCGGCCTGGTGGTAGGAGGCAGGCCGGGGCGAAGCGGAGCAGGCCGGGGGTGTCGCGCGCCGGCCTTCAGGATTGCGGGCAGGTTGGGGCGCTGCACGACGTGCTCGGCGCATGCGCGTAGGACGGCGGTGAGCACCGCGGCCGTCTTCTGTGACGTCCGACAGTCGGCGGCCGATGATGGCGGAGATACCGCGGCCCGGGGGCGGGCGGCGGGGGCGTGGCGGAGGGCCAGGCTGCTGTGGTAGCCGGTGCGGGCGTTGGTGCGTTGTGGGAGGTCCTCGTCGGGGCGGTGGTCGAGAAGGTGTTCACCGGGCCGGGGCAGGGGCGTAACGGCGGCGGGCTGGTGAAGGGCGGTGGTGGCGGTGACGTGGAGGCTGCCCGTGCATCGCTCTGCCCGGTTCGAGCAGGCCGGCGTGCCGTCGCGGGGCTGGTGGGTGTGTCGTTGGTCAAGCCCGGGCTGGTCATGGACTTGCGGGCTTGTCAGGGCTCGGGGGGACGGGCTGGGGGTGCCGGCTGGCCCCGTGCTCACCGAAGGGGGTGTGGCAGTTCGGGAGCGTGGCAGATCGTGTAGGGCGTGGTGCTGTGGGCGGGCTGGAACGTGGCGGCTGCGTGGAGTTCGGTGGTGTTCATGGGGTGGAGCCAGCCGTTGCGGTGCGTCCCCTCCGCAGGCATGTACGTCTGTGCCGGCGGTGGTGGTGGCGATCAGGACGGCGTCCTGGATGGTGCTGCTTTCCAGGGCGTAGGTCAGGAGGACGAAGAGCTGCAGGTACTCCTCGGCGCAGTGAGCGACGCGCCAGGATCCCGGTTTGAAAGGACACGTATAGGTCGGCGTCCATTTCGGCGCCGTCCGTGCGTTCGGCCTTGATGCTGAGTTGGTGTTGTCCTTCGCCGAGGGCGGGCAGCAGTGCGGTGAGGGCGTGCAGGACGCGGCCCATGGCGGATGCCGTGGCGTCGTCGTCGGGGCGTTGCAGCTGTCGCTCAGACATGCGGGGTGGGGGCGCAGGGCTGCAGCGCGCCCTTGAGTTCGGCCGGGTCGATGGGGTGCAGCCGTCCGGTTCTTACGGTCCAGCCGCAGGCGCGCGGGGCGCGCGTGTCGGCGGTGAGGGCGACCAGCACGGCGTCACGGGCGGTGCTGCCTTCCAGCGCGAACGTCAGCAGCGCCATGAACCTCAGGAAGACCTCTTCCCTGTCGCGCGACCCTGGGGCCCCGAGGGAGACATGGAAGTCAGCCATGACGATGGTGTCGTCCACGCGGTCCACGGCGATGCTGAGTTGGTGGCTGCCCTCGCCCACAGCCCGCAGGAGGGCGGCGAGTGCGCTCCTGGCCCGGTCCATGGCGGCCTGGATGGCGGCGTCGTCGGGCCGGGGAAGCCGGTTGTCAGGCATGGGCAGCCTCCCAGGCTTTCTCACTCCAGGCGCGCGTGAGATCGTCGGCGTAGGCGACTTCGCGCGCGGCCTGTTCGTCCAGGGCGGCCACGACCAGGACGCTGCCCCGGATGTGCCGGGCACGGTGCTGGGCGGCGGCGGCCGGCTCCCGGCGCTGGGCCTCCTCCTGCGGTACGTGCCGTACGAGGTGGATGCTCCCGTCGTGCGTGAGGATCACGAGGTAGCGGCGGAAGTCCTCGATCCGTGACGGACGGGCCGGTCCGGTCGTCGTGTCGGCCAGCGTCGCGCGCGTGCCTTGGCGAGCAGCTGCGCCGCTTCCTCGCCGGCCTTCACGCCGGCGTGGCGCTGGTGGTGGTTGCGTCCGCAGTAGACGTGGGCCTTGTCGCGGACGGGGGCGAACTCCACGGGGGCGTAGATGCTGATCATCCTGCGGGCGTAGCTGTCGCGCTGGTCGCGCTCGGCCTGGGCGGCACGCGCGGTGCGAGCCACCTTGGCCTGGGTCCAGCCCAGCGTCGTCGCGGCGCAGGGCGTGCCGTAGTACGCGACGTCTTCGGCGGTGCCGTCCTGGTTTCCCTCGGCGTCCAGCGGCATGAGCGCGACGGTGCGCTTGAGTCCGTGGCGGCCGCAGCAGCCGCACTCGGTGAACTCGTCGACGATTCCTTTGATCTTCAACTTCAGGATGGGCACGAGAAGGCCTTCCGGTGGGGCGGTGGGCGGTGGGCGGGGTGGGCAGGTCATCGGCCGCCGGCCGCGGGCCCGACGCTGTGCGGGCGAGGTGTTCCGTTGTGCGCGGCCCTGCTCCGCCAGCACGACCCGCTGCCGCTCCACGGCAAGGGGCGGGGCGGGCGCGCCCTGCGCTCGACACCGGGGCGAGCGCTCCGCGCCCCGGGGACCCGTGAGGGCGCTCCGCTCGAGGGGACGGGGCCCGTGCGGGCCGGGCAGGGGGTGGGGGAGGGGGCCCGGCCCGCACGGGGGTCTGTCAGCCGTGTCCGGCGGCGGCCGTGAGAGCGGGCAGCGCGAGTGCTTCCAGGGCGGCGGCCTGGTCGGCGTCGGTCAGCGTCTGCGCGGTCGACGTCACCGCCTGCATCACCCCTCCGGCCGTCATCTGACCGCCCCGGACGAAGTGGGCAAGGATCCGGTCCTTGGTCTCGGTTGTGATGCTGAGGGTCTTGGTGACGTGCTCGATGGTTTTCGTCGGCTCGGCCAGCGGGTTTCCCGCGGCGGCTTCCATGTGCGACACCTTGGCCTGGACGTACTCGCGGGACAGGAAGGTGCGTACGGCGTCGGCGGTCTTGGAAGTGATCAGCTCCAGCGTCTTGCGCTGGGTCTGCCCGGACCAGGACACCACCCCTTGATCCTGCCTGCCCCCGAGGTGCACGGCGCGCATGACGTCCTGGGTCTGGGTCAGGCCGTTGCGGCAGACCTGGATGACCGCCCGCGGGGTGATGGTGTAGGCACCGGCTCCGACTTCGCTGTTGGTGATGATGAAACCGGCCGAGACCAGGGGCAGTTCGTCTCCGCTGCGGCCGTCGAACGGGGAGCGGTAGCCGCGCAGCAGCGCGCGGGCCTGGACCGCGACTGCTTCGGACTCCACGCGCACGTACATGCGCCGGTCGCTCAGATCGCACCCCGTGATGCGGGTGGGGTGCCCGGACTGCTGCACCCCGTCCAGGGCGGCCAGCAGCATGTCGAGGTTGTCCATCAGCTTGTAGCTGTCCGACAGCAGCGCCCGGGCCACGCCCTCGCCGGGCATGCCGGGGCCGTGTCCGCCCCGGAACGCGCGGAGCATGAAGCGGCGCCCCGGCTCCTCGCGCAGCCACGCGTTGACGTTCTCGTCCAGCAGCGGGACGTTGTCCGCGCGCATGCGGCGCAGGTAGGCCAGCGGGATGCGGAGCTTGTCGGAGATCCCCTCGTCGGCGACGGCGGTGGGGCGGTAGATGCCGTCGACGTCCGTCACACCGTCTTCAGTGATCAGGGATTCCACACCTTCGACCTGCACGTTGCCCTCACGCATCCGCAGTGCGGAGGCGGGAGCGATGACGTCCAGCTTCCGGCGCTGCCCGTCCTCCAGGATGCGGACCAGGTCGGACAGGCCGGCGTTACGGGCGCCGGCGGGGGCTACGTGCGTGGCGCGCTCGGCGAACTGCTGACTCATGCGTGTTCCCCTTTCGCTGTGGGCTTCAGCGGGTCCGGGGGGCGGGGTGGGGCCCTCACCCCCCGAACAACTTCAATAATAGTGTGTTTCAGGGGTGAGTGAACCCACCCCTGACCTGCACACTCAAACCAACGCCCGATACTCCGGCAACGCCGTCACACTCCCTCGCCGCACATTCACGACAACGGGCACCGGCACGCCACCAATCACCTCGCACAAGTCGTACCGCAACCTGTGATCCCCACCGACCGGCCCGGCCTCAGCCCTGATCGCCTGCACCCAGTACACCCCGTGACACCGCCTCAGGCTGCCGTGATACCTGACCCTCTGCCACAGGACAGGACCGGCGTCCTGCGGGTCAAGAATCCGCGCTACCGCGATCACAAGCTGACTGGCCACCCGCCCCGACAACAGCCCGAGGAACGCACCCTCAACCGTCGCCCGGTCGACCGGCACACCCGCCACAGCCGGGCCGGTGTGACCGTTGCGCACACCCAAGGCCCAACCCAACTCGAAAAACGGCCGGACCACCTCCAGCTGTTCATGAGAAACCCTCAGCACCTCCGGGTCCCGCTCGCTGCGCGCCAACTCAGCCAGCGCGTAACGGGCCTGCTCCTTCTCCGCGTCGGTGATCGGCTCTCCTTCCCGAACCTGCTCCGCAATCCGCGTATTCTCCATGGCCTTCCTCTCCTCTCGGTGATGCCGGGCTCATCGGAACGCCCCAACAGGGGAGCCCCCGTGCGGGATTACTTCAGGAACCCGTTCGACCGGAGGTATTCAGCCGCGATGCACGCGATCCCGTGAGGCTTGTAGATCTGCGGAAAACGCCGCAACTCAACCTCCATGCGCCCCGCCTCGTCCGGCTCAATGAATTCCTGAACCAGACGGTAAGGCTCATCGCCCCTCGGCATCTCCAGGACGACCGGACCAGCAGCCTTGGTCTCGAACCGAATTCCGGTGTAGTTCCGGTCGGAGTTGTGCACAATCGTCACGCCTGCCCGCGCACACAGCAGAGGCAGCAGGTTCGCGATGGTGCGGGCCCGAATCGCCAGCTCGGTCATCGGAGCGTCTGCGCCGCGCATCCCGCGCACAATCCCGCCAGTGATCTGGAGTTCCACGTCGTTCCCCTTCGGTGGTCCCTTGCGGTTCCCGGGGCCGCTCTCTCAGTACTTCAAATAATAGTGTGTATTGGGTTGGTGTGGAACCCCAGCTGCGCTACACGTTGCCCCAGACGTTGCGCCAAAGCACCGCACTAGACGTTGCGTTGAACGTTGCGCAACCTCAACGCCAGCCACCACGCCACCCCAGCTCACCCCACCAACCAAGCCCGGTACGCCTGCTGACATCCCCTCTGCAGCCTCACCTCCCTGCCCCAATAGAAGAGAAGTGGGGGAGGGCGGGACGTGGTCGGCACGGCAGCAATCGGGGATCAGGCGCGATCTGCCTATGGCGCGCCGGCTCCACCGCCGCGCTCGCACAAGCCCAACGCAGCAGCTAGACACCCCCACCGCAGCCACCCGGCCCAGGCAAACGCCATAAGATGAGAGCGTCTCTGGAGAGAGGCCAGCTGGCGGGGAACTACCGGAACGGGTATGCCGACCCCCCGGACACACGGTTCCCCGCCAGCAGAGAAAACAAGGGCGCAGCCACCCCGCTCCCATCCCTGAACTCCCTTGCCCTGCGCGCGGTCTGCTCCGCAGACTCGACGCGCCGCCGCTACGCGGCGGAAAGCGCCCCCGGGCGCTCCGCACCCGGGAAACGCCAGCGTTGACAGCGCTACGCGCTGCAAAGAGACAGAGGGAGGGGCCGCCCGCGCTGCGGGCAACCCCTCCCTCACTACGACGCTCCGCGTCGTGACAGGCCACCTGGGGCGGGAAGCGGGCCGAGACACATCCCGGCCCGCCCACCACCCCTACAAGACCGTGTACGCCACCGGCGGATAGATCGCCTCGTCCTCATCTCCATCATCACTGGAGTGGACCCCGAACGCGTCCGCGAACTCCGCTGGTTCACGGTCCCCGATCAACTCCTCGGCACGAGCCGCGTCACACTCGCACAGCACACCCCACGTCAGATCCCACGCCCGGACCGTGAACGCCGGACCACCCTGCGCGAGAGACGAAGAACGCAGGTACATCACCCCCCAACACAGCTTCTGCGCCAGCCCACACGCCAGCAGGAACGCGAAGTTGTCGAAGAACTTCGACTCCACACCCACCAGATCATCGGACCCACCGTCGCCCTCGACCGTCACCGGCAACACCGCCGACAACGGCTGCTCCTGGCCGTCCATGCCCACCCCCAGCCGCACCACATGCTCACCCGGAGCGAGCTGCGCCAGTAAGCGGGCCATGACCGAGTGGGCTTCGTCCCGGGCCTCGGCGAAAACGTCGAGCGGAACCGGCTTCAGTTCAGCCATTACGAATTCCTTTCGTCTCTTGGAGAGATCGGGTACTCGAAGGGGATGCCGCCCCGTTCGAGCATCACAATTCTACGCCCTTTAATTGGCCGAGGGAATGGGGCGTAATACCATGGCCGAATCAATAAGGTGCTCTTTTAAGGAGGTTAGTAGAAGGCTGATCCAATTCCCTAAACCAATACTGGAGTTCGCTTCAATTCGCCACGCAATCTGATTTTCAGTCAGTTTAGAACACGCATTCAAGCCAGCAGAAAACGAAATCCGGACGGCCCAGGCTGGCCGTAGCCAGCCGCTTTTCAGGAAGTCGCGGAGCGAATTCCTGCGTTCAGATTGCGGAGCAATCTGAACAGCCGTCACGGAGTGACGGCCCATCAACTGTCTTGCGGAGCAAGGCAGTTGGACCGCCGCGTAGCGGCGGCGCGTCGTGTCTGCGGAGCAGACCGCGC
>NZ_JBSFOK010000054.1:0-54106 GCF_053587635.1 Streptomyces sp. NPDC003635 | reverse complement strand
CGACGCTCTCCTCGGCCGCTGCGGGACGTCAACTCCCCAGCCTGGCGGTCACTCTCGCCTATGTGCGCGCGTGCGGGGGAGACGAGCGGGAATGGCTTCGGCATCCCCGCCCTCGCGCACGAGGAGTGTCTGGCCGGCTTCACCGCCTGGCGGGCCACCGCCTATCCGGTACCGCTGGCCTGGGGGGCGAGCTTCGACCCGCCGCTGGTGGCGGAGATGGCCCGCCGGATCGGCCAGGACCTGCGCTCGGTCGGCGTCCACCAGGGGCTCGCGCCCGTCCTGGACGTCGTACGCGATCCGCGCTGGGGGCGGGTGGAGGAGACCATCGGCGAGGACCCGTATCTGACCGGCACCATCGGCACCGCCTATGTGCGGGGTCTGGAGGCCGCCGGGGTGATCGCCACGCTCAAGCACTTCGCCGGGTACGCCTCCTCGGCGGGCGCCCGCAATCTCGCTCCCGTGCGCGCGGGCGTGCGCGAGTTCGCCGATGTGACCCTGCCGCCGTTCGAGATGGCGCTGCGCGAGGGCGGGGCGCGCAGTGTGATGGCCGCGTACACCGAGACGGACGGCGTGCCCGCCTCGGCCGACCCCGGGCTGCTCACCGAACTCCTGCGCGAGCAGTGGGGGTTCACCGGCACGGTCGTCGCGGACTACTTCGGCATCGGGTTCCTCCAGTCCCTGCACCGCGTGGCGGACACCGACGCCGAGGCGGCGCACGCCGCGCTCCGGGCCGGCATCGACGTGGAACTGCCCACCCTGAAGTGCTACGGCAAGCCCCTCGTGGACGCGGTCCGCGCGGGCGAGGTCCCGGAGGAGCTGGTGGACCGGGCGGCGCGCCGGGTGCTGCTCCAGAAGTGCGAACTGGGCCTGCTGGACGAGGACTGGGACCCGGAGCCGGCCGAGCGCGTCGACCTGGACTCCACCGAGGGCCGCGCCCTGGCCCGGCGCCTCGCGGAGGAGTCGGTGGTGCTGCTGGACAACCCGGACGAGGTGCTGCCGCTGGCCCCGGACACCCGGATCGCGGTCGTGGGCCCGCGCGCCGCGGACGCCCTGGCGATGCTGGGCTGCTACTCCTTCCCGTCCCATGTCCTCACCCACCACCCGGACGTCCCGATGGGCATCGAGATCCCGTCGCTGCTGGAGGCGCTGCGCACCGAACTCCCCGACGCGAAGGTCACGTCCGCCGAGGGCTGCGGGGTCTCGGACCCCGACACCGGGGGCTTCGAGGAGGCGGTGGCCCGGGCGTCCGAGGCGGACGTGTGCCTGGCGGTGCTGGGCGACCGGGCGGGCCTGTTCGGACGGGGCACCTCCGGCGAGGGCTGTGATGTCGCGGACCTGGAACTGCCGGGCGTGCAGGGCGAGTTGCTGGACGCGCTGGTGGCGACCGGCGTCCCGGTGGTGCTGGTGCTGCTCACCGGCCGCCCCTACGCGCTCGGCCGCTGGCACGGCCGCCTCGGCGCGGTCGTGCAGGCCTTCTTCCCGGGCGAGGAGGGCGGTCCGGCGGTCGCGGGAGTGCTGTCGGGCCGGGTGAACCCGTCGGGGCGCCTGCCGGTGAGCGTCCCGCGGGCGCCCGGCGGCCAGCCGTGGACGTATCTCCAGCCGCCGCTGGGCCTCGCGGGCGAGGTCAGCAACCTCGACCCGACCCCGCTCTACGCCTTCGGCCACGGCCGCTCGTACACCAGCTTCGCCTGGGAGTCCGACGCGGCGGACGCGGAGATCGGCACGGACGGCTCGTACGAGATGGCCGTGACCGTCCGCAACACCGGTGACCGCGCGGGCGCGGAGGTCGTGCAGCTGTACCTGCACGATCCCGTGGCCTCGGTGACCCGCCCGGACGTCCGGCTGATCGGCTACCAGCGGCTGGCACTGGCCCCCGGCGAGGCCCGGCGGGTGAGCTTCCGCTTCCACCCGGACCTGTCGGCCTTCACAGACCGTTCAAATGCCAAGGTGGTCGAACCCGGCCTGCTGGAACTGCGGTTGGGAACGTCCAGCGCGGAGGTGCTGCACACGGCACGACTGACCCTCACCGGGCCGGTACGGACGCTCGGCCCGGATCGACGGCTCGTGTGCGAGGCGGTGGTGTCCTGAGCCCTGGGGGGCGTGGCCGGCACATGATCGGCCGACTGCCGGACTTCGAGACGGCCGTGCCCCTGGGCACCGCCGTCGCCCGGGCTCCCGTGGCCGCCCTGCTCCCGCTCTGGCCGACGGCGGCCTGGCTGGGCCAGGCCGGTCCGGCCGCCGACTGGGAGCGCCGCGAGGCAGGACCCTCTGGCGCGGTCACGACCCGGACAGGCCCCGGCCGCTGTCCACCACCGACTCGAACCGCCAGCGGTGGACCGCCCGGGTGACCAACTGACCGTCCGGGTCGGGCAGTTCCGGCAGTACGGCGTCCAGGTCGGCGTCCCACCAGGTGATCACCAGCACCCGGTCCTGCGCGGCCCGGAAGGTCTCCCGGCGCAGCGGCCGCGAGGCGAGCCGCTGCTCGGCGACCCAGGCCAGCAGCTCCTCGCCCCGCCCGGGCACCGCCCGCGCCTCCCACATCAGCGCGACCGTCACGGGTAGAGGTTCTCCTTGCTGACCTCGTGCACGTGGTCGTGCCCGGGGACGTGCGGGTCGGTCACCGGCAGCGAGGAGTCGGCCGACAGGTCCCAGCTGGACGCGGCCCGGTTCCGGGCGACCATCTCCGCGCCCAGCGCGGCGACCATCGCGCCGTTGTCCGTGCACAGCTTCGGACGCGGCACCCGCAGTTGGATACCGGCGGCCTCGCAGCGGTGCCGGGCCAGTTCCCGCAGCCGGGAGTTGGCGGCCACCCCGCCGCCGATCATCAGGTGGTCGACACCCTCGTCCTTGCAGGCCCGCACGGCCTTGCGGGTCAGCACGTCCACGACCGCCTCCTGGAAGGAGGCCGCCACATCGCGCACCGGCACCTCCTCCCCCGCCGCCCGCCTGGCCTCGATCCAGCGGGCCACGGCCGTCTTCAGACCGGAGAAGGAGAAGTCGTAGGCCGGATCGCGCGGCCCGGTGAGCCCGCGCGGGAACGGGATCGCCTGCGGGTCGCCCTCCTTGGCGTACCGGTCGATGACCGGGCCGCCCGGGAAGCCCAGGTTCAGCACCCGGGCGATCTTGTCGAAGGCCTCGCCGGCCGCGTCGTCGATGGTGGCGCCCATGGGACGGACGTCGGAGGTGATGTCGCTCGACAGCAGCAGGGAGGAGTGCCCGCCGGAGACCAGCAGGGCCATCGTCGGCTCGGGCAGGGGGCCGTGCTCCAGCTGGTCCACGCAGATGTGCGAGGCGAGGTGGTTCACGCCGTAGAGCGGCTTGCCGAGCGCGTAGGCGTACGCCTTCGCCGCCGAGACGCCGACGAGCAGGGCGCCGGCGAGGCCGGGCCCCGCGGTCACGGCGATGCCGTCCAGGTCCCGGGCCGTGACCCCGGCCTCCTTCAGCGCGCGGTCGATGGTCGGCACCATCGCCTCCAGATGTGCCCGGGAGGCGACCTCCGGCACCACCCCGCCGAAGCGGGCGTGCTCGTCGACGCTGGACGCGATGGCGTCGGCCAGCAGGGTCGTCCCGCGCACGATGCCGACGCCGGTCTCGTCGCAGGAGGTCTCGATCCCCAGGACCAGGGGTTCGTCAGCCATGGATCTCGGTTCCTTGTACGGAGGTTGATGGGTCTGTCAGGCGCATCACGAGGGCGTCCACATTGCCCGGCTGGTAGTAGCCGCGCCGGAAGCCGATGGCCTCGAAGCCGTAGCGCTCGTAGAGCTTCTGGGCGCGGACGTTGTCGACCCGGCACTCCAGCATCACTTCGGCGCACTCGAAGGTCGTGGCCGCCCGCAGCAGCTCGGTCAGCAGCAGCCCGCCGAGGCCCGTGCCCCAGTGGTCACGGGCGGCGGCGATGGTCTGGATGTCGGCGAGGTCCCCGGAGGCCGCGAGTCCCGCGTAGCCGACGATGCGGTCACCGTCCTCGGCTACGACGTACCGCCGGGTCGCCTCCGGGCCGCGCGCGTGGGCCAGCTCGGACCAGAACATCCCCCGGGACCAGGCGTCCTCGGGGAAGAGGTCCTTCTCCAGCACCAGCACCCGGTCGATGTCCCACCAGCGCATCTCGCGCAGCACCGCTGTCACTTGGGGGTGACCACCTTGTAGTTCTTGGGGACCTGGGCGTCCGGCCGGCGCAGGTACAGCGGCCGCGGAGCCGGCAGTTCCGCACCCGCGGCGAGCCGCTCGGCGGCCAGGCCGGCGAGGGCCGCGGCGGAGACGTGCTCGGGCTCGTGGGCGGCCGGGAAGGTGTCGGGGTACAGCAGCGCCCCCGCCCCCACGGCCGGCATCCCCGCGACGCGCTCGGCGATGTCGGCGGGCCGGTCGACCGCCGGGTCGGTCAGACGGGTGCGGGAGTCGGCGTACGTCGCCCAGTAGACCTCCTTGCGCCGGGCGTCGGTCGCCACGACGAAGGGGCCCTTGTCGAGGTCGGTCGCGTAGGCGAGGCCGTCGAGGGTGCACACACCGTGCACGGGGACGCCGAGCGCGAGCCCGAAGGTGTCGGCGGTCATCAGACCGACGCGCAGCCCGGTGTAGGGGCCGGGCCCGGTCCCCACGACGATCCCGGTGACGGCGTCGAGCTTCAGCCCCGCCTCGGCGAGCACCCGGTCGACGGCCGGCAGCAGCAGCTCGCCGTGACGGCGGGCGTCCACCTGGCTGGAGGAGGCGATGACGTCCGTTCCGTCGTGCAGCGCGACGGTGACGGCGGGGGTGGCGGTATCCAGAGCGAGCAAGAGCACGCAAACAGCCTACGGCTCCTCGCGCCGGGGCACGGCCGCCCCGGCGCACGCTGCTACGGTCGCCGGGAAGCACGACGTACGACGAAGAGGTGGGCGACGGTGGCAGGCAGCAGCTCCGGAATCGTGGCCGGGCTCACCACGGCGGCCCTCCTGACCGTCGGATTCCTCGGCTACCAGGCCAGGGTCACCGTCCCGGCCGCGCTCGGCGAACCGGACACGAACAGCGCGCCCGCGGCGGCCGCCGCCAAGGCGCCGCGCGACAAGAAGCACCCCTCCGCCCTGCCTTCGGGGTCCGGCAAGGGTGAACGGGTCGTGTACTCGGTGGACGACGACCGGGTGTGGCTGGTCGCGGCGGGCGACAAGGTGAAGCGCACCTTCGAGGTCACCCCCGGCACGGTCGACCCTGCGCCGGGCACCTACGCGGTCACGTCCCGCTCGAACAAGGTCACCGGAACGGACGGCGTCCCGATCGAGCACGTGGTCCGGTTCACCAGCGTGCGGGGCGTGGTCATCGGCTTCAGCGCGGCCGTGGACGACTCGGTCCCGTCCGCCGACGCGCCCTCCCGCACCGGCGGGATCCGCGAGTCCCGGGCGGACGGCGACGCGATGTGGGACTTCGCGACGATCGGACAGCGGGTCGTCGTGATCCGCTGAGGGCTACGCCGCTCTGCGTTCCTGCACGGGGGCCCGCGGCGCACGCGGTTCCGGGGCGCGCGGTGGTGTCGACACGGCGCTGGCCGCGGCGCACGAGGCCAGCAGGTCGCGCATGGACACTCCGGACGGCGGACGCGGCTGCGTCGCGTCCCGTTCCGTGACCGGCATGGTTCGCCTCCTGGGAGCCGGGGGCGGGCGTAGTTAGGTACACCTAACTACGGGCTGGGTACCATGTGACCACGCCCGGGACGGCGAACGCAATATCTTGCCGACGTCTTGTCGGAATGTTCATGGAGGTCTCGGGCCCCCGGTGGGCCGCTACGCGGTGAGGGCCGCCAGCCCCGTCTCCGCCCAGCGCTCCCCGAGTCCGGTCACCGTCACGTGCCGCACCTCGTCCGTGGTGTCGCCGACGGCCCGGTGGATGACGATCTGGAGCCGGTCGTCTGTCAGCTCCTCGACCTTGCCCTCGCCCCACTCCACGACGATCACCGAATCCGGCAGCGAGACGTCGAGGTCCAGGTCCTCCATCTCGTCGAGCCCGCCGCCGAGGCGGTAGGCGTCGACGTGGACCAGCGGCGGGCCGTCGGCGAGGGACGGGTGGACGCGGGCGATCACGAAGGTCGGCGAGGTGACGGCGCCCCGGACCCCGAGCCCCTCGCCGAGCCCCCGGGTCAGTGTCGTCTTGCCCGCGCCGAGCTCCCCGTTGAGCATCACGAGGTCACCGGCGCGCAGCAGCTTGGCGAGACGGCGGCCGAGCTCGCGCATCTGCTCGGGGGAGGTGACGGTCAGCTCGGTCTCAGCCTGGTTGTGCGGTGCTGCTTCCATAGCCACCCACGGTAGCGCCCGCGGGCACCGCCCCCGCGCGGGTGAGGAGGTCAGCGAGACGGTCGGTGACCACTTCCGGGTGTTCCAGCATCACCAGATGTCCCGCGTCCGGCACGAGCACCAGTTCGGCGTCGGGCAGCAGATCGGCGATCGCCTCGCTGTGCTCGCTCGGGGTGACCAGGTCCTTGACCCCGGCCAACACCAGCACCGGCAGCTCCGTGAAATGCAGGAGTGCCGCGGTCTTGTCGTGGTCGGCGAAGGCCGGGTAGTACTCGGCGACCACGTCGATCGGCGTGGCCTCGATCATCCGCTCGGCGAACCGTGCCACCGCGGGATCGACGTCCCGGGAGGCGAAGGAGTAGCGCTTGATGATCCCGGCGAACAGGTCGGCGGTGGCCCGGCGCCCCTTCTCCACCAGCTCGGCCCGCTGCCCGAGCGCCTTCAGCACGCCCGGCAGCACGCGTCGCACCGCGTTGACACCCGCGACGGGCAGGCCGAAGTTGACCTCGCCGAGTTTGCCCGAGGACGTACCCACGAGAGCGACGGCGACGACCCGGTCCCGGATCAGCTCGGGGTACTGGTCGGCCAGGGCCATGACGGTCATCCCGCCCATGGAGTGCCCGACGAACACGATCGGCCCCTCGGGCACGGCCGCGTCGACGACTGCCTTCAGGTCCCGGCCGAGCTGCTCGATGTCGACCGGCACCCCGTCCCGGGTCTGCGCCACTCCGCGCGCCGAGCGGCCGTGGCTGCGCTGGTCCCAGTGCACGGTCCGTACGACACCCCGGAGTGCCGCCCGCTGGAAGTGCCAGGAGTCCTGGCTGAGGCAGTAGCCGTGGCTGAAGACGACGGTGACCGGAGCCGGGGCCTTGCGGCCGAAGAGGCGGCGCCGGCGCGGGGCCGAGCCGCCCTCGGGCTCGACGTCGTCGACCTCGTAGTAGAGCTCGGTGCCGTCGTCGGAGACCGCCTTGCCGGGCATGCCGCGCAGCGCGCCGTAGGGGCCCGCCGAGTCGAGCGCGAGCCGGGCCTTCTGCCGCATCCCCCGGCCGACGGTGAGCCGCTCTATGGCGACCCCGGCCGCGGCGCCGGCGGCGACCACGCCTATCGCGGCGCCCGCGATACCGGTCGCGCGGCGCCAGTTGCCGGCGGAGGCGACGGCCGCGACGGCCTCCGCACTGCTCTCGCTCACGTACCGCTCCTCTTCGCCGGACTGGTGTCCTCTTCGCCGGGCTAGTGCCGGACGTCAGCCCGGCCCTCGTTCACATAGACGCGGGGAACGCGGGTTCCGATCCGGGTGACGATTTCGTACGCGATGGTGCCGGCGGCCTGCGCCCAGTCCTCGGCGGTGGGTTCACCGCCGTCACCGGGCCCGAAGAGCACGGCCCGCTCACCGGGCTCGGGTTCGTCGCCGCCGAGGTCCACCACGAACTGGTCCATCGCCACCCGCCCCGCGACCGTCCGCCACTTGCCGCCGACCAGTACCGGACCGGCGGAGGAGGCGTGCCGCGGGATACCGTCCGCATACCCGACGGGGATGAGTCCAAGGGTGGTCTCCCCGGCGGTGGTGTAGCGGTGGCCGTAGCTGACGCCGTGGCCGCCGGGCACCTGCTTGACCAGGGCCATGGAGGCCGACAGCGTCATCGCCGGGCGCAGCCCGAAGTCGGCGGGGGCGCCCAGCTCGGGGCTGGGCGAGATGCCGTAGACGGCGATCCCGGCCCGCACCAGGTCGAAGTGGCTGTCCGGCCGGGTCAGCGTGGCCGGTGAGTTGGCGATGTGCCGCACCTCTGGGCGTACGCCTTGGTCCTCGGCGTGGGCGACCATCTCCCGGAACAGGGCGAGCTGGGCGTCGATGGAGGGATGCCCGGGTTCGTCGGCGCAGGCGAAGTGGGACCAGAGTCCGGTCACCCGGACGAGGCCCTCCCGCTCCGCGACGAGGGCCTCCCGGACGAGTTCGGCCCAGTCGTCGCCCGGCTGGCAGCCGCCGCGGCCGAGCCCGGTGTCGGCCTTGAGCTGCACGCGCGCGGGGAGACCCGCCTCGCGGGCGGCGGCGGTGACCTCCCGCAGGGCCCACATCCCGCTCACCGACACGTCGATCCGGGCCTCGATCGCCTCGCGCCAGGGCCCGCCCGGGGTCCACAGCCAGCACATGATCCGGACGTCGTGCGGCAGCCGCCCGTCCGCCCGCAGCGCCAGCGCCTCCTCGGGTGTGGCGGTGCCCAGCCAGCTCGCGCCCCCCTCGACGGCCGCGCGGGCGCACGGCAGCGCGCCGTGGCCGTACCCGTCGGACTTCACGACGGCCATCAGGGCCGCGTCCGGCGCGCAGGCGCGCAGAGCCCGCACGTTGGCCCGCACGGCGGCCAGATCGATCTCGGCGCGGGCCCGCAGCGGCGAGCTCCGCAGAGCAGCTGTTTCAGTCATGGCGCCCCCAGTGTCTCAGAGGGGTCCGACACCCCGGTCGAGTGCTAGTTCCCGGGCCTGCGGCCCCACACGTACACGCGGTCCCCCTTCTTCAGCACCCCCCACAGCTTCTTCGCGTCCCCGAGGCGCAGGTTGACGCAGCCCATGGAGCCGACCGTGGTGTAGATCGTGCCGTAGACGGCGTGGAAGGCCTGGCCGCCGCTGAAGAACTGGGAGTAGGGCATGGGCTGGTGGTACAGGGTCGACACGTGGTTCTTGTGCCGCCAGTAGATCTTGTGCCAGCCGGCGCGGGTCCCGTATCCGGCCCGTCCGCTGCGCATGGGGACGGGCCCGTAGACGACCTTCCTGCCCTTCTGCACCCAGGTCAGCTGCCGGCCGAGATCGACGCAGGCGACGGGGTACGACCGCACCGGGCACTTCCCGGCGGCGTTCGGGTTCCTGCGCGCGCCGACGAGCTGCATGGTGGCCCAGGTCACCGGTCCGGCGAACCCGATGGCCGGCTTGATCCCGTGCTTGACCTGGAACGCCCGGATCGCCCGGCAGTCGGCCGCGGACTGCTTGCCGTCCACCTCGAGCCGCAGCCACCGCTCCACCTGCCGCTGGTAGGGCCCGGTCTGCTTGCTGCACGCCACGCGCGCGACGGCGTCCGCGAGCGGCACGTACTCGACCAGGTCGTACGCCCCCTCGTCCGCGCCCCTCGGCTCCACGGCGTCCTCCCGCGCGCCGGGGGTGTACACGGTGGGCGGCAGAGCCTGGTCGGGGGTGTCGAGGACCCACGACTTCGGCGCCACGCCCGGTACGAGGCTCCCCTCGGGAACGGGCGGCGCCGGAACGGCCGAGGCGCTCCCCACCGGCAGCACAAAGGCCGCGGCGAGCAGGACCGCGGCACCCCGAGATGCGATACGCGAGCAGATCATGCGATCAGCCAAACGCGGCGACGGATCACGGAGAACATGGCACGCGGCGGGGTCACTCGGACGTACGCAGCCCTCGACGCACCGGCCATAGGGTGCTCGGCATGAGCATCATCGGGGTCGGTATCGACGTGGCGGAGATCGACCGGTTCGCGGCATCGCTGGAGCGCACGCCCGGGATGGCCCGACGCCTCTTCCTGGACAGCGAGTTGCTGCTGCCCAGCGGGGAGCGGCGCGGTGTGGCCTCGCTGGCGGCCCGGTTCGCGGCGAAGGAGGCACTGGCCAAGGCCCTGGGCGCCCCGGCGGGCCTGCTGTGGACGGACGCGGAGGTCTTCGTCGAGGACAGCGGCCGGCCGCGCCTGAGAGTGACGGGCACGGTGGCGGCCCGAGCGGCCGAACTCGGCGTACGGAACTGGCATGTGTCCCTGAGTCACGACGCGGGCGTGGCTTCGGCGGTGGTGGTGGCGGAGGGGTGAGGGGTTCGGTGGCCCCGGTCGTGGAGGGCGCGGAAAGCTCGGTGCCGTCGGTCGTCCTGGTCGCGTCCGGCTCGGGGGCACGAGAGACTCGGGCCCATGCGTACTGCGTACAGCGTGGAGACGGTCAGGACGGCTGAGCGGGAGCTCATGGCGCGGCTGCCGGAGGGGGCGTTGATGCAGCGGGCGGCGGCGGGGCTCGCCGCGGCCTGCGCGGATCTCCTCGGGCGGGTGTACGGCAGCCGGGTCGTGCTGCTGGTCGGCAGCGGCGACAACGGCGGTGACGCCCTGTACGCCGGCGCCCGGCTGGCCCGCAGGGGCGCGGGAGTGTCCGCCGTACTGCTGGCGCCGCAGAAGGCGCACGCGGGCGGCCTCGCGGCACTGCGCAAGGCGGGCGGTACGACGGCCGAAGGCGCGGCCGTCGCGCTCGTCGAGCGGGCCGACCTGGTCGTGGACGGCATCGTCGGGATCGGCGGCAGGGGCGGGCTGCGGCCGGACGCGGTGGCGCTCGCCGAGGCGGTGGCGCGGTCCCGGGCCGCCGTGGTCGCCGTGGACCTGCCGAGCGGCGTCGACGTGGACACCGGCCAGGTGCGGGGCACCGCGATCCGGGCCGACCTCACCGTCACCTTCGGCACGCACAAGCCGGGGCTGCTGGTCGATCCGGCACGGGAGTACGCCGGCAGCGTCCGCCTCGTCGACCTCGGCCTGGAACTGCCGGACGAGGCCGAGTTGGAGGCGTTGCAGCACGCGGACGTGGCGCGGCTGCTGCCGGTGCCGGGCGCCGAGAGCGACAAGTACCGGCGGGGTGTGGTCGGCATCGCCGCGGGTTCCGCGCGCTACCCGGGGGCCGCGGTGCTGGCGGTCGCGGGCGCGCTGCGGGGCGGCGCGGGAGCCGTGCGGTACGTCGGCCCGGCCGGGGACGCGGTGATCGCCCGCTTCCCCGAGACGCTGGTGTCGGACAAGGGACCGGCGAAGGCGGGCCGGGTCCAGGCCTGGGTCGTGGGTCCGGGCGCCGGGGACGACGCGGCGACGGTGGCGGAGGTCCTGGAGGCGGACGTACCGGTGCTCATCGACGCGGACGGGCTGCGCCTCGCGGACCGGGACGTCGTACGGGCCCGTACCGCACCGACCCTGATGACCCCGCACGCCGGCGAGGCGGCGGCGCTGCTCGGGGTGGCGCGCGAGGAGGTCGAGGGGTCCCGGCTGACGGCGGTACGGGAGCTGGCGGGCCGGTACCGGGCGACGGTGCTGCTGAAGGGCTCGACGACGCTGGTGGCGGACCCCGGCGGGGCGTCGGCGGTACGGGTCAACGCGACCGGCACCTCCTGGCTGGCCACGGCGGGCAGCGGTGACGTGCTGTCGGGCCTGACCGGATCGCTGCTGGCCGCCGGGCTGTCGGCGCGGGACGCCGGAAGCGTGGGCGCCTATCTGCACGGGCTCGCCGGACGGTACGCGGCGGACGGGGCCCCGGTGGGGGCGCAGGACGTGGCGGACGGGATCGTCGGCGCGTGGCGGGACGTCCGGGACTGAGCGGGCGCGCGGCACGGAAATGCGGGTGCGACCGGTGGTGACGGCCGCCTACCGTGCTGAGCATGCGTGTGGTCTTCACCAAGGGTCCGGGAACGAGTTACGACATCGCCGTGCACCGCGAGACGGGCCCCGCCCTCGCCCCTCGCAACGGCCCCGGCGGGCATCCCTACCTCCCGCACGACCTGGTGCACTTCCTCGTCGAGGTGGAGGCGGGCATCGGGCTGGGGGTCTACGGCCGCCTGGCCGCGGGTGACAACGGCCTGTTCTGGCCGGCGGACCCCGCCGAGCGCGCCAAGGCCGCCCGGCGCCGCAGGACGAAGCGGGCCAAGCCCTCCGACGAGGCGCGGGCCGACATGGCCAGGTCGGAGGAGCTGGCGGGCATCGCCGTACCGGTGTGGGAGGTACGGCGGGGCCACGCGCCGGAGCTGCCGGCGCATGTGGCGGCGCGGGAACTCCCGCCGGTGGTCGACCGGATCGTGGCCCGCTTCGACGACTACGCCGAACGCTGGCACGCCCTGCCGGTGGGCGGCTCGCTCACGCTGACGTGGTGAACGCCGGCGCCGGCGCCTGTCGTCGGGACGCGACGGCCGCTCACTCCACGGTCACGGACTTCGCCAGGTTCCGCGGCTGGTCCACCTCGTTGCCCCGGGCCGTCGCCAGCTCGCACGCGAACACCTGCAACGGCACGGTCGTCACCAGGGGTTGCAGCAGCGTCGGGGTGGCCGGGACCCGGATCAGATGGTCCGCGTAGGGCACCACCGCCTCGTCTCCCTCCTCCGCGATCACGATCGTCCGGGCGCCCCGGGCGCGGATCTCCTGGATGTTGGAGACGATCTTGTCGTGCAGGACGGACCGCCCGCGCGGCGAGGGCACCACCACGACCACCGGCAGATCGTCCTCGATCAGCGCGATCGGCCCGTGCTTCAACTCGCCCGCCGCGAAGCCCTCGGCGTGCATGTAGGCGAGCTCCTTGAGCTTCAACGCGCCTTCCAGCGCCACCGGATAACCCACGTGCCGGCCCAGGAACAGCACCGTCTTCTTGTCGGCGAGTGAGCGGGCCAGCGCCCGCACCGGCTCCATCGTCCCCAGTACCCGCCGCACCTCACCGGAGATCTGCGCCAGGTCCCGGATGACCGCGCGGATCTCGTCACCCCACTTGGTGCCGCGCACCTGGCCCAGGTACAGCGCCACCAGGTAACAGGCCACCAACTGCGTCAGGAAGGCCTTCGTCGAGGCGACCGCCACCTCGGGCCCCGCGTGCGTGTACAGCACCGCGTCCGACTCGCGCGGGATCGTCGAGCCGTTGGTGTTGCAGATGGCCAGCACCTTGGAGCCCTGCTCCCGGGCGTGCCGCAGCGCCATCAGCGTGTCCATGGTCTCGCCGGACTGGGAGATCGCGATCACCAGGGACCGCGCGTCGAGGATCGGGTCCCGGTAGCGGAACTCGCTCGCCAGCTCCACCTCGCAGGGGATCCGCGTCCAGTGCTCGATGGCGTACTTGGCGATCAGGCCCGCGTGGAAGGCCGTACCGCAGGCGACGATGACGACCTTGTCGACCTCCCTCAGCTCGGAGGCGGAGATCCGCACCTCGTCCAGCGTAAGGGCCCCGGAGGTGTCGATGCGGCCGAGCAGGGTGTCGGCCACCGCCTTGGGCTGCTCGGCGATCTCCTTGAGCATGAAGTAGTCGTAGCCGCCCTTCTCGGCCGCCGAGGCGTCCCAGTCGACGTGGTACGAGCGGACCTCCGCCGGGCTGCCGTCGAAGCCGGTCACCGTCACTCCGTCGCGGCGCAGTTCCACGACCTGGTCCTGGCCCAGCTCGATCGCCGAGCGGGTGTGGGCGATGAACGCGGCCACGTCCGAGGCCAGGAACGCCTCGCCCTCGCCCACGCCGACCACGAGCGGCGAGTTCCGGCGGGCGCCCACCACCACGTCCGGTTCGTCGGCGTGCACCGCGACCAGCGTGAACGCGCCCTCCAGGCGGCGGCACACCAGCCGCATCGCCTCGGCGAGGTCGGCGCAGGAGGAGAACTCCTCCGCGAGCAGATGCGCGACGACCTCGGTGTCGGTCTCGGAGGCCAGGTCGTGGCCGCGCTCGGCCAGTTCGGCCCGCAGCGGCGCGAAGTTCTCGATGATGCCGTTGTGGACGACGGCCACGCGTCCGGCGTTGTCGAGATGCGGATGCGCGTTGGCGTCGGTGGGCCCGCCATGGGTCGCCCAACGAGTGTGCCCGATGCCGGTGGATCCGCTCGGCAGTGGCCGGTCGACCAGTTCCTTCTCCAGGTTGACGAGCTTTCCGGCCCGCTTCGCGGCGGCGAGCCCGCCGTCCGCGAGTACGGCCACGCCCGCCGAGTCGTAACCCCGGTACTCCAGTCGCTTCAGCCCGGCCATCACGACATCGAGCGCCGACTGCGACCCCACGTATCCCACGATTCCGCACATGAGCGGCAGCCTACGATCGAATCAGCCGCCAAACCGGCCACAGCGTGCCCGATTTCGGAAATTATCAACCCTCTTTCGGGCGTCAGGTCTTGGCCCGGTACGCCCGCATCGCCAGCGGATAGAACACCAGCGCTATCCCGGCCGCCCACAGCAGCGACCACAGCACCGGCTCCGCCACCGGCCCGCCGAGCAGCAACCCGCGGAAGGCGTCGGAGAGATGGGTCACCGGATTGACGTCGCTCCATGCCTGGAGCCAGCCCGGCATCGTGTCCACCATGACGAACGCGCTGCTGGTGAAGGTGATCGGGAAGATCAGGGTGAAGGCGAACGCCTGTACCTTCTCCGCGTCCCCGGCCAGCATCCCGATCAGCACCGCGCTCCAGGACACGGCCGCCGCGAACACGATCACCAGCAGGGTGCCGAGCAGGAAGCCGTCGAAGCCGCCCGTGACCCGGAAGCCCAGCAGCAGGCCGAGGCCGATCATCAGCAGCAGCGCCCACAGGTGCTTGGCGAGGTCCGCGGTGATCCGGCCGATCAGCGGCGCCGAGCGGGCTATCGGCAGGCTGCGCAGCCGGTCGAAGACGCCCTTGGTGAGGTCGGTGTTGAGCGCCATCGCCGTGTACATCGTCATGAACAGGGTGTTCTGCACGATGATCCCGGGCAGCGCGTACTTCAGATACGCCTCGGGCGATCCGGCCATCTGTCCGCCCAGGACGTAGGTGAACAGGAAGACGAACATGATCGGCGTGATGCTGTAGTCGACCAGTTCGAGCGGGTTGTGCTTGACCGCGACCAGGCTTCGCCAGGCCATGGTGAAGGTCTGCTGGAGCCCCGCGAGGGGCCGGACCCGGCCCGAGCCGGTGATCGGGGCGGTGACGGTCGTAGCGGCCATGATCAGTTCACCGCCCTCTCCAGCTCGCTCTCGTCCCGGACCGGCTCCTCCTCCTCGGAGCCCTTCGAGGGCTCGGCGCGATGGCCGGTCAGGGCGAGGAAGACCTCGTCGAGCGAGGAGCGGCGCAGCGCCAGCTCGCCCACCGCTATGCCCTCCCGGTCCAGGGTGCGCACGACGGCCGGCATCAGCTCGGGGTCCTTCACGGGGGCCGTGACCGTCTCGCCCTCGATCTGGGTCTGGGCTCCGGCCGCCCGAGCCACCAGCCGGTGCACCCGCCCCAGCTCCTCGGCGAGCAGCGGCCGCACCTGCAGCACCTGTCCGCCGACCTGCGACTTCAGCTGGTCAGGGGTGCCCTCGGCGATCACCCGGCCCTTGTCGATCACCACGATGTCGTCGGCGAGGACGTCGGCCTCGTTCAGGTACTGCGTGGTCAGCAAGGCGGTCGCGCCGTCCGCGACCAGGCCCCTCAGCAGATCCCAGAGCTCCCCTCGGCTGCGCGGGTCGAGGCCGGTCGTGGGCTCGTCGAGAAAGAGGATGCTCGGCCGTCCCACCAGGCTCGCGGCGAGGTCCAGGCGCCGTCGCATACCGCCCGAGTACGTCTTCACGGCCCGTCCGGCCGCCTCCGCCAGCTGGAACCGCTCCAGCAGCTCGCGGGCCCTCGCCTTCGCCTCCCGGCGCGGCAGACCGAGCAGGCGGCCGATGAGCAGCAGGTTCTCCGTACCGGTCAGGTTCTCGTCCACGGCGGCGTACTGCCCGGTCAGCCCGACCAGCGCGCGCACGATCCCGGCCTCCCGCACGACGTCGTGCCCCGCCACCCGGGCGCGGCCCCCGTCCGGCTGGAGCAGCGTCGCGAAGATCCGTACGGCGGTCGTCTTCCCGGCGCCGTTGGGGCCCAGCAGCCCGAGCACCGAGCCCTGGCGGGCCCCCAGGTCGACCCCGGCCAGCGCCTCGGTCTCCTTGAACCGCTTGACCAGTCCTTCCGCCTCAATCGCATACGTCATGGGTCACCCCTCGCGGTTCGATGGACCCTGGCTCGGGCCCACCTCTTCCACAACTGTGACGCACGCCACTGACATTCCCCTCTTCGTCCCGGTTCGCCCGAAATCGGAACACGGGTGACGGATCCCACCCCACCGTCCGTTCATCCGCCCGCAACAATGAACTGTGATCTCTCCGATGCCCCGGACCGCCCACCGGCACAAGGCGGAGGCGACGCCCTACGTCGACCTCACCCGAGCCGAGTGGAGCGCGCTGCGCGACAAGACGCCGCTGCCGCTCAGCGCCGAGGAGGTCGAGAAACTGCGGGGTCTCGGCGACGTCATCGACCTCGACGAGGTGCGCGACATCTACCTCCCGCTGTCCCGCCTGCTCAACCTCTACGTCGGCGCCACCGACGGCCTGCGCAGCGCGCTCAACACCTTCCTCGGCGAACAGGGCTCCCAGTCCGGCACCCCCTTCGTCATAGGAGTGGCCGGCTCGGTCGCCGTCGGCAAGTCCACGGTCGCCCGCCTCCTGCAGGCCCTGCTCTCGCGCTGGCCCGAGCACCCGCGCGTGGAGCTGGTCACCACGGACGGCTTCCTGCTGCCGACGCGGGAGCTGCAGGCCCGGGGCCTGATGTCGCGCAAGGGCTTCCCGGAGTCGTACGACCGCCGCGCCCTGACCCGTTTCGTCGCCGACATCAAGGCGGGCAAGGACGAGGTCACCGCCCCCGTCTACTCCCACCTGATCTACGACATCGTCCCCGGTCAGAAGCTCACGGTCCGCCGCCCCGACATCCTGATCGTCGAGGGCCTGAACGTCCTGCAGCCCGCGCTCCCCGGCAAGGACGGCCGCACCCGGGTCGGTCTCGCCGACTACTTCGACTTCAGTGTCTACGTCGACGCCCGCACCGAGGACATCGAGACCTGGTACCTCAACCGCTTCAAGAAGCTGCGCGCGACCGCCTTCCAGAACCCGTCCTCGTACTTCCGCAAGTACACCCAGGTCTCCGAGGAGGAGGCGCTGGACTACGCCCGGACGACCTGGCGGACCATCAACAAGCCCAATCTCGTGGAGAACGTGGCCCCGACCCGGGGTCGGGCCACCCTGATCCTGCGCAAGGGCCCGGATCACAAGGTGCAGCGCCTGAGTCTGCGGAAACTGTGACCGCTACGCTGCCGCCATGCTGCACCTGCGTCTGATCACCCCGGCCGACCGGACCGACGAGGTGGTCCGCCTGCTCGAGGCCACCGTCGGCACCACCCACCTGGTGGTGCTGCCGGGCGCGGCCCGCAACCCCAGCGGGGACGTCGTGCTGTGCGACGTGGCGCGGGAGGCGGGCGACGAGCTGCTCAGCGGCCTGCAGCGGCTCGGCATCGAGGACTGCGGATCCATCGCCGTGGAGAACATCGACCTCTCCCTGTCCAAGCGCGCGGACAAGGCGGAGGCGGACGCCCCCGGCGAGGGCGCGGACGCGGTGCTGTGGGACCACCTCACGGAGGCCACGCACGAGGAGTCCACACTCTCCTTCACCTACCTCGCGTTCATCACCCTCGCCACGATGATCGCGGCCTGCGGTGTGGTGCTCGACAACGCGATCCTGATCGTCGGCGCGATGGCGGTGGGCCCGGAGTTCGGCCCGCTGGCCGGGTTCTGCACGGCGGTGGTGCAGCGCAAGCCACGGCTCGCGTGGCGGTCGCTGACCGCGCTGC
Organism: Streptomyces sp. NPDC003635; assembly: GCF_053587635.1. NCBI lineage: Bacteria > Bacillati > Actinomycetota > Actinomycetes > Kitasatosporales > Streptomycetaceae > Streptomyces > Streptomyces sp. NPDC003635. The sequence goes on along the minus strand of NZ_JBSFOK010000054.1, from coordinate 36,493 downwards.
TGGTGGGCTTCGCGGTGGCCATGGCGGTGACGGTCCTCTTCAGCCTCTTCATGGACTCCATCGACCTGTTCAGCAGGGAGCAGCTCGACGCCGACCGGCCGCAGACGGGCTTCGTCTACGCCCCCGACTGGTTCTCGTTCATCGTCGCGGTCCTGGCCGGCATGGCCGGCACCCTCTCCCTGACCTCGTCGAAGTCCGGCGCCCTGGTGGGCGTGGCCATCTCGGTCACCACGGTCCCGGCGGCCGCCAACGCGGCGGTGGCCCTGAGCTTCGGCGACACCCAGCAGACCCGGGGGTCGACGGAACAGCTCCTGCTGAACCTCCTGGGGATCGCCCTGGCGGGCGTCCTGACGCTGCTGGCCCAGAAATGGTTCTGGGCCAGGCAGACGCGTGGGGCGGAGAAAGCCGCCCAGGGAGGCTAGCCGAGCGCCGACTTCACCACGTCGGCGAGACGGCCGGCCACGGAACGGGCCTGGTCGATGTCCGCTGCCTCGACCATCACCCGGACCAGCGGCTCGGTCCCGGAGGGCCGCAGCAGCACCCGGCCGGTGGACCCGAGCTCGGCCTCGGCCTCGGCGACGGCGGCGGCGAGCTCACCCGAGGTCTTCACCCGGGACTTGTCGACGTCGGGAACATTGATCAGCACCTGGGGCAGCCGCTCCATCACGGCGGCCAGCTCCCGCAGCGACCGCCCGGTCTCCGCGACCCGGGCCGCGAGCAGGAGGCCGGTGAGCGTGCCGTCGCCGGTGGTCGCGTGATCGAGGATGATCACGTGCCCGGACTGCTCACCGCCCAGCGCGTACCCGTGCTCCTTCATCTCCTCCAGCACGTACCGGTCGCCGACGGCGGTCTGGACGAGCTGAAGACCCTCCCGCTCCAGCGCCAGCTTGAAGCCGAGGTTGGACATCACGGTCGCGACGACGGTGCCGGAGCGCAGTGCGGAACGCTCCCGCATCGCCAGCGCGAGCACGGCCAGGATCTGGTCGCCGTCCACCTCGTCGCCGGTGTGGTCCACGGCGAGGCAGCGGTCCGCGTCGCCGTCGTGCGCGATGCCGAGCGCGGCGCCGTGCTCGAGGACGGCGGCCTTCAGCAGGTCCAGGTGGGTGGAGCCGCAGCCGTCGTTGATGTTGAGCCCGTCCGGCGCGGCCCCGATGGTGATCACCTCGGCGCCGGCCCGGGCGAAGGCCTCCGGCGAGACCCGCGCGGCAGCGCCGTGCGCCTCGTCGAGGACGATCTTCAGCCCGTCGAGCCGGTTCGGCAGCACGGCGATCAGATGGGCGACGTACTGGTCGAAGCCCTCGTCGTAGTCGCTCACCCGGCCGACGCCCGCGCCGGTGGGCCGCTCCCACGGCTCACCGTGCCGGTGCGACTCGTAGACGGACTCGATGCGGTCCTCGAGCTCGTCGGCGAGCTTGTGCCCCCCGCGGGCGAAGAACTTGATGCCGTTGTCCGGCATGGCGTTGTGGCTCGCGGAGAGCATCACGCCGAGGTCGGCGCCGAGCGCGCCGGTGAGATGGGCCACGGCGGGCGTCGGCAGCACACCGACGCGCAGCACGTCGACGCCGGCGCTCGCCAGACCGGCGACGACGGCGGCCTCCAGGAACTCCCCGGACGCGCGCGGGTCCCGTCCGACCACCGCTTTCGGCCGGTGGCCCTCGAAGGTGCCCGCCTCGGCGAGCACGTGGGCCGCCGCGACCGACAGACCGAGCGCCATCTCGGCGGTCAGATCCGCGTTGGCGACACCGCGCACGCCGTCCGTGCCGAAGAGTCGTCCCACTTGTCCTCCTGATGAAGCGTCACTTTCGGATGGTCGCGCCCACGATCATCCGATCACATCAGCCTTTGAGCGCCTTGTGCCGTTATACGCCCAAGACTGTGATAAACGAACGCCCCGACGGCACAGTGGCGTGCCGCCGGGGCGTTCGGACGTACTGCTGAACCGCGAGTACGCGCTGCAGGCAGCGAAGCTTAACGCTTGCTGTACTGCGGAGCCTTGCGGGCCTTCTTGAGACCGGCCTTCTTGCGCTCGACCGCACGGTCGTCGCGACGGAGGAAGCCGGCCTTCTTGAGCGGGCCGCGGTTGTTGTCGACGTCGGCCTCGTTCAGCGCACGGGCGACACCGAGACGGAGCGCACCGGCCTGACCGGAGACACCGCCACCCGCGATGCGGGCGATGACGTCGTAGCGGCCCTCGAGCTCGAGCACCTTGAAGGGCTCGTTGACTTCCTGCTGGTGCACCTTGTTCGGGAAGTAGTCCTCGAGGGTGCGACCGTTGATCTTCCACTTGCCGGTGCCCGGGACGATCCGGACGCGGGCGATGGCGTTCTTGCGGCGACCCAGGCCCGCGGCGGGCTGGGGCTCACCGAAGCGCGAGGCGAGGGACTCGGAGGTGTACTCACCCTCCACCGGAACCTCGGACTCGGTGGTGTAGCTGTCGATGTCAAGCTCTTCGAGCGGCTGCTCGGCAGTGGTCTCGGCCACGATTCTCCTCAGATTCTGTTCAGTCTTAGGGGGTGGCCGGACTTACTGCGCGACCTGGGTGATCTCGTACGGCTGCGGCTGCTGCGCGCCGTGCGGGTGCTGGTCACCCTTGTAGACCTTCAGCTTCGAGAGCATCTGACGGCCCAGGGAGTTCTTGGGGAGCATGCCCTTGACGGCCTTCTCGATGGCCTTCTCGGGGTTCTTGTCGAGCAGCTCGTCGTAACGGACCGAGCGCAGACCACCCGGGTAACCGGAGTGGCGGTACGCCATCTTCTGGGTCCGCTTGTTGCCGGACAGGTGCACCTTGTCCGCGTTGATGATGATGACGAAGTCACCAGCGTCGACGTGGGGGGCGTAGATCGGCTTGTGCTTGCCTCGGAGGAGGGTCGCGGCAGTGGTGGCGAGACGGCCGAGGACGACGTCCTGAGCGTCAATAACGTGCCACTGGCGAGTCACATCACCGGGCTTGGGGCTGTACGTACGCACTTCGCAGCCTTCTTCTTCAGTGGATGGGTGCTGACACATGGCATCACTGAAGCGATCGTGCAGCTGGGGACGACAGTGCCGGGGACGCTGCCCGTATGCCGCCCACTGGTAACTGCTCCAGGGAACCTTCGTAGTGGCTTCTCGCGTGAGAACGAGCAAGCCAATACGCATAACAAACCGCAAGAGTACCCGCGCTGCCCCGGACGGGTCAAAACGAGGTCACGGCCGTCGCGGGAGCCGATTTTACGGGCACCCGACGCTCCCCCGCCCACCCCTGCCGCATCACCGTGAACGCCAGCGCACACAGCGTGAGCGCGTCCTTGAAGGCCCGCCGCTGCACCGGTTCCAGGTACGGCCACGTCACCCCGGGGATCTGCGGCACCAGCGCCAGCCAGAACCAGGGCGAGCGGGCCACCGAGCCCGCGGACGGCAGCGAGGCGAGCAGCAGCGGCACGACGATCACCAGATAGTGGTCGTACGACGGTCTGGACACGAGGAACGCCGAGAGCATCAGGGTCGCCGCCGTCTCCGTCAGCCGCCGCGGGCCGGGGTCGGCGAGCCGCCAGCGCCGGTAGGCGCACAGGACCCCGGCGCCCGCCGCCAGCAGGGCGAGCGCCCCGGCCACCCCCTCCGGCACCCCGAGCCGGGGCAGCACCGCGGCCGGGGATGCCTCGTAGAGCCGTACGAAATCGTCGTCGCCCTTCAGCAGGAAGGGCAGGGTGCGCGTGACGAAGCCCGTCGGGTCGGGGAGGAACAGGGCCGAGGCCACCGAGGCGGTGACGGGGACGGCGGCCAGCACGGCCAGGGCCCGCCACCGTGCGGCGAAGGCGAACAGCAACGCCAGCGGGACCAGGACCGGCTTCAGCGCGATCGCCGTACCGATCACCACGGCCGCCGCCGTCCAGCGGCCCCGGCGCATCAGCAGCAGTCCCAGCGGCAGGGCGAGGGCCGCCGTCGCCGTCCAGTTCGCCAGCAGGACCAGGTGGGCGAAGGGGGCGAAGCCGGCGGCGAGACCCGTCAGACCGAGGGCGGCGAAGCGGCTGCGCAGCGGCACCCCGTGCAGCCGCAGGGCGCAGGCCCAGCCGGCGGCCAGGCAGACGGTCACCGTCAGCGGCACCAGGACGCGGAGCGCGGCCGGGGAGAGCAGGGCCTGGGGGGCGGCGGCGAGGACGGCGCCCGGGAGATAGAGGAAGTGCGGATCGTCGTAGGGGGAGCCGCCGGCCAGCCAGCCGCGCGCGGCCCGCACCACGATGGCGTTGTCCATGCCGCCGTCCGAGGTCACGCGGGCCGTGCGGGCCGCCGTGGCCCCGAGCACGGCGGTGAGCATCACCCACAGATGCCAGGACGCGGGTCGCACCAACCACCCGGAGATGTCGCTTTTGCGCTCGCTCACCGGCGCAACGCTAGGCGCCCCAGGGCCTCTTGAGGCGGAACGGCACACCCCGGTACCCGTCTAAGATGCGCCCCATGAGCTTCGGGCAGCAGGGGGGACCCCAGTCCCAGTGGGATCCCTGGAAACCGCATTCCCAGCAGCCGTGGACCAGCGGCGGCGACAGCCAGACCCCGGACTGGGCCGCGCTCGCCGAGGCGTCCGAGTCCCGTAACAAGCGGCGCCGGCTGCTGTTCATCGGCGGTGGCGCGCTGGCCACCGTCGGTGTGGCCGCCGCGGTCGCCGTGGCCGTGGTGTCGGCCAACGGCGGCGACGAGGACCCCAACAAGCCGGCCGCCCAGCTGCCCGCGACCGCGGGCATACCGAGCGGGTCCACCGGACCGGCCCCGTCCTTCGAACCGACGAGCGCGCCGCCCCCGCTGGACCCGGACGACTTCATCGCGAGCGCGAAGAAGGACACCGCCCCGCTCAGCCCCGAGACCCTTTTCCCGGGTACGCAGCTGACCATGGGCGAGACCCTGTACAAGAAGGGTCCGACGGCCGACACCGAGGACTGCGCGGCGGCCGCCCTCAAGACCCTGCCGAAGATCCTCGAGAACAACGACTGCACCCGTCTGATGCGGGTCACCTACGTCAAGGACGGCATCGCGGTCACGGTCGGCGTGGCCGTCTTCGACACCGAGGCCGAGGCGGCGAAGGCGCGCACCCAGACCGACGACAGGAGCATCATCAAGGCGCTGACCGGCAAGGGCGTGGAGTCCTTCTGCAACGCCGCCGTCTGCCGCTCCACGCGCATCTCCTACGGCCGGTACGCGTACTTCACCGTCGCCGGCTTCCTCAACGGCAAGGACGTCACGACCAAGGACGCTGCGGTCTTCGCGGCCGGCGACGACCTGCAGGAGTTCACCACCCGGCAGCTCCGGCGCCGGGGCGAGGCCCAGGCGTCGGCGGCGGCCCAGGCGGGCTGACGCCCGCCGGGCCGGGGCCGCGCCGGTCGCTCAGGAGGAAGGCAGGGTGTCGAAGAAGCCGACGCCCTCGCCCTGGAACTTCTTGGCGGCCGCCTCGGCCTCCTGGGCGGTGAGCTTCTCGCCGGCCTGGTGGTAGACCCAGTCGACCTTCATGTCCCAGGCCCGGTCGCCGGTGAACGGCAGGTCCACGAACCAGGTGTTGAAGTTGATCGCCATGTCTGCGCGCGGGGCGTACTCCGCGCCGCTGCGGTAGAGCGTCCTGCCGTCGAGGCTGTAGGTGACGGCGTCCTTCTCGACCGTGATCACCATGGTGTGCCAGCCGGCCAGGCTCTGCTCGGTCTTGCGGGTGACCCGGTCGCCCTCGTCGGCGTTCCGCCAGGTGGTGGTGTCCAGCTTCGGACCGGGCGCACCCCAGCCGCCGTTGGGCATGTACTCGTTGTCGAGTTCGGCGTACTTGCTGCCCGAGCCGCCGATGGTGAAGAACGTCTGGTTGACGTGGTCGCCGTTCTCGCCGCTCGTCGGCTTGTCGGTGAAGTGGACGCGCGCCGCGTAGGTGCCGACCCGGAACTTCGCCTCCTTGGTGCCGAGGGCCGACTGTTCGGTGCCGGCCGCCGTGCCGTCGGTGGCGGCGCGCAGGTTCAGCACCTGTCCGCCGAGCGCCTCGTCGTCGCCGGGGAAGGAGACGCCCTTCGCCGTCCAGGTGTCCTCGATGCCGGGGCCGCCCTCGCTGGTCCGCACCAGCCAGCCGTGCTTGAACAGCGCGGTGTCCTTCGGGCCCCGGTAGTTGAAGTCGTCGAAGAAACCGCCCTCGGGCAGCTCGGGCACGGCCCTGGACACGGGCTTCGCCGAGGCCTTCGCGCCCTCTCCGCCGGGCTCCTCGCCCCACACCAGGGCGCCGCGCTTGTAGGCGGGGACCCGCTCGGAGTCCTGGTACGTCTCCTTCGAGGCGTCGTAGGACCAGTCACCGTCCTGCTGCACCGGCTTGTGGTCGGTGCGGTAGAGCTGGATCTCCAGACCCCGGCTGTTCGCGCCGGGCTCCAGCACCCCCGCCTTCTCGGTGAACCCGAGCTCCAGGTAGTGGTCGGCGTCCTCGCCGGGCGTGTCCATCGCGACCACGGTGCCCGTCAGATTCGAGCAACCGACGGCCGCCTCCACGCAGTTGAAGCCGTACGACGCGTCCCCGTCCGCCGTGAAGTAGTAGCGCAGCGCGACCTCGCTCAACGGCACCGGCTGCTCGGAGGTGTTGAAGACCTCAAGCCACGGCCGGACGGCGTCGGCCTCCGCCGAGGTCTCGGTCCGGTACCGGACGGTGAGCTCGGGCTCCTCCGGGTTGAAGTGGTTCCAGACCGGCTTGGCGGCCAGGACCCCTCCGGCGAGGACGGCGACCACGAGCAGCACCTTGAAGGCGCGGGCTATGCCGCTGCGGCGGCGGGGTTGACGTCGGGACGCCACGGAGATCTCCTTCGGGGGCGCGGGGCCTGCGCCCGGCGGATGGAATCGGCAAGAGGGTACCCGTCGCCGTGTCCCGCGCCAGGGGTCGTTTTTAAGCGGAATCCGACGACTAAGGGCCCGACTCATGACCATGAGGAAGGGTTGTACGGGCTTGGAGTGACAATCGTGACTGTGATCGACATGTGAACATGTGTATGGACACTGTTAGCCTTCTCGCTCTGTGTCTTCGATGTGACTGTGCGCCTGGGCTGGGGGCTTGGGTGGCGCCGGGGTGGGAAGAATTGCCGTGAACCGAAACTCCACTGTCGATCTCGTGATCATCGGGCTCGGCTACGTCGGGTTGCCGCTTGCCCGGGCGGCAAGCGCTTCCGGTCTCAAGGTCGTCGGCCTCGACCGCAGCCCGTCGGTGGTCCAGGGGCTGACCTCGGGTTCCTCGCACGTCGACGACATCAGCGACGCCGATGTGCGCGCCATGCTCGACCAGGGCTTCCGGGCGGTCACCACGCCCGAGGTCATCGCGGACGCGGCGGCCGTCGTGATCTGTGTGCCGACCCCGCTCAACGAACACGGCGCACCCAACCTCGGCGCGGTCGACTCCGCGGTCGAGGACATCGCCGCCCATCTGAAGCCGGGCACCCTCGTCGTCCTGGAGTCCACGACGTACCCGGGCACCACGGAAGAGGTCGTCCGCCCGCGTCTGGAGGCCGGCGGCCTGACCGCGGGCGTCGACTTCTACCTCGCCTTCTCCCCCGAGCGCATCGACCCGGGGAACCCGACCTACGGCCTGGAGAACACACCCAAGGTCGTCGGCGGCACCACCCCGGATTGCACCAAGGCGGCCCGCACGCTCTACGAGCGCTTCGTCGGCAGCGTGGTGGAGGCCAAGGGCACCCGCGAGGCCGAGATGGCCAAACTGCTGGAGAACACCTACCGGCACGTGAACATCGCGCTCGTCAACGAGATGGCGATGTTCTGCCGTGAGATCGGCGTCGACCTCTGGGACTCCATCCGCTGCGCCTCCAGCAAGCCCTTCGGCTTCGCGCCCTTCTACCCGGGCCCCGGTGTGGGCGGTCACTGCATCCCGATCGACCCCAACTACCTCTCTTACAAGGTGCGTTCGCTCGGGATACCGTTCCGGTTCGTGGAACTGGCCCAGGAGATCAACCAGCGGATGCCCGCCCATGTCGTCTCACGCGCCGCCGATCTGCTCAACGAGCAGGGCAAGCCGATACGCGGCTCGCGCGTGCTCCTGCTCGGCGTCACCTACAAGCCCGACATCTCCGACCAGCGGGAGAGCCCCGCGGTGGACGTGGCCGAGCTGCTGCTCGAGCGCGGCGCCGACCTCGCCTACTACGACCCCCGCGTGGCGAACTGGACCGTCGAGGGCACCGAGGTGCCCCGCGTCGAGGACTACCTCGCCGGCGCGGCCGAGGCCGACCTGACCATCCTTCTCCAACAGCACAGCGAACTCGACCTGGACGAACTGGCCGACCGCTCCCGCCTGCTCTTCGACACCCGCGGGAAGTCGGCCGACCATCCCCAGGTGGTCAAGCTGTGACCGACACCTACATACCCTCGGCCGTCGACTCCGACGGCCGCCGCAGGCACAAGCGGCGACGGCATCTGAAGGTCTCGTACTTCTTCTTCCTCGCCATCGCCGCCGTCATCGTCACCAAGCTCGACCCGGACTCGCTCCACCTGTACTCGTTCGGGGCGCTCGGGCTGCTCGCCCTGAAGATGTTCGGCGCGCTCTTCTACCGGCCCGCGAAGGCGGACCGCGAGGAGCTGCTGCTCCTGGACAACTCCTGGGTCACCGCGGTCATCCCGATCTACAACGAGGACCCGGTGATGTTCGAGCAGGGCATGCGCAGCCTGCTCGCGCAGAGCCGGCTCCCCAACGAGATCCACATCATCGACGACTGCAGCGCCGACTCCTCCGGCATCAAGGCGGCGAAGAAGCTGCGCCGCGAGTTCGAGGCCAAGGGCGTCAAGTACACGGTCAGCGTCCAGCCCGAGAACAAGGGCAAGCGCGAGGCCCTCGCCCTCGGCTTCGAGGCGGCGCCGTACACCGATCTGTTCCTGTGCGTGGACTCCGACACGATCCTGTCCCGGGACACGGTCCGTGAGCTGCTGCTGCCCATGGCGGACCCGAAGATCATGGCCTCCACGGGCATGGTGCTGGCGCTCAACCACGACAGCAACATCTTCACCCGGCTCCAGGACCTGCGGTACGGCAACTCGTTCCTGTTCGAGCGGGCCGCGTACTCCCGGCTGAAGTCGGTGCTGTGCTGCTGCGGCGCGCTGTCGGTCTACCGCGGCTCGCTGGTGCGCAAGTACCTGCCGGACTTCCTCAACCAGCAGTTCCTGGGCAAGCCGGCCGTCTTCGGCGACGACCGGCGCATGACCAACTACTGCCTCATGGAGGGCCAGGTCGTCTTCCAGGAGACGGCCGTCGGCTACACCGCCGTCCCCGAGAAGCTGCCGCACTTCCTGCGCCAGCAGGTGCGCTGGAACAAGTCCTTCTTCCGCGAGTCCCTGTGGGCCTTCAAGAACCAGAAGAAGTTCCGGCCCGCCTTCTGGCTGACCTGCATGGAACTCGCGCTGTGGCTGATCTTCGGCTCGGCGATGTTCTACTCCATGGTCATCCTGCCGATCATGCAGCCGGAACGGTTCGTCAACCACATCGGCGACTACCTGCTCTTCATGGTCCTCATGGGGTACCTGCGCAACGTCCGGTACCTCGACTTCCCGCGCCGTGGCATGGGCTTCATCAAGCGGTTCGGCATGTTCCTGCTGGCGCCGCTGTACGGCGTCATCCAGCTCGTCCTGCTGACCCCGCTGCGCTTCTACGCCCTGCTCACCCTGCACAAGGGCAGCTGGGGCACCCGGCAGGGCGGTGTCGAGGTCTCGGTCGCCGGCGACCACGAGCAGGACGTCTCGGCGGTGTACGAGGAAGAGGACGAGTACTCCTCCCAGCAGGTCTCCTCCACCATCGAGATGATGCGGCTCGAGGGCATCGCCCTCGCCCGTACGTCCCCGCACGCCTCCCCGCGCAACCCGGGCGGCGTGCCGCAGAACTACACCACCCACACCCAGGGCGAGCTGCGGGACATGGGCCGCAACGCGCCCCAGCAGCAGGTGGCGTGGAACGGCGTGACGGACCCGCAGCCTCTCCCCCAGCAGGGCTATCCGGCGCAGCAGCAGCCCGTCCCCCCGCAGGGCTACGGCGTCCCGCAGTACCACCAACAGCCTCAGCAGCACCAGCAGCACCAGCAGCAGCCGACGTACAACGGCCAGGTGCAGGACCCCTACCAGCAGCAGCACGCGCAGACGTACGACCAGTGGCAGGGCCATCAGGGCCACCAGGCTCCCCAGACCCACCAGCCGCAGGGCCAGGGCCAGCAGCCGTACATCCCGCACATCCCGCAGCAGCCCCAGGGCCCGTACCCCCAGCAGCAGTACCCGCAGCAGCACCAGCAACAGCAGCAGCCGCACCAGCCGCAGCCTCAACAGCACCAGCAGCACTGGGCTCCCGAGGACGACGGCTGGTTCGGCGACCGTCGCTAGACCGTCAGCTGTAGTACGCCATCGCCTCCTGGACGGTGAGCACCTCGATGCCGCGCTTCTGGATCTCCGTCATCAGCGTGCGGAGACCGGCCTGGCTGATCTCGGTGCTCGCCGTCGGCGTACCGGCGACGACCTTGTGGAGGCAGAGGATCAGCCAGCTGCCGCTGCGGGCGCACCGGTCGAGTGCCCCGCCCGCGCCGGTCACCTTGCTGAGCGCGGTACCGCCGATGCCCGATGCGTCGGTGATCCCGGTCAGTGCCTTCAGCCGGTAGGGCATGGCCGGCGCATAGCTCTCGATGGTCTCTGAAATGATCGAGCGGGCCGTCGTGAAGTGGCGGGTGGCGAGCTCGTCGACGGGAACTCCGTCGGTGGTCTTCTGAAATGCGCCGTGCGGATAGGCGAAGTGCTCGCTGGTGAATCCATTACCCACGAGCCATTCCCTCAGCCGCGCGAAATCCTGGTCGACCTGCTGGGCGGTGAGTTTGGGATAACTCGCCGTGTGCGTGGCGTTGGCGTAGGCGTGCCCGGCCATCTCCCAGCCCGAGGAGTCCTGCAGCGAGCGCATCTGCGCGAGGCTCACGAAGGAACCGGTGCCGATCGCGTCGGCGATGTTGTACAGCGTGCCGGGTATGCCGAAGGGGTCCATGACCGGGCGCGCCAGGTCGTGTACCGACTTGTGCGAGTCGTCGAAGGTCACCGACACCACGCCCTTGGGGAAGACGTCCGCGGTGTCGGGCACCAGCTCGACCGCCTGGAGGTGGTACGTCACCGGGGCCGCCGCGTCGTCGTACACCGCGAAGGACATGTCGGTGAAGCCGGTCTTGGTGGACGGCTCGCCCTGCGCGGAGAGCGTGTACGCCCCGGACGCGCCGGTGACGTCGGCCCACTGCAGATGGACCGTGACCCACTCCCCCGACTGCACGTAGTTGGCGCCGGTCGCCGAGTGGTTGTGCACCCGCCAGCTGAAGGCGTCCTTCAGCCCGTTGGCGCCGAGGTAGAAGACGACGCGGCCGAGGTGGGCGGTGTCGGTGACCCGGAAGATGAGCCGGATCATCTTCCCGCTGAGGTTCATCGCGGTCATGCCGGTCTTGCGGACGTACGACTGGACGCCGCTGCCCGCCGTGGTCACCCGGACCGAGGACGTGCCGCGGGTGAAGACCGCCGTGTCGGCCGGGTTCGACGAGGCGGTGCCCGCCCCGCCCGCGGTCCAGCCGTGCCCCGACTGGAACTGCTGGCTCCAGGTCGCCCGCCGGTAGCGCGGCCGCCGCCCGGTCGGCGCGTACGGCGGCACCGCGAGACCCTCGGCCGGGGCCGCGTCCGCCGTGGCCAGGGCACCGATCCCACCGACCGTGACCAGCCCGCCGAACCCCATGGCCCGCAACGCGGAACGCCGCCCCATCGAAGCGGAATTCCGTTTCCCTCTACTCAAAGCATCCTCGTTCGTCAAAAACGTTGATATTTCACGTGTGCCATGTGACTGCGGTGACAGTAAACTCACCGTAGAACAGGTGAGGTTGATGTTTTCGGTCTTGACCTGTTTTTTCAAGGGGTGGGACGAGACAGGGGAATACATGAAGAGGGGTTCTGTCGGCCTGCGCGCGATCGGCGCGGCCGCACTGCTCGTGGGGGGTCTGGGACTGGGGGGTTCCTTCCCGGCCGCGGCTGCCGCCAAGGCGCCGTGCCAGCCCACGGAAGGCTTCACGCACTGCAAGATCTTCGATCACTCCGGCGCCGCCGTGGACTTCCAAGTCCCCGCGGGCATCGCGGAGTTGGACTTCCGCGCCTGGGGCATGGGCGGCGACGGCAACGGCTTCGCCACCGGTGGGAACGGCGCGTACGTGGGGGGCTCACTGGAGGTCACCCCCGGTGAGCATCTGACGGTGAACGTCGGCGGCTGGCGCGCCGGGCGAGGCAAGCTCTTCGGTGACGCGCTGGGCGGCAAGGCCGGTCAGGGCAACCACAGTGGGAGCGGCGGCGCGAGCACCGCGGTCCGCGCGGCCGACGGCTCGCCGCTGTTCATCGCCGCCGGCGGCGGGGGCGGCGGATACGGCAACAGCGGCCTGGGCCCCGCGGGCAGCGGCGGTGCTCCCGAGGGCTTCGACGCGGCCGAGGACTTCGGTGGCAAGGGCGCCAAGGGCGGCCAGGGCGGCGGGGCCGGTGGCGAGGGCGGCAAGCCCGGCGCCGACCAGGCCCAGGGCGGCGCGGGCGGAGACGGCGGCGCCCGGGCCGGCGGTGGCGGCGCGGGCTACGCGGGAGGCGGTGGCGGCGGCGGCCGGGCGGTGGAGACCGACGGTGGCAGCGGCGGCGGCGGTTCCAGCTACGTCGACCCCGAGCGCACCTCGGACGTACGCCTGGTGAGCAGCACCACGCCGTACCCGGCGGCGAAGGACGACCCGTTCTGGGTGCACGATCCGCTCGACGAGCTCCAGCCGGACATCGCCGGCGTCGGCCAGGGCGGCTGGAACGAGCGCGGCGGCGACGGCCGCGTCGTCTTCCAGTGGAAGGACCCCAAGGGCGCCCCCGTGGTGACCGAGCTGTCCCGGGAGTCCGGCGACGACCAGACGATCCCGCCGAACTTCCACGCCGACCCCATGGTCGTCGTGGCTCGGAACAAGGACGGCGAACCGCTCCCCGACCAGAAGGTGACCTTCACCCTGGAGGACCCGAACGACCTCGGGGTGGAGTGGCAGGACGAGGAGAAGCCCACCGTCGAGGTGTGGACGGACGCCCAGGGCCGCGCCCGGACCCCCGACCTCGTCACCCACACCAAGGAGGGCGGTTTCACGGTCCTGGCCACGTCCGGTACGGCCACGACCAGGTTCACCGCCCGTGTCGGCCAGACGTCCCACGTTCTGGAGATCACCGGCGGCGACGAGCAGCAGGCCAAGACCGGCGAGGCCTTCGCCGAGCCGCTCACCGTCAAGGTGACCAAGGGCGGTGACCCGGCCGCGGACACCCGGGTGGAGTTCGCCGTGGAGGGCGAGGCCGAGGGCGCCCCGGCCTTCGACGGCGACGAGGACAGCGTCAGCGTGTCCACCGACGCCTACGGAGAGGCCTCGGCCCCGGAGCTGATCGCGGGTCAGGAGCCGGGCACGTACAGCGTCGTGGCGACGGTCGGCGAGGCCACGACCCGCTTCAGTCTCGAGGTGGTCGAGGAGGACGCGACCCTGTCCCCGTCGCCGAGTCCGTCCGGCGGTTCGGACACCACGACCGGCGGTTCGAACGGCACGGACGGCACCGACACCCAGGGCGACTCGGGCAGCCTGGCCCTGACCGGCGCCGCGGGCATCGGCACGCTGGCCGGTGCGGCCGCGGCCCTGGTCGGCCTCGGCTGGGCCGCGACCCGTCTGCGCAAGCGCACCCGCACGCAGGACTGACGCGGACCGGAGGGGGGCCCTGAGACTCAGGGCCCCCCTTCAGTGCACCTGCCCCCGCACCCGCCGGGCCTGCCGCTGGCGCTCGGCCAACTGGTCCGGCGCCGGGTAGGCGACCTCTTCCAGGGTCAGCCCGTGCGGCCGTACGACATGCACGGCACTGTCCCGCACCCGGGCGTCGAGGACCTTCCGCGGCCACTCCACGCCCCGGTGGCCGTCGCCGACGAAGAGCAACGCGCCCACCATGGACCGCACTTGGTTGTGGCAGAAGGCGTCGGCCCGGACCTCGATCTCGACGACACCGTCGGCGGTCCGGCGCACATCGAAGTCGAAGATCTCCCGGACGGTGGACGCGCCCTCACGCTTCTTGGCGTAGGCGGCGAAGTCATGCTCTCCGACAAGGGACTTGGCGGCGGCGTCCATGACGTCCACGTCCAACTCCCAGTCGTGCCAGAGCACATGACTGCGCAGCAGCGGATCCACACCCCCGGGCCGATCGCCGACGCGGTAGATGTAACGCCGCCACAGCGCGGCGAACCGCGCGTTGAACCCCTCCGGCGCCTCGCTGAGCGCCCACACCCGCACGTCCTTGGGCAGCCGCCCGGCAAGCCGCTTCAGCAGCTTCTCCCGGTGCTCCTCCCACAGTTCGACCGGCAGATCGACATGCGCGACCTGCCCCCGGGCATGCACACCGGCGTCGGTCCGACCGGCCACGGTCAGGTCGTACGACTCCTTGGACCGCGTCACGGTCCGCAGCGCGTCCTCGACCTCGGCCTGCACGGTCCGCTGCCCCCCGGCCTGCTTGGCCCATCCGGAGAACAGGGTGCCGTCGTACGACAGATCAAGACGAACCCGCACAAACCCGTTCTGTACGTCGTCGTTCACACAGAGATCCTCTCGGCAATGCGGAACGGGCCCACCCCGAAGGGTGGACCCGTTCTCAGCAAGGCTCAGCCTCAGGCGTCCTTGGACTCCTCGGCGGGGGCCTCGACGGCCTCGTCGGACTTGGCCTCGACGGCCTCGTCCTTCTTGAGAGCGTCTTCCTTGACCGCGCGCTTCGTCGCGGCCTCGGCCTCGCCGGTCGCCTCCTGAGCCACCGTCAGCGCCTCGACCAGCTCGATGACAGCCATGGGCGCGTTGTCGCCACGGCGGTTACCGATCTTGGTGATGCGGGTGTAGCCACCCGGACGGTTCTCGTAGCGCGGGCCGATCTCGGTGAAGAGCGTGTGGACGATGCCCTTGTCCGTGATGACCTGCAGCACCTGACGGCGGTTGTGAAGGTCACCCTTCTTCGCCTTGGTGATCAGACGCTCGGCGTACGGCCGCAGGCGGCGGGCCTTCGCCTCGGTGGTGGTGATACGGCCGTGCTCGAACAGCGACTTCGCGAGGTTCGCGAGGAGCAGCTTCTCGTGCGCGGCGCTGCCGCCCAGACGGGCACCCTTGGTGGGCTTCGGCATGTTCTTTCTCCTGTGTGTCTGCCCCGGCCGTGTCAGGTACCGGGGTCAGGAACCCGATGAGCGGATGCTCACCGGCAACGACCGATCAGTACTGCTCGGTCTCCACGAAACCCGCGTCCGCGTCGTCGTCGGCGCCAAAGGCATCCGCGGCGGCCGTGGGGTCGAATCCGGGCGGGCTGTCCTTCAGGGCCAGGCCCATGCCGGCCAGCTTCGCCTTGACCTCGTCGATGGACTTCGCACCGAAGTTGCGGATGTCCAGGAGGTCGGCCTCGGAGCGCGCGACGAGCTCACCCACGGAGTGGATGCCCTCACGCTTGAGGCAGTTGTAGGAGCGGACGGTCAGCTCGAGCTCCTCGATCGGGAGCGCGAGGTCGGCCGCCAGCGCGGCGTCCGTCGGCGACGGACCCATGTCGATGCCCTCGGCGTCGATGTTCAGCTCCCGCGCGAGACCGAACAGCTCGACCAGGGTCTTACCGGCGGAGGCCATGGCGTCACGCGGACGCATCGCCTGCTTGGTCTCGACGTCGACGATCAGCTTGTCGAAGTCGGTGCGCTGCTCGACACGCGTGGCCTCGACCTTGTACGTGACCTTGAGAACCGGCGAGTAGATCGAGTCGACCGGGATACGGCCGATCTCCTGGCCCACCTGCTTGTTCTGCACGGCGGAGACGTAACCACGGCCACGCTCGACCGTGAGCTCCATCTCCAGCTTGCCCTTGCCGTTGAGCGTGGCGAGGACGAGGTCGGGGTTGTGCACCTCGACACCGGCCGGGGGCGCGATGTCGGCGGCGGTGACCAGACCCGGGCCCTGCTTGCGCAGGTACATCACGACCGGCTCGTCGTGCTCCGAGGAGACGACCAGCTGCTTGATGTTGAGGATCAGGTCGGTGACGTCCTCCTTGACGCCCGGCACGGTGGTGAACTCGTGCAGCACGCCGTCGATCCGGATGCTGGTGACAGCAGCGCCGGGGATCGAGGAGAGGAGGGTACGGCGGAGGGAGTTGCCGAGGGTGTAACCGAAGCCCGGCTCCAGCGGCTCGATCACGAACCGGGAGCGGAACTCGTCGACGACCTCTTCGGTCAACGAGGGACGCTGAGCGATCAGCATGTGTGGATCAGATCCTTCTTTCGTGGACGCCCGCTATTTGACGCCCGACGGAGACCGCGCCCATGAGAGGCACGGGTACTACAAGGGTACGGGCGATACGGCCCAACAGAGCCGTACCGCCCGAACCCGAAGCCTGCTCGAAGCAGCGTGCGTCAGACGCGACGACGCTTCGGCGGACGGCAGCCGTTGTGGGGGGTCGGGGTGACGTCCTGGATGGAGCCCACCTCGAGACCCGTCGCCTGGAGCGAACGGATGGCGGTCTCACGACCGGAACCCGGGCCCTTGACGAACACGTCGACCTTGCGCATGCCGTGCTCCTGGGCGCGGCGGGCAGCCGACTCGGCGGCCATCTGCGCGGCGAACGGCGTGGACTTCCGGGAGCCCTTGAAGCCGACGTGGCCGGCGGAGGCCCAGGAGATCACGTTGCCGGACGGGTCCGTGATGGAGACGATCGTGTTGTTGAACGTGCTCTTGATGTGCGCGTGGCCGTGAGCGACGTTCTTCTTTTCCTTGCGGCGCACCTTCTTGGCAGCGCCCTGACGACCCTTGGGGGGCATCTGTACTCCTACGGGAGGTGGTCGGTCCTACAGCGAAGACCGCTGGACGGCGAAGTCCGCTGTGGACTACTTCTTGCCCGGCTTCTTCTTGCCGGCGATGGCGCGACGCGGGCCCTTGCGGGTGCGGGCGTTCGTGCTGGTGCGCTGACCGCGAACGGGCAGACCGCGACGGTGACGGAGACCCTGGTAACAGCCGATCTCGACCTTGCGGCGGATGTCGGCCTGGATCTCGCGACGGAGGTCACCCTCGGTCTTGATGTTGTTGTCGACGTACTCACGAATCGCGACGAGCTGCTCCTCGGAGAGGTCGCGAACGCGGGTGTTGGGGTCGATGCCGGTCGCGGCCAGCGTGGCCTGCGACAGGGTCCGGCCGATGCCGAACACGTAGGTGAGGGCGACCTCCACGCGCTTGTCGCGCGGGATGTCAACACCGGAAACGCGTGCCATTCAATGGCTCCTGGTGATCTTCGGAGGTCTTCCGCAGAACCGGTTCCCGACCGCCGTACCAGGTACGAACCGGGTCCCCGGCCTCCGAGCCGGGGGTATCAGACACACGGTCTGGGTCCTGCGTATGAACATATTCAGCTCGCGTCGCGCGAAGTCTCTGCGATAGCGGTGCAGAGGGATTGGCCTGCGATCAGCCCTGGCGCTGCTTGTGGCGCGGGTTCTCGCAGATGACCATGACCCGGCCGTGACGGCGGATCACCCTGCACTTGTCGCAGATCTTCTTGACGCTCGGCTTGACCTTCATTGGGTGAGGTTCTCCGGGTCAGTGCCATCGCCACGGGAGTCCCGGGGCGCGGGCAAGATCTACTTGTACCGGTAGACGATCCGGCCACGCGTCAGGTCGTACGGAGACAGCTCCACCACGACCCGGTCGTCAGGGAGGATGCGGATGTAGTGCATACGCATCTTGCCGCTGATGTGTGCCAGGACCTGGTGGCCGTTCTGGAGCTCGACCTTGAACATGGCGTTCGGCAGAGACTCGACGACAGTGCCCTCGATCTCGATGGCACCTTGCTTCTTGGCCACGCTTCGCCCTTCGAATCGACTACCTTGATCGACTCAGTGTGAGCGCATGCAGACATGCGGGTACACAAGAGCCGACGAGTCAGTCTACGTCAGCGCACCCGGAAAGACGAATCGAGGAAGTCTGCCCCACAAGGGAGATCCTTACGCAAGCGGGTCCGGGGCCGCGGTGACCCCGTACTCGGCGAGCTTGGCCCTGCCGCAGTCCGGGGCGGTCAGGACCAGCGGGCCCTGTTCGGTGAGCGCGACGGAGTGCTCCCAGTGCGAGGACCAGGTGCCGTCGGTGGTGATGACCGTCCAGTCGTCGGAGAGGACCTCGGTCTTGGGGGTGCCCAGCGAGACCATCGGCTCGATGGCCAGGCAGAACCCGGGCACCAGCTTCGGGCCCTTGCCGCGTCGGCGCTCGACGTAGTTCAGCAGGTGCGGGTCCATGTGCATCTCGGTGCCGATGCCGTGGCCGCCGTAGTCCTCGATGATCCCGTAGCGACCGCCGCCGACCTTGGGCTGGCGGCGGATGTAGGTCTCGATGGCCTTGGAGACGTCCACGAGCCGGTTGCCCTGCTTCATCGCCGCGATGCCGGCCCACATCGACTCCTCGGTCACCCGGGAGAGCTCGATCAGCTCCGGAGCGTGACCCGACCCCACGAACGCGGTGAAGGCGGCGTCTCCGTGCCAGCCGTCCACGATGGCACCGGCGTCGATGGAGATGATGTCCCCGTCCTTGAGGACGACCTCGTCGGAGGGGATGCCGTGGACGACGACCTCGTTCACGGACGTGCAGATGGTGGCCGGGAAGCCGCCGTAGCCGAGAAAGTTCGACTTGGCCCCGTGCTCGGCGATGACCTTCCGCGCGACCTCGTCCAGATCCTTGGTGCTGGCCCCCGGGACCGCCGCCTCGCGCGTGGCCGCGTGAATGGCGGCGACGACCAGCCCCGCCTCACGCATCTTGGCGATCTGCTCGGGGCTCTTGATCTGCACCATGGGGACGAGGGCCTTTCTCGGACCGGTAAGAGGGACTACGTCAACCATACGGCGCGGCCGCGGCCCCCATAAAAGGGACCGCGGCCGCGGCGACGTACCAGGACCTACTTCTCGGCGCCCTCACGCTTCAGGGCGGCCAGCGCACGGCCGGTGACCTCGTCCACCGGGCCCATGGCCTCGATCGTCACGACCAGGCCCTGCGTCTTGTAGTAGTCGATGATCGGCTCGGTCTGCGTGTGGTAGACCTCCAGCCGGGTGCGGACCGTCTCCTCGGAGTCGTCGCCCCGCAGGTACAGCTCGCCGCCGCAGACGTCGCAGACGCCTTCCTTCTTCGGCGGGCTGTAGGTGACGTGGAAGACGTGCGCGGAGTCGTTGCGGCAGGTGCGCCGACCGGCGATCCGCTTGACGACCTCCTCCTCGGGGGCCTCGAGGTCCAGCACCGCGTCGAGGTGCATGCCCTCGGTCGACAGCAGCTCGTCGAGCGCCTCGGCCTGCGACACGTTGCGCGGGAAGCCGTCGAGCAGGAAGCCGCCCTCGGCGTCCGGCTGCTCCATGCGGTCCTTGGCCATCGCGATGGTGACCTCGTCCGGAACCAGGTTGCCCGCGTCCATGTAGGACTTCGCGAGCTTCCCGAGCTCCGTCTGCTGGCTGATGTTGGCGCGGAACAGGTCGCCCGTGGAGATGTGCGGGATGTTCAGCTTCTCGGCAAGGCGCGTGGCTTGCGTTCCCTTACCGGCGCCCGGCGGCCCGACGAGGACGATTCGCATCAGCGGAGGAACCCTTCGTAATTGCGCTGCTGGAGCTGGCTCTCGATCTGCTTCACGGTCTCGAGTCCGACACCCACGATGATCAGGATGCTGGTACCACCGAACGGGAAGTTCTGGTTGGCGCCGAAACCGGCCAACGCAATCGTCGGGACGAGAGCGATCAGACCCAGATACAGCGAACCCGGCCAGGTGATCCGGTTGAGTACGTACGACAGGTACTCAGCGGTCGGTCGGCCAGCCCGGATGCCCGGGATGAAGCCACCATACTTCTTCATGTTGTCGGCGACTTCCTCGGGGTTGAAGGAGATCGCCACGTAGAAGAACGCGAAGAAAACAATGAGCAAGAAGTACAGAGTGATGTAAATCGGGTGGTCGCCTGTGACGAGATTCGCTTCGATCCAGGATTTCCAGCCCGAGGTGCTGTTCGAGAACTGCGCGATCAGGGCCGGAATGTAGAGCAGCGACGAGGCGAAGATGACGGGAATCACACCCGCCTGGTTCACCTTGAGCGGGATGTACGTGGACGTTCCACCGTAGGAACGGCGGCCGATCATGCGCTTCGCGTACTGCACCGGGACCCGTCGCTGGGCCTGCTCGACGAAGACCACCAGGCCGACCATGACCAGGCCGACAAGCATGACGGTGCCGAACTCGATCCAGCCGTCGGCGAGGGTGCCCTGCGTCTTGATGGCCCACAGAGCGGACGGGAACGTCGCGGCGATCGAGATGAACATCAGGATCGACATGCCGTTGCCGACACCGCGGTCGGTGATCAGCTCGCCGAGCCACATGACCGTGGCCGTACCGGCGGTCATGGTGATGACCATGGTGACGGTCACGAAGATCGAGCGGTCCGGGACGATCTGGCCGGCGACCGTGCAGCCGGAGAAGAGGGCGCCGCTGCGGGCGGTGGCGACGAGGCCGGTGCCCTGCAGGATGGCGAGCGCCACTGTCAGATAACGCGTGTACTGCGTGATCTTCGCCGTACCGGCCTGGCCCTCCTTCTTGAGGGCTTCCAGACGCGGGATCACCACGGTCAGCAACTGGAGGATGATGCTCGCCGTGATGTACGGCATGATGCCCAGCGCGAAGACCGTGATCTGGAGCAGCGCGCCGCCGCTGAACATGTTGACCAGACCGAAGAGGCCCTGGTTGCCGGACGCCTCGTCCACGCACTGCTGGACGGACGTGTAATCGACGCCAGGGATCGGGACGTGCGTACCGACGCGGTACACCACGATGATCCCGAGCGTGAAGAGCAGCTTCTTGCGCAGGTCGGGCGTCTTGAACGCCCGGGCGAACGCGGTGAGCACGGTGCCTCCTGCGACCCCCGCGCTACTGCGTCAAGGGTGACGGTCTTGAGGTTCGACGATTAGGTAACGGTCAACTGCCGCTTCGAGTGCCGCTTGTGAGGCACTCGTTAAAAGTTGGCAGTGCAGGCCACCTTACCCGCGAGACTGCCACCCTAGGAACGACCAACCGGGGATACCCCATTTGTGGGGTATCCCCGGTCGGGATCGCTCAAGTCATCGAGACGCCTGATGTGTTCAGACGAGCTCGGTGACGGTACCGCCGGCGGCGGTGATCTTCTCCTTGGCGGAGCCGGAGACGGCGTCGACCGTCACCTGCAGCGCCACGGAGATCTCGCCCTGGCCCAGGACCTTGACGAGGCTGTTCTTGCGAACGGCACCCTTGGCCACGAGGCCCTCGACGGTGACCTCGCCACCCTCGGGGTACAGCGCGGCCAGCTTGTCGAGGTTCACGACCTGGTACTCGGTCTTGAACGGGTTCTTGAAGCCCTTCAGCTTCGGGAGACGCATGTGGAGGGGCATCTGGCCACCCTCGAAGCGCTCCGGAACCTGGTAACGGGCCTTCGTGCCCTTGGTACCACGACCGGCCGTCTTACCCTTCGACGCCTCACCACGACCGACACGGGTCTTGGCGGTCTTGGCGCCGGGGGCGGGACGGAGGTTGTGGATCTTGAGCGGGTTCTGCTCCGCCATGATCAGTCGACCTCCTCGACCGTCACGAGGTGGCGGACGGTGTGCACCATGCCGCGGAACTCGGGGCGGTCCTCCTTGACGACCTGCGTGTTGATGCCCTTGAGACCAAGGGAGCGCAGGGTGTCACGGTGGTTCTGCTTGCTGCCGATGTAGGACTTGACCTGCGTAATCTTGAGCTGCGCCATGATTACGCACCCGCCCCGGCACGCGCACGGAGAAGAGCCGCGGGAGCGACGTCCTCGAGCGGCAGACCACGGCGGGCCGCGATCTCCTCGGGACGCTGCAGACCCTTCAGGGCCTCCACGGTCGCGTGCACGATGTTGATCGCGTTGTCGGAGCCGAGCGACTTCGACAGCACGTCGTGGATACCGGCGCACTCGAGCACGGCACGCACCGGGCCACCGGCGATAACACCGGTACCGGGCGACGCGGGCTTCAGGAGCACGACGCCGGCAGCCTTCTCACCCTGGATGGGGTGCGGGATGGTGCCCTGGATACGGGGGACCTTGAAGAAGTGCTTCTTGGCCTCCTCAACGCCCTTGGCGATGGCGGCCGGCACCTCCTTGGCCTTGCCGTAACCGACACCCACGGTGCCGTCACCGTCGCCCACCACGACCAGCGCGGTGAAGCTGAAGCGACGACCACCCTTCACAACCTTGGCGACGCGGTTGATCGCGACAACGCGCTCAACGTACGCGGTCTTCTCGGCGGCAGCTGCGCCGCCGTCACGGCCCTTCCGGTCCCGCCGCTCGCCGCCACCGGCACCGCCACCGCGGCGCTGGGGTCCAGCCATTGGATTTACCTCTCTCTTTTCCGCTAGCTACGAACGGCTCAGAACTTCAAGCCGGCTTCGCGGGCGGCGTCCGCCAGGGCGGCGATGCGCCCGGCGTACTGGTTGCCACCACGGTCGAATACGACGGCCTCGACACCGGCGGCCTTGGCGCGCTCGGCGACCAGGGCGCCGACCTGCTTGGCCTGCGCGGACTTGTCGCCCTCGCCACCGCGGACCGAGGTGTCCAGGGTGGACGCCGACGCCAGGGTGTGACCCTTGATGTCGTCGATCACCTGGGCCACGATGTGGCGGTTCGAGCGGGTAACGACCAGACGGGGACGCTCCGCCGTACCGGAGATCCGCTTGCGGATCCGGATGTGACGGCGCTTGATCGCGGCGCGCTTGTAGGCGTCGCCCTTCAGGATCTTCTGTCCGTATGCCATGGCTTACTTACCCGCCTTTCCGACCTTGCGGCGGATGACTTCGCCCTCGTACTTGACGCCCTTGGCCTTGTACGGGTCGGGCTTGCGCAGCTTGCGGATGTTGGCCGCAACCTCGCCGACCTTCTGCTTGTCGATGCCCTCGACCTGGAAGCGGGTCGGGGTCTCCACCTTGAAGGTGATGCCCTCGGGCGCCTCGACGGTGATCGGGTGGCTGTAGCCGAGCGCGAACTCGAGGTTCGAGCCCTTGGCCGTCACGCGGTAACCGACACCGCTGATCTCGAGCTTCTTCACGTAACCCTGGGTCACGCCGGTGATCATGTTCGCCACCAGCGTGCGGGACAGGCCGTGCAGGGCCTTGTTCTGACGCTCGTCGTTGGGGCGGGTGACGTTGAGAACGCCGTCCTCACCCTTGGCGATGTCGATCGGCGCAGCGACGGTGTGGGTCAGCGTGCCCTTGGGGCCCTTGACCGAGACCGTACGGCCGTCGATGGTGACGTCCACGCCGGCGGGAACCGTGATGGGGAGCTTGCCAATACGCGACATAGCTGTTTCCTCCGTTCCCTTCCGCTACCAGACGTAGGCGAGGACTTCCCCACCCACGCCCTTCTTGCTGGCCTGCTTGTCGGTCAGAAGACCGTGCGACGTGGAGATGATCGCCACGCCGAGGCCACCGAGGACCTTGGGCAGGTTGGTGGACTTCGCGTAAACCCGGAGACCGGGCTTGGAGATCCGCTTGATGCCCGCGATGGAGCGCTCACGGTTGGGGCCGAACTTCAGCTCCAGGACGAGGTTCTTGCCGACCTCGGCGTCCTCGACCTTCCAGCCCGTGATGAAGCCCTCCTGCTGGAGGATCTCCGCGATGTGCGACTTGATCTTCGAGTGCGGCATCGCCACGGTGTCGTGGTACGCCGAGTTCGCGTTCCGCAGACGCGTAAGCATGTCTGCGATCGGATCAGTCATGGTCATGAATTGGCCTTCGGCCTCTCTCGCCGGGGTTTCCTGGTGCGCCATCCCTCTCCCCGATCCGAGACGGGACGGGTGCGGCGCGGTGGACCTACGGCGTAGTAAGTCGTACGGGCGTGACAGGCGCCCAACCCCACAAGCCTAAGCCATGCGGGGGTGGGCCCCTGTCCACCCAGATGCTTACCGAGAGCTTCAGGAATCCCTAAAAAGCGGGGATTACCAGGAGCTCTTGGTCACGCCCGGCAGCTCGCCACGGTGAGCCATCTCACGAAGGCACACGCGGCACAGGCCGAACTTGCGGTACACGGAGTGCGGACGGCCGCAGCGCTGGCAGCGGGTGTAGCCACGCACACCGAACTTGGGCTTGCGAGCAGCCTTGGCAATCAGAGCCTTCTTCGCCATCTCGCTCACGCCTCCTTGAACGGGAAGCCGAGGTGACGAAGGAGCGCGCGGCCCTCAGCGTCGTTGGTCGCCGTGGTCACCACGGTGATGTCCATACCCCGGGTACGGTCGATCTTGTCCTGGTCGATCTCGTGGAACATGACCTGCTCCGTGAGACCGAAGGTGTAGTTGCCACGGCCGTCGAACTGCTTGGGGGACAGACCACGGAAGTCGCGGATGCGCGGGAGCGCGAGCGACAGGGTGCGGTCCAGGAACTCCCACATGCGGTCGCCACGGAGCGTGACGTGGGCACCGATCGGCTGACCCTCACGCAGCTTGAACTGCGCGATGGACTTGCGGGCCTTGGTGACCTGCGGCTTCTGGCCGGTGATCGTGGTGAGGTCGCGGATGGCGCCCTCGATCAGCTTGGAGTCGCGGGCGGCGTCGCCCACACCCATGTTGACCACGATCTTGACGAGGCCGGGGATCTGCATGACGTTCTCGTACTTGAACTCGTCACGCAGCTTGCCCGCGATCTCCTCGCGGTACTTCGTCTTCAGACGCGGAGTGGTGGTGGTAGCCATCAGATGTCCTCACCCGTCCGCTTGGCAACGCGGATCTTGTTGCCCTCTTCGTCGAAGCGGTAACCGACACGCGTGACGACCTTGTTGCCGTCCTTCTCCACGACCAGCTGAACGTTGGACACGTGGATCGGGGCCTCGGTGGTCACGATGCCGCCGGCCTGGGAACCGCGAGCGGTCGGACCGGCCTTGGTGTGCTTCTTGACCCGGTTGACACCCTCGACCAGGACACGCTCGTCGCGCGGGTAAGCGGCAATGACCTTGCCCTGCTTGCCCTTGTCCTTACCGGTGATGACCTGGACCAGGTCGCCCTTCTTGATCTTCATGCTTACAGCACCTCCGGCGCGAGCGAGATGATCTTCATGAACTTCTTCTCGCGCAGCTCACGGCCGACCGGGCCGAAGATGCGGGTGCCGCGAGGGTCGCCGTCGTTCTTCAGAATGACGGCGGCGTTCTCGTCGAAGCGGATGTACGAGCCGTCCGGACGGCGGCGCTCCTTGACGGTGCGAACGATGACCGCCTTGACGACGTCACCCTTCTTCACGTTGCCACCGGGGATCGCGTCCTTGACGGTGGCGACGATGACGTCACCGATGCCCGCGTAGCGGCGACCGGAGCCACCGAGCACACGGATGCAAAGGATTTCCTTCGCACCAGTGTTGTCGGCGACGCGCAGTCGCGACTCCTGCTGGATCACGTCTATCTCCTGTTTGTCTGCCGGTTCCCGGCAGGGGCCGCCTCGTTACGAGGAGAGCCCCTGCCGAGCCTGGCGGAACTGACCTGCGGGATGACCCCCGCAGGAAATTACTTGGCCTTCTCGAGGATCTCGACGACGCGCCAGCGCTTCGTCGCGGACAGCGGCCGGGTCTCCATGAGGAGGACACGGTCGCCGACACCCGCGGCGTTCTGCTCGTCGTGCGCCTTGAGCTTGTTCGTACGGCGGATGACCTTGCCGTACAGCGCGTGCTTCACGCGGTCCTCGACGGCGACGACGACGGTCTTGTCCATCTTGTCGCTGACGACGAGACCCTCACGGGTCTTGCGGAAGCCGCGGGCCTCTGCGTTCTCAGTCACGTTGCTCTCGCTCATGCGTTCTCCACCGTTTCGATGCCCAGCTCACGCTCGCGCATCAGGGTGTAGATCCGCGCGATGTCCTTACGGACGGCCTTCAGCCGACCGTGGTTTTCGAGCTGACCCGTGGCCGCCTGGAAGCGGAGGTTGAACAGCTCTTCCTTGGCCTCGCGGAGCTTGTTCAGCAGCTCCTCGTTGCCCAGCTCGCGCAGCTCGGACGCCTTGGTACCGGCCGACATCACGCTTCACCTGCCTCGCGCTTGACGATCCGGCACTTCATCGGCAGCTTGTGGGCCGCACGAGTCAGCGCCTCACGGGCGATCTTCTCGTTGGGGTACGACAGCTCGAACATCACGCGTCCGGGCTTGACGTTGGCGATCCACCACTCCGGAGAACCCTTACCGGAACCCATGCGGGTCTCGGCAGGCTTCTTGGTGAGGGGACGGTCCGGGTAGATGTTGATCCAGACCTTGCCACCACGCTTGATGTGACGCGTCATGGCGATACGAGCGGCCTCGATCTGGCGGTTCGTCACATACGCCGGGGTGAGCGCCTGGATGCCGTACTCGCCGAACGCAACCTGCGTGCCGCCCTTGGCAGCGCCGGAGCGCTTCGGGTGGTGCTGCTTGCGGTGCTTGACCCTACGGGGGATCAGCATGTCGGTCAGGCCTCCGTTCCGGTGCTCTCAGCCGGAGCGGCGGCGGGAGCCTCGGCCTTGGGGGCCTCGGAACCGGCAGCCTGCTGCGGCTTGCGACCGCGCCGCTCGCCACCACGGCCACCACGGGCCGGGCGGTCGGAGCCGCCACCGCGCGCCGGGCGGTTACCCGCACGGGCCGCAGCGTTCTCGGCGCGGACCTCGGCGATGTTCTTGACATCGCCCTTGTAGATCCAGACCTTCACACCGATGCGGCCGAAGGTCGTCTTGGCCTCGAAGAAGCCGTAGTCCACGTTCGCGCGGAGCGTGTGCAGGGGCACGCGGCCCTCGCGGTAGAACTCCGAGCGGGACATCTCGGCGCCACCGAGGCGGCCACCGCACTGGATCTTGATGCCCTTGGCGCCGGCCTTCATGGCGGACTGCATGCTCTTGCGCATGGCCCGACGGAAGGAGACGCGGGAGGAGAGCTGCTCGGCGACGGCCTGGGCCACCAGCTGAGCGTCGGTCTCCGGGTTCTTGACCTCGAGGATGTTCAGCTGGACCTGCTTGCCGGTCAGCTTCTCCAGGTCACCGCGGATGCGGTCGGCCTCGGCGCCGCGGCGGCCGATGACGATGCCCGGGCGAGCGGTGTGGATGTCCACCCGCACGCGGTCACGGGTGCGCTCGATCTCAACCTTCGAGATGCCGGCGCGCTCCATGCCGGACGTCATCATCCGACGGATGGCGACGTCTTCCTTGACGTAGTCCTTGTACAGCTTGTCGGCGTACCAACGCGACTTGAAGTCGGTCGTGACGCCGAGCCGGAACCCGTGCGGGTTTACCTTCTGGCCCATTACCGGGTTCCTTCCTTGCTGCTGACGACCACGGTGATGTGGCTGGTCCGCTTGCGGATCCGGTAGGCACGGCCCTGGGCGCGCGGCCGGAACCGCTTCAGGGTCGGGCCCTCGTCGACGTACGCCTCGGAGATGTAGAGGCTGTCGGCGTCGGTGTGGTCGTAGTTGTGCGCGGCGTTGGCAATGGCGCTGTCGAGCACCTTGCCGACCGGCACGGAGGCTGCCTGCGGAGCGAATCGCAGAACAGCCTGAGCCTCCGTGGCGTCCATGCCACGGATCAGGTCCACCACGCGGCGGGCCTTCATGGGCGTGACGCGGATGTACCGCGCCTGGGCCCTGGCTTCCATGGTTGTCCCTCTCAGTTACTTACGTGTCTGAATGCGATCCGCTACTAGCGGCGCTTCGACTTCCGGTCGTCCTTGACGTGACCCCGGAAGGTGCGCGTCGGCGAGAACTCGCCGAGCTTGTGGCCGACCATCGACTCGGTGACGAACACCGGGATGTGGGTCTTGCCGTTGTGCACCGCGATCGTGTGGCCGAGCATGGCCGGGACGATCATCGAGCGACGGGACCAGGTCTTGATGACGTTCTTGGTGCCGGCTTCGTTCTGGGCGTCCACCTTCTTGATCAGGTGGTCGTCGACGAAGGGCCCCTTCTTGAGACTGCGCGGCATCTAAACCCGCTCCTAGCGCTTCTTGTTCGTCTTGCGGCGGCGGACGATGTACTTGTTCGACGCCTTCTTGGGCGAACGAGTACGACCCTCCTTCTGACCCCACGGGGAGACCGGGTGGCGACCACCGGAGGTCTTGCCCTCACCACCACCGTGCGGGTGGTCAACCGGGTTCATCGCCACACCGCGGACGGTCGGGCGGACGCCCAGCCAGCGCTTGCGGCCGGCCTTGCCCCAGTTGATGTTGCTCTGCTCGGCGTTGCCGACCTCGCCGACCGTGGCGCGGCAGCGCACGTCGACCAGGCGGATCTCACCGGAGGGCATGCGGAGGTGAGCCATCTGGCCCTCCTTCGCGAGCAGCTGCACGGAGGCACCGGCGGAGCGGGCGAACTTGGCACCGCCACCGGGACGGAGCTCGATCGCGTGGATCGTGGTACCGACCGGGATGTTGCGGAGGGCCAGGTTGTTGCCCGGCTTGATGTCGGCCCCGGGACCGTTCTCGACGCGGTCACCCTGCTGCAGGTTGCGCGGGGCGAGGATGTAGCGCTTCTCGCCGTCGGCGTAGTGCAGCAGCGCGATGCGCGCGGTGCGGTTGGGGTCGTACTCGATGTGCGCGACCTTCGCCGGCACGCCGTCCTTGTCGTGACGACGGAAGTCGATCACGCGGTAGGCGCGCTTGTGTCCGCCACCCTGGTGGCGAACGGTCACACGACCGGCGTTGTTACGGCCGCCCTTGCTGTGCAGGGGGCGGACCAGCGACTTCTCCGGCGTGGACCGCGTGACCTCGACGAAGTCGGCGACGCTGGAGCCACGACGGCCCGGCGTAGTCGGCTTGTACTTGCGGATTCCCATTTCTCAGTCCTCGTCCGATATCGGACGATCCGACCCGCTTACGCGGTCGGACCGCCGAAGATGTCGATACGGTCGCCCTCGGCAAGGGTCACGATCGCGCGCTTGCTGTCGGCACGCTTGCCGAAGCCGGTGCGGGTCCGCTTGCGCTTGCCCTGGCGGTTGATCGTGTTGACCCCGGTGACCTTGACCTGGAAGACCGCCTGGACGGCCTGCTTGATCTGGGTCTTGTTGGCGCTCGGGTCCACGATGAACGTGTACTTGCCCTCGTCGAGAAGCGCGTAGCTCTTCTCGGAGACGACCGGCTTGAGCAGGATGTCACGGGGGTCCGTGAACGACTTGCTCAGCGGGGTCTCGACGGTGTTCTTGCCCTCCGCGGCGTGGCGACGCGCCTTGGCGACGCGCGCGGCCTTGGCGGCCTTGGCGGCCTTGGAGGCAATAGCGGGGTGACGGATAGCCATCAGGCCTCGCTCCCTTCGGTGTCATTGGCCTTCGGGCCCGACACGAAGGACTCGAACGCGGCCTGGGTGAAGACCACGTCGTCCGAGACGAGAACGTCGTACGTGTTCAGCTGGCCCGGCTCCAGGATGTGGACCTGGGGCAGGTTGCGGGCGGACAGCCACGCGGCCTCGTCGGCGCGCTCGACGATCAGGAGCAGGTTCTTGCGCTCCGAGATCTTGCCGAACAGGCTCTTGGCGGCCTTGGTGCTGGGGGTCTCGCCCTCGATCACGCCGGAGACGACGTGGATGCGGTTGTTGCGGGCCCGGTCGGTGAGGGCGTGGCGCAGGGCCGCGGCCTTCATCTTCTTCGGGGTCCGCTGCGAGTAGTCACGCGGCACGGGACCGTGCACGACGCCACCACCGGCGAACTGCGGCGCGCGGGTCGAACCCTGACGGGCGCGGCCGGTGCCCTTCTGGCGGTAAGGCTTCTTGCCACCACCACGGACTTCGCCACGGGTCTTGGTCTTGTGCGTGCCCTGACGGGCAGCGGCCAGCTGCGCGACGACGACCTGGTGAAGCAGCGGAACGCTGATCTTCTCTACGCCGAAGATCTCCGCGGGGAGCTCGACGGTACCGGCCTTGTCGCCCGCCGGCGAAAGGATGTCAACAGTGCTCATCGGTTACCTCAGGCCCCCTTGGCCGCGGTGCGGACCAGGACGAGGCCGCCGTTCGGACCGGGAACCGCGCCCTTGATGAGCAGCAGACCCTTCTCCGCGTCAACGGCGTGGACGGTCAGGTTCTGGGTGGTGACCCGCTCGTTGCCCATACGACCCGCCATGCGGAGGCCCTTGAACACACGGCCCGGGGTGGCGCAGCCACCGATGGAACCGGGAGAGCGGTGCTTGCGCTGGGTGCCGTGACCGGCGCCGAGGCCACCGAAGTTGTGGCGCTTCATGACACCGGCGAAGCCCTTGCCCTTGCTCTTGCCGGTGACGTCGACCTTGACGCCCGCCTCGAACACCTCGGCGGTGATCTCCTGGCCGAGGGTGTACTCGCTGGCGTCAGCGGTACGGATCTCGACGAGGTGGCGGCGGGGGGTGACGTCGGCCTTGGCGAAGTGGCCCTTGAGGGGCTTGTTCACCTTGCGCGGGTCGATCTCGCCGAAGGCGATCTGGACCGACTCGTAGCCGTCGATGTCGTTCGTACGGACCTGGGTGACGACGTTGGGGCCGGCCTTGACGACGGTGACCGGAACAACACGGTTGTTCTCGTCCCACACCTGCGTCATGCCGAGCTTCTCGCCCAGGATGCCCTTGATCTGCTTAGCCATTCTCAGATCACCGACCCTCAGAGCTTGATCTCGATGTCGACACCGGCCGGGAGGTCGAGTCGCATCAGAGAGTCAACGGTCTTGGGGGTGGGGTCGAGGATGTCGATCAGGCGCTTGTGCGTGCGCATCTCGAAGTGCTCGCGCGAGTCCTTGTACTTGTGCGGCGACTTGATGACGCAGTACACGTTCTTCTCAGTGGGCAGCGGCACCGGGCCCGCGACCGACGCACCAGTGCGGGTCACCGTCTCGACGATCTTCTTCGCCGAGGAGTCGATGACCTCGTGGTCGTAGGCCTTGAGCCGGATGCGGATCTTCTGTCCCGCCATGGCTACTCAGTAGTCCTTTGTCTCGTAACGCTCCGGTACCCGGTGTTCCTGACTCCCGCCCCTCCGACCCACGCGGTCGGGCGTGTCGCACTCCCGCTGACACAGATGCCCCTTGTTCGAACATCCCCTGCTTGGGAGCACGGCCCTTCCGGAACCGCGAGCCGGGGGCTAGGAGGCCCACCGGGTGCCTGGCCGGTGCCGCACTGACACTTCCCGAAAGATTCCCGTACGTCCGCCCCAGCGCTGCCGTGTGGCAGTTAGGGCGACGAGTACTGTGGGACTCGCTTTCGGTCCTCCCGGCGGGAGGCGCGCAGCATCAACACTCGACCGAGCAACTCCGACAGTCTGCCATATGGGGCAGGGGCCTGGCCAATCGAGCCGGAGAGAATACCCCGGGAGTGACGCAGGTCAAACAAAGGGCTGCTGATCCCCGTCGCACGATGGGCCTGGGTCCGCGGTCCTGCACATCCCGGCGCGAGCACTGCCGAGGATCATGGCGGCTGCCACGCCCAGTCCCTGCCTCGCGGGACTCCTCGACTCCTCAGAATCCCCAGGGCGCCGGATGAGGCGTCCGTGCCCTGTCCTCCGACCAGATCAGGCGGGCCTCCAGGTCGTCGCCGAGGATGGCGGTCAGGCGTCCCACCGCCCAGCCGTTCCAGTGGACGCCGCCCGGGAACTCCGGCACGCGGAAGGCGGGAAGGTGTGCCGGGAGGGCGTCGGGGCGGAAGACGGTGATCTTCATTTGGCCCGTGCCCTTCTTGGGCTTCGAGGACCTGCGTGGATCGACGCAGTCGACGATCCGCTCGGCGAGCTGGAGCAGATAGGGCGGTTCCGCGTCGGGGTCCGCGTCTTCGGGGTACACCGGGAGCTGACGACCCGCCGCCCTGATGTCGTCGCCCAGCAGACCGGCGACCCGGCGGCTGAACACCGGT
This sequence comes from Streptomyces sp. NPDC003635, assembly GCF_053587635.1. NCBI lineage: Bacteria > Bacillati > Actinomycetota > Actinomycetes > Kitasatosporales > Streptomycetaceae > Streptomyces > Streptomyces sp. NPDC003635. The sequence goes on along the minus strand of NZ_JBSFOK010000054.1, from coordinate 4,627 downwards.
GCGCCGGGATATCCGCAGGGGAACTCGGTCCGGCGCAGCCGAGGATTGCCGACCCATTCGGCGCGCAGCGACTCCGGCAGATCCTCGGTGGCCCCGGTGCGCAGCCAGCGGATCAGCCTGCGGTGAGCGAACTCCTCCAGGGAAAGGGTCCGGAACTCCTTCATGCTCGGCATCAGCCGGTACACGGCGAGGGGCTCGTGGGAGGGCTCAGACATCATGGCGCCGTCCAGTACGCACCGGGCCCCGGCTGGCCGCCGGCGAGCTCCCCTTCGACCTGTCGACCGATGTTGCGGAGTTCCTGACGGATCTGGGACCGCAGGGCGCGAGCACCCATGCCCTGGTCGACGCCGTCGCGCACGACCTGCTCGAGGTGTTCGTTGACGCGGCGCAGGAAGGGCTCGCGGTGGGTGAAGTTGTGCGGGCTCGGATGACCCAGCGGGATTCCGTTGGCTGCGTCGTTGACATCGACTCCATACCTTTCCAGCAGAGCACGGCTGCGGGCTCCCGGGGCCCAGTGACCCATGGTCCCGCCCGACGGAACGAGATGAGCGGCGGCATGGCCGCGTGGCACCCTTCGCCCCTCACGCTTCATATTCCTCTTCAGCCGCCTGGCGTTCTGGCGACAGGTGAGGAGGCCCAGGTAGTCGATCCACAGGAGCGGGTTGAGACTGTAGCGCCGAGGGTTGGGACCCGCGTCCATACCCAGCGGGTCGGGGCTGACGTAGGCCGCCGTGACCGGGTCGTAGTGGCGGAAGTAGTTGTAGTGGAGCCCTGTCTCCTCGTCGTAGTACTGGCCGGGGAAGCGGAGCGGGGTGTGCGCGGTCGCGTCCGGCGCGGGTCCTGGCAGGCCCCAGAGAGTGGCGTCCGCGCGCCAGGCGAAGGAGCCGTCCTCGGCGACGAGTTCGGTGGGGGTGCCGACGGAGTCGGTGACGATGGCGTAGAAGCGTTCGTCGATCACGTCCTGGGGGGCGTCGGCCAGAACGGTGCGCTCTGTCTGGGTGACCGGGGTCGTTCCCTCGCGGTCCCAGGTGAGGGTGTGCTCCTGCGGGCCGTCAGCGGTGCGTGTGGTCTGTTCGACCAGGTGCGGCCCGTCCCAGCTGAACCGGGTCTCCTCGACCACCGTCGTGCTGTCCGCTCCCAGCCGCTGCTTGGCCACCCGGCGGCCGAGGGGATCGTAGCGGTAGTGCCAGGCCGTCCCGTCGGGCGTGGTCACCGCGGTGAGGCGGTCCTCGCCGTCCCAGGTGTACCGCCAGACCTCCGCCTTGCGGGAGAGCCGGGTCCTGCGACGCACGATCACACGGCCCGCGGCGTCGTACTCGTAGTGCACGGAACCGGCGCGTGAGACCCGGTTGCCTTCGTACGTCCGCGCGCCGCGCCCCTCCGGAACGGCGTGCCGTTCCGGCCAGGAGGCCCAGGTCTGGTTTCCGGTCGCGTCGTACGCGTAGGACTCGCTCCAGTCCGCCGCCCGGACCGCGGTGATCCGTCCCGCCGGGTCGACGTCGTAGGTGCGGCGCCCCGTGCGCCGGTCGTCCAGTGCCGTCACGCAGCCGTCGGCCCGGTAGGTGTACGTCTGCTGCTTCAGCGGGCTTGCGGAGTGCGGTGCCAGGAGGGCCTGGGCGGCGAGTCGGTCCTCGCTGTCCCAGCTCTGGGTGAGGACAAGCCCGGTGGCGCCCAGCCGGCGGGTGGTCTCCCGGCCCACCGCGTCGTGGGTGGAGGCGAGGGCCCGTCCGGCCGCGGTGAGTACAGCGCGGTTGCCCGCCACGTCGTAGGCGTAGTCGGTGGTGATACCGCTCGGTGTCGTACGGCGGGTGGGGCGGTTCAGCGCGTCGTACGTCGTCGTCACCGTACGCCCGTCGATCGTCTCGCCCGTGATGCGGCCCGCGGCGTCATAGGTGTAGGTGAGGGTGGCGTCGTGGCCCGTGGCGCTCAGCAGACGGCCCACCGCGTCATGGGCGAAGACCGTGGTGGCGTGGCCGTCGACGGTCTTCTCCACCTGGTTGCCGACACTGTCGTACCGGAAGGCCGTGGACTGTCCCAGGGGATTGGTACGGCCCGTGAGCTGTCCGGCGGCATCGTAGCTGTAGGTCACGGTCCGGCCCTCGAAGTCCGTCTCCGCGACCGTACGACCGACCTCGTCATAGGTGTAGTCCCAGGTCAGGCCATGCGGGTTGGTGACCTGGGTGAGGCGCAGCTCGGTGTCGTGCGAGAAGGCGTACCGGACTCCGTCGGCTGTCGTCCGTGAGGTGAGCAGATCGAAACCGCCGTAGGTGAACCGGGTGACCTGACCGAGCGCGTCCGTGTGGGAGACGCAGTTGCCCTCCGGGTCGTACGTCCAGGCTTCGCCTGTGCCGTCCGGGTCTCGGCGGGTCGCCTGGTGCCCTTCTACGGTCCAGGTCGTCTCCGTCGTCGCGCCGATGGGATCGGTGACCGTGGCGTGCCGCCCGAAGGGGTCGTAGGTGTAGTGCCAGACGGCGCCGAGCGGGTCCGTCTCGGCGAGCGGCTGTCCGGCCGCGTTGTTGGTGAAGAGCTGTACGGAACCCAGCGGGTCGGTGAGGGAGACGAGGGCACCGGTGCCGTCCCGGGTGAACCGCGTGGTGCCGCCGTCGGGGGTCGTGACGGCTGTGCAGTTGCCCCGCTCGTCCCACTCCTGCCGCGTCACCTTCCCGTCGTACCCCGTCAGCTCCACAGGCAGGTTGAGTTCGTTGTAGCGGGCCGACGACGACGAGCCGTCCGGCAGGTGCACAGCGGTGAGGTTGCCGGCCGGGTCCCACTCCAGGCGGCTCGTGCGACCCAAGGGGTCGGTGCGCGCGATGAGTTGGTCCCGCTCGTTCCATTCCTGCCGGACGACATGACCCAGGGGATCGGTCTCGGCGATCAGCTGGAGGGCGTTGTTGAACTGGTAGACCGTGGCGCTGCCGAGCGAGTCCGTGGCGGTGGTCCGCAGCGCTTCGTCGTCGTACTCGAAGGTGTAGTCCAGGAGTCCGTCGCGGCCCCGCCCGGCCGTGCAGCGTCCGGCCTCGTCGTACTCGAAGCGGTACCAGACGCCGTTGCGGTCCTCCCAGCCGGTCATGCGCCGACGCTCGTCGTAGAAGTAGCGGAGTGGCAGACCGGAGGAGTTGATGACCTCGGCGAGTTCACCGTCCGCGCCGTAGCCGTAGCGCATGAGGACGGGGCGTTCCGGAGCACTGTGCAGGGCCAGGGTGCTGATCCTGCCGTTCTCGCAGGTCACACCTATCTCATAGCCACCGTGGTGGAGCATCCCCGTCGGGAAGCCGTCGGCCCCGTAGGCGACCGTGATCTCGTTGCGGTTGCGGTCCCTGACGGCGACCAGGGCGAGCTCGGTGGAACGGCGGCCCGGCACCGGCCGGAAGGCGAGCGTCCGACCGGTTCCGGGCCGGTGCACCGTGACCTCGCCGTCGGGTGTGCCGTCCCAGCTCATGGGCCACTGCGGCCCGTCCACCGGCAGCACGGGTACGTCCCTTTCCGGCACCGGATAGACCAGAATCATGCCGTCGTCGACCATGAACCTCACGCCGGTCGCGTCCAGCACAAGCCGCTGGTCGAGCGTGCACGTCCAGCGATGCCCCAGGAGGCTTCCTCCTTGGGAGCCCGTGCGGTAGTGCCGTTCGAAGAGGAGCGGGAGCATGCCGTCCAATGAGACGTCGGTGGCGGACATGACCATCTCGCCGGTAGCCATGTCGACCGGATCGCCCCGCTTGAACAGCTGTTTCATCTGCCGACCGAACGCGCGGCTGGTCTTGCCGAGGCCCTTCACCCCAAGGGCCATGCCCTTGAGTCCGGTCTTGCCGAAGGCCTTGAGGCCCTTGGCCAGGCCGCCGAGCGTGGTCAGGCCCTTCATGCCGGGTATGCAGTCCAGCGCGGCGAACGCCACGTCCCACAGGGACGCCCGGCCCTGTGAGTACTTGTAGAGCGTGTCCGCGAGGACGACCAGCGCCGCCACCAGCACGATCACACCCAGGATCGGCCCACCGATGATCATCGCGACAATCCCGAGCACCGCCACGACGACCTTGCAGACCGCGACGATGGTGTCCCAGTTGTCGACGAACCAGTCGCCGACGTCCTCCCACCACGACCGGTTCTGGATCCCCGCGTCGGAGGCTTCGTCGATCTTCGACTTCGCTGTCCGGGCGGCCTCCTCGCGCATCTTCCGCGCGTCCTCGGCCATCTTCTTCGCCGCGTCCAGCGCACCTTGCGCGTCCGCGACATCGCCCCGGGCGTTCGACTGCGCGGACTCGGCGTTCTGGACGTCCCGCGTCGCCGCCCGGACCTTCGCCTCATCCGGCTTCTCAGCCGACTTGCTCCCCGTCGGGTCGTCCTTGTACTTGTCGGCTTCCTTGCCGGCCCGCGTCACCCACGAATCGGCTTTGGCCAAGCGGGACTTGGCGGAGGACAGGTCCGACTGCGCCTCACGCCCCTTCGCCAACGCACGGTCGGCGAGAGCCTGCGCACGCTCCAGCTTCGGCCAGTAATCGGCCAGAGCGTCACCGCACAACTCGTACGACTTCTTCAGCTTCCTGAGGTTCTTCGGGACATCGGCGAAGTCCTCCTTGAACACCTCCGCCGACTTGCCCGCCCACTCCGCGAGGGTCGACTCCCCCGCCAT
>NZ_JBSFOK010000053.1:0-54299 GCF_053587635.1 Streptomyces sp. NPDC003635 | reverse complement strand
CCAGGGAAGTCCTCTACCGCCCCTCGGCGACCACCCGCTTCCAGGCCGCCACCGGTGTCCCGGCCGTCCTGATGACCACCCACCCCCAACCCGGCTGGGTCGCAGCGGCCCCGAGCGCCGCAGGCTCCGTCAGTTGACGCTGCCCATGAGCTCCTTGACGCGCTTGCGGTACATCCACACGGCGATACCCGCGACCACGGCGAGCGTGGCCTCGAGCGCCACCACACCCGTCTTGTTCAGGTCGACCCCGCCGATGGACAGCAGACCGGTCGTGGCGTCACCGGCGGTGACCGCCAGGAACCACACACCCATCATCTGCGAGGCGTACTTCGCCGGCGCCATCTTCGTCGTCACCGACAGACCCACCGGCGACACCAGCAGCTCACCGACGGTCTGGACGAAGTAGATCGCCACCAGCCACATCGCGGCCGCCTTGTGACCGCCCTCGGCGATCGACAGCGGGGCGAGGAACAGGAAGAAGGACGCGCCGACCAGGACCAGACCCGAGGCGAACTTCACGATCGTGCTCGGCTCCTTGCCGCGCCGGTTCAGCGCGAGCCAGAACCAGGCGAAGACCGGGGCCAGGGCCATGATCAGGACCGGGTTGACCGACTGGTACCAGGAGACCGGGAACTCCCAGCCGAGGACCGAGTTCTCGGCGGAGGCGTCGGCGAAGATCGACAGGGTCGAGCCGCCCTGGTCGTAGATCATCCAGAAGACGGCCGCGGCGACGAAGAACCAGATGTACGCGGACATCGACTTCTGCTCGGTGCGGTCCAGGTCCTTGTCGCGCTTTATGCGGACCAGGACCATGGTCGGGATGATCACGCCGAGCAGGGTCAGCGGGACCAGGATCCAGTTCAGCGTGTAGCTGCCGGAGAACCCGACGACGGCGTAGAAGACCACGGCGACACCGGCCCAGATGGCGGCCTTGCGCAGGGTGGCGGACTTCTCCTCGGCGGACAGCGGCGTCGGGACGACGCTGGAGCGCTCGGAGAGGTTGCGGCTGCCGATCAGGAACTGGGCCAGGCCGAGCGCCATGCCGAGCGCGGCGAGGGCGAAGCCGAGGTGCCAGTTCACGCTCTCACCGATGGTGCCGATGATCAGCGGAGCGGCGAAGGCACCCAGGTTGATGCCCATGTAGAACACGGTGAAGCCACCGTCGCGGCGCGGGTCGTCCGGGCCGTCGTAGAGGTGGCCGACCATCGTGGAGATGTTGGCCTTCAGTAGACCCGAGCCGATCGCGACCAGGCCGAGACCGGCGAAGAAGGTGCCCGAGGAGGGCAGGGCCAGCGTGAGGTGGCCGAGCATGATCACCGCACCGGCGACCGCGACGGTCTTGCGCGGACCCCAGACCCGGTCGCCGAACCAGCCGCCGGGCATGGCGAGCAGGTACACGAGCGACACGTACACGGAGTAGATCGCGGTGGCCGTGGCCGCGTCGAGGTGGAGACCACCCGGCGCCACGAGGTAGAGCGGGAGCAGAGCCCTCATGCCGTAGTAGGAGAACCGCTCCCACATCTCGGTCATGAAGAGAGTGGCCAGTCCGCGGGGGTGGCCGAAGAAGGTCTTCTCGGAACCGGGGGTGCCCGGGGTGACCGAGTCCTTCGTCAGGCTGGACGCCATGGTCGTTCCTTGCTGGTCGGGACGCGCGGCTGGAGCGTTGCGCGCCCGGTGGGGCGGCCGGCACCGGCACGGCCGGACCGTCCACCCCACGCCCAGGGGAATCCGCTCCGGGTCACGGAGCGGAGGACGCCGACCACCGGGATCCACGCCTCTGCGCGCGACGATGCGCTACGAGGCCCGGCCACAGGTCATTCCTTTCGAGGCCGGCCGAAGCCGGCCCGCACACAAAAGAGACCTTCAGCGTCAGATACGTCGCCAAAGGTCCCCGCGGTGCTACAGGCGTTCAATCACCATACGGCAGGACAGAGCCTGAAATGGAAGGACTTGAGACACGGATCACAGGTGTCGAGGGAACCGCGCACACTCATTCGAAGGTCATTACCAGGATCGCACCAGGTGACCAATGGTTCATACCAAGGTAAGAGCCCGTTAGGCGCGAGGTGAGAATCACTCCCCGCCATCCCGCCCCGGCTCTTGTCATGGGCGGACTACCATCAGCTCATGACCCGTGTACTGCTCGCCGAGGACGACGCGTCCATCTCGGAGCCGCTGGCCCGCGCACTGCGCCGGGAAGGGTACGAGGTCGAGGTGCGCGAGGACGGCCCCACCGCGCTGGAAGCCGGTATGAAGGGCGGCGTCGACCTCGTGGTGCTGGACCTCGGGCTGCCCGGCATGGACGGCCTGGAGGTGGCGCGGCGGCTGCGGGCCGAGGGCCACAGCGTCCCGATCCTCATCCTGACCGCGCGGGCCGACGAGGTCGACACGGTCGTCGGGCTCGACGCGGGCGCCGACGACTACGTCACCAAGCCCTTCCGGCTCGCCGAGCTGCTCGCCCGGGTCCGGGCCCTGCTGCGGCGGGGCGCCGCGGAGCCGCAGCAGCCGCCGGCCACGCACGGCGTGCGCATCGACGTCGAGTCGCATCGCGCGTGGATGGGCGAGGAGGAGCTCCAGCTCACCGCCAAGGAGTTCGACCTGCTGCGGGTGCTGGTCCGGGACGCGGGCCGGGTGGTGACCCGGGACCAACTGATGCGCGAGGTCTGGGACACCACGTGGTGGTCGTCCACCAAGACCCTCGACATGCACATCTCCTGGCTGCGCAAGAAGCTCGGCGACGACGCGGCGAACCCCAGGTACATCGCGACCGTGCGTGGCGTGGGCTTCCGTTTCGAGAAGAGCTGAGCGGGTCCGGGAGAGCCGGGCAGGTTCGAGAAGAGCTGAGTAAGCGAGTTCCATGCGCCGCCGACTGATCCAGTCCACACTCGCCGTGGTGCTCGTCGTGATCGCCGTGTTCGGGGTCTCCCTGGTGATCGTGGAGACCCGCACGATCAGCAGCACCGCGCAGGAGCGGGTGGACTCCGAGGCGGTGCGGCTCGCGTCCATCGTGGACAGCAGGCTGATCGCGACCGGAGCCGTCACCGCGGACATGCTGCGCGACCAGGTGCCCAAGGACCGGTACGCGGTGATCCGGGTGCCCGGTGAGAAGCCCATCGCCATCGGCGAGAAGCCGACCGGCGACACCACCAGCTCCACCGCCACGGGCGAGGAGGGCGAGACGGTCACCGTCCAGGAGCCCCGCTCGACGGTGACGCGTGAGGTCGGACGGACACTGCTGATCATCGGGGCGGTGGCGCTGCTGGCGGTGATCGCGGCGGTGCTGCTGGCCCTGCGGCAGGCGAACAGACTGGCCTCGCCCCTGACGGACCTCGCCGAGACGGCGGAACGCCTCGGCTCGGGGGACCCACGACCGCGCCACAAGCGCTACGGCGTCCAGGAGCTGGACCGGGTGGCCGACGTCCTGGACGCCAGCGCCGAGCGCATCGCGCGGATGCTGACGGCGGAGCGCAGGCTTGCGGCGGACGCCTCGCACCAGCTCCGCACGCCCCTGACCGCGCTGTCCATGCGGCTGGAGGAGATCACCCTCACCGACGACCCGGACACGGTGAAGGAGGAGGCGACGATCGCGCTGACGCAGGTGGAACGCCTGACGGACGTGGTGGAACGCCTCCTGACGAACTCCAGGGACCCGCGCACGGGCTCGGCGGTCACCTTCGACCTGGACGAGGTGATCCAGCAGCAGCTGGCGGAGTGGCGTCCGGCGTACCGCAGCGCGGGCAGGGCGATCGTCAGCTCCGGCAAGCGCCACCTCCAGGCGGTGGGCACGCCAGGGGCGGTGGCCCAGGTCCTGGCGGCGCTGATCGAGAACTCCCTGATGCACGGCGGCGGGACGGTGGCGCTGCGCACCCGGGTCACCGGCAACCAGGCCGTGATCGAGGTGACGGACGAGGGCCCGGGAGTCCCGGCCGACCTGGGAGCGCGCATCTTCGAACGGGCGATCAGCGGCCGCAACTCCACCGGCATCGGCCTGGCCGTGGCCCGCGACCTGGCCGAGGCGGACGGCGGCCGCCTGGAGATGCTCCAGGCCGCGCCCCCCGTCTTCGGCCTGTTCCTGTCCCGCACCCCCACGAAACCGACGGGAGACGCGACCCCGACCGTGCGGTGACGTCGGATGCCGCCGACCACGGTGACGTCGGACGTCAGGGGCGGCGGCCCACGGCCTGGGGAGCGCGGCCCCGGCGCTGGCGCGGCGCCTCCTCCAGGAACGATTCGGCGCTGGCCACCGCCTCCCGGGCGGGCAGGGCGCGGAAGACCCAGGTGCGGTAGGACCAGAAGCGGAACAGGGTCGCGACACCGATGCCGAGGAACTTGAAGATGTTGCTCTGCAGCGGGCTGTCCCAGTGGAAGCCGTACGTCGCGGCGTACAGCACGCCGTTCTCGATCACCAGGCCCACCGTGCTGAACAGCAGGAACAGGGAGAGTTCCTTGGTGCGGCCGCTCTTGTCACGGTCCCGGTAGGTGAAGTAGCGGAAACCGACGTAGTTGAAGGCGATCGCGACGACCGTCGCGATGACGCTGGCCCGCACCACCTGAAGGTCGGTGACGTGCCGCACCAGGTTGAAGACGCCGAGGTTGACCAGCAGCCCCGCTCCGCCCACGGCGCCGAATTTGGCGACCTCGTGCGCATAGCGTCGCAGCAGTTCGGAGGAACCACGTCCCATGGAGTGAAAGCCCCCGTCGGTCGGTTTCGTCAACCAAGCCATGCTAACCACCCCTCCGCGCGATTGCCCGTGGACCGGCATACAGGCACGCAAACCAGCCGCGTCGGCGTGGCCGATACCCTAGGGGCGTGACGTTCCCGGTAGTCGGCATGGTCGGCGGGGGCCAGCTCGCGCGTATGACGCACGAGTCAGGCATCCCGCTGGGCATCCAGTTCAAGCTCCTCAGTGACACCCCCCAGGATTCCGCGGCGCAGGTCGTCGGCGATGTCGTCATCGGCGACTACCGCGACCTCGACACGCTGCGCGACTTCGCCCGCGGGTGCGATGTGATCACCTTCGATCACGAACATGTACCGACCGAGCACCTCAGGGCCCTGGAGGCGGACGGCATCCCCGTGCGCCCGGGGCCCGACGCGCTCGTGCACGCCCAGGACAAGGGGGTGATGCGCGCGAAACTCGACTCGATCGGCGTCCCCTGCCCCCGGCACCGGATCGTGAGCGACCCGGCCGACGTGGTGGCCTTCGCGGAGGAGGGCGACGGCTTCCCCGTGGTCCTCAAGACCGTCCGCGGCGGCTACGACGGCAAGGGCGTCTGGGTCGTCGACTCGGCCGAGGAGGCCGAGCAGCCGTTCAGGGCCGGGGTCCCCGTCCTCGCCGAGGAGAAGGTCGACTACGTCCGCGAGCTCGCCGCCAACGTCGTACGGTCCCCGCACGGCCAGGCCGTCGCCTACCCGGTGGTGGAGTCCCAGCAGGTCGGCGGCGTCTGCGACACGGTCATCGCCCCCGCCCCGGACCTCGACCCGGCCCTCGCCCTGCGGGCCGAGGAGATGGCCCTGACCATCGCCAAGGAACTCGGCGTCGTCGGCCACCTCGCCGTCGAGCTGTTCCAGACCCGTGACGGCCGCATCCTCGTCAACGAGCTCGCGATGCGCCCGCACAACTCCGGCCACTGGACCCAGGACGGCGCGATCACGTCCCAGTTCGCCAACCACGTCCGCGCGGTCCTCGACCTCCCCCTCGGTGACCCGCGCCCGCGCGCCCCGTGGACGGTCATGGTCAACGTCCTCGGCGGCGACTACCCGGACATGTACTCCGCGTACCTGCACTGCATGGCCCGCGACCCGCAGCTGAAGATCCACATGTACGGCAAGGACGTGAAGCCCGGCCGCAAGGTCGGCCACGTCAACACCTACGGCGACGACCTGGACGACGTGCTGGAGCGCGCCCGTCACGCTGCCGGCTATCTGAGAGGCACGATCACCGAATGAGCCCCGTTGTAGGCATCGTCATGGGGTCGGACAGCGACTGGCCCGTCATGGAGGCCGCCGCTCAGGCGCTCGACGACTTCGAGATCGAGTACGAGGTCGACGTCGTCTCCGCCCACCGCATGCCGCGCGAGATGGTGGCGTACGGCGAGGAGGCCGCCGAGCGGGGTCTGAAGGTGATCATCGCGGGCGCCGGCGGTGCCGCGCACCTGCCGGGCATGCTCGCCTCCGTCACCCCGCTGCCGGTGATCGGTGTGCCGGTGCCGCTGAAGTACCTGGACGGCATGGACTCCCTGCTGTCGATCGTGCAGATGCCGGCCGGGGTCCCCGTCGCCACCGTCTCCGTCGCCGGTGCCCGCAACGCCGGGCTGCTCGCCGCCCGCATCCTCGCCACCTCCGACGAGGAGCTCCTCGGCCGGATGCGGGAGTTCCAGCAGGAGCTGAACGACCAGGCGACCGAGAAGGGCAGGCGGCTGCGCGCCAAGGTCGAGGGGTCCAACGGCTTCGGCTTCGGGAAGTGACGGCCGTGGGATCCGTGGCGGCCGCCCGGGAACTGCTGCGGGAGTTCCCCGTGGTCGACGGGCACAATGACCTGCCCTGGGCGCTGCGCGAGCAGGTCCGCTACGACCTCGACGCCCGGGACATCGCCGCCGACCAGAGCGCGCATCTGCACACCGACCTCGGTCGCCTGCGCGCGGGCGGGGTCGGGGCGCAGTACTGGTCGGTGTACGTCCGCTCGGACCTGCCGGACCCGGTGACCGCGACGCTGGAGCAGATCGACTGCGTACGGCGGCTGATCGACCGGCACCCGGCCGACCTGCGGGCCGCGCTGACCGCCGCCGATCTGGAGGCGGCCCGGCGGGAGGGCCGGATCGCCTCGCTGATGGGCGCGGAGGGCGGGCACTCGATCGCCAACTCCCTCGGCACCCTGCGCGCGCTGGCCGCCCTCGGTGTGCGGTACATGACGCTCACCCACAACGACAACGTGGACTGGGCGGACTCCGCGACCGACGAGCCCGGCGTCGGCGGTCTGTCGGCGTTCGGCCGGGCGGTCGTGCGGGAGATGAACCGCGAGGGCATGCTGGTCGACCTCTCGCATGTCGCGGCCACGACGATGCGGGACGCGCTGGACGCCACCCTGGCGCCGGTGATCTTCTCGCACTCGTCCGCGCGGGCCGTGTGCGACCACCCGCGCAATATCCCGGACGACGTCCTGGAGCGGCTGCCCGCCAACGGCGGGGTGGCGATGGTGACGTTCGTGCCGAAGTTCGTGCTCCAGGCGGCCGTCGACTGGACGGCCGCGGCGGACGAGAACATGCGCGAGCACGGCTTCCACCACCTCGACACCACGGCCGAGGCGATGAAGGTGCACCGCGCCTTCGAGGAGCGCCATCCGCGTCCGGTCGCGACCGTGTCGACGGTGGCGGACCATCTCGACCACATGCGCGAGGTGGCGGGCATCGACCACCTCGGCATCGGCGGCGACTACGACGGCACGGCCTTCACCCCGGACGGCCTGAACGACGTCTCCGGCTACCCGAACCTGCTCGCGGAACTGCTGGACCGCGGCTGGTCCACGGCCGACCTGGCCAAGCTGACCTGGCAGAACTCCGTACGCGTGCTGGGCGCGGCGGAGGACGTGGCCCGCGACCTGCGGGCCACGCGGGCGCCTTCCCACGCGACGATCGAGTCACTGGACGCGTGAACTCGCCGGGAGCGGGGGCGAGGAAACCCGTCCCCGCCCCGCACGGGGGGTCGCTGGACCGGCGGACCCCCGAACGCCCCGTCCACCAGGAAGGACCGGGTACCGCGTGCGACGGTGGCCGTACAGCGATCACCGCGCACGTACGGAGCCCGCCATGGCAGACCTCCAGGACGACCTGCACCCCGCCGCCGAGGTAGGCGCGCTCGACGAGCTGCCCCTGGCCGACCCCTTTTCGGTGGAGCCGCCCGCCCCGCTCGGCACCGACCCGGACGCCGAGCCCCTGGAACGCGCCCGGGCCCTGCTCGCCGCGCACCCCGTCGCCGACGGCTACAGCGGGCTGCCCTGGGCGCTGCGCCACCTGCCCTGGTACGACCTGGAACTGGGCGAGAGCGCGGTCGACACCGACGTACCGCGGCTGCGGCAGGGTCATGTCGGCGCCCTGTTCTGCTCCCTGCACCTGCCCGAGGGGCTGGCCGCGGACCGGGCGGTCGCAGCGACCCTGGAGCAGCTGGACCTGGTGCGCACGGTCATCGCGGCCCACCCCGAAGGGCTACGGCTCGCGCGCACCGCGGGCCAGGTCATCGACGCCCGCAACTGCGGACGCGCCGCGGTGCTGCTGGGCCCGGCCACGGCCGCCGCGCTGGACGACTCGCTCGGCATCCTGCGCGTCCTGCACAGTGTGGGCCTGCGGGTCCTCACCCTGGCCGGGACCTCCTGGGCCAGCGAGGCGGGGCTGACCCGCTTCGGCGAGGAGGTGGTCCGCGAGATGAACCGGCTCGGTGTCCTCGCCGATCTCTCCGGCGCCTCCGAGCAGACGATCCGCCGGGCGCTGGCCGCGTCCAGGACCCCGGTGATGTGCACCCGCTCCGCGGCCCGCGCGCTGCGCCCGCACCCGGCGAACCTCCCCGACGACCTGCTGGCCGAGCTGGGCGCCGCCAAGGGGCTGTGCATGGTGCCGCTCACCGCCGAGCAGACCGGTCCGTCGGTGCGGGACGTCGCCGACCACCTCGACCATGTGCGCGCGGTCGCCGGTACCGAGTGCGTGGGCCTGTCCGGCACGTACGACGTCGGCACGGCGCATCCGCAGGACCTGGCCGACGCGGGGTGCTATCCGCACCTGATCGCCGAGCTGCTGCGCCGGGACTGGACGGAGACCGACCTGGCCCTGCTGACCTGGGGCAACGTCCAGCGGGTCCTGCGCACGGCGGACTTCACGGCCCGGGCGGCACAGGAGCGGCGGGAGCCGTCCGGGGCGAAGATCGCGGAACTGGACGCCTAGCGCTCCGCGGGCAGTCGATCAGCACGGAACGGAAACCGTGCCATGGCCGCGACGGCCCCTGCCCGGTCAGCCGGCGCAGAGGCAGAAGGGGTGACCCGCCGGGTCCGCGTAGACCCGGAACGTGCGCTCGCGGTCCTCCGCGTCCAGGGGCTTCGCGCCGAGTTCCAGGACTCCCTTCTCGGCGGTGTCCAGGTCGTCGACCTGGAGGTCGAGGTGGAACTGCTGGGAGTGCTCCGGCGAGGGCCACTTCGGCGGTACGAAGCCGGGCGCCTCCTGGAAGGCGAGCTGCCGTCCACCCGGGAGCCTGAGGTCCACCCAGTCGCCTTGGTCCTCGATGGTGCCGCCGAGAACGCCCGCGTAGAAGCCGGCGAGGGCGCGCGGGTCGGGGCAGTCCAGGACGACGACGTCCAGTGTGGCGAGAGCCATGACTCCTCCTCGAAGAGTGGTTACCGGCAAAGCGTGTTATCCGGTAACGCCGTTACTGCATGCTCCCGCATTGGAGGTAACGTCGCAACCATGAACGACCGATTGCCCGCGCCCGGCGGCCTGGAACTCGTCGAGTCCCTGGTCAACACCCTGGACCTGGAGTCGGGTGCCGACGCGCTGGACACGGCGGAGGGCCGGGCACGCCTGGGGCTGACCGAGGAGGAGCTCCCCGCGGCCCGGGAGCTGCGCGAGTCCCTGCGCGCGACGCTGCTCGCCCACGCCGGTCACCTCCCGCACCGCGAGGTGATCCCCCTGACGGACCTGCTCTCCCGCGCCCCCCTCCGCGTCACGGTCGACGAGGGCGACGGCTCGGCCTCCCTGACCCCCGCCGATTCCGGCCCGCTGGCCTCCCGCGTCGCCGCCGCGGTCGCCGAGTCGCTGGTCGCGGGCACCTGGTCCCGCCTGAAGGCCTGCGAGGCCGCCGACTGTCACTGGGCGTACTACGACCGCAGCCCCGCCGGCCGCGGCCGCTGGTGCTCGATGCGGGTGTGCGGGGCGCGGGCGAAGATGCGGCGGTACCGGGCCAAGTAGCGGTACGGGAGTGCCTGTTGTCGACTCCCGGGCCGGTGCGCCCCGGTGTGCGGCAGAATGCGGGCAGACGCCGTTTCGGCCGACTGAGCCTCGGCCGAAGCGGCGTCGCCTTCAGGGGCGGCCCGCTACGGCCGCCCCCGCACCCCCGCGTACCGCAGCGGCGGCGCGATGGCCTGGGCGTCGGCGCCCTCGCCCACCCACAGGCCGATCAGGAACGCGGCCGTCGCCTCCAGCAGGCCCGCCCGTTCCAGGCCGCCGCCGTTCACCGGCTCACAGCCCAGGTCGCGCACGAGCCGTCGTACGGACCGAAGGGCCGTGGCCTCGTCGCCGCACAGCGGGACCGCGAGGGGGCGGCCGTCGAAGACGGGCGGGGTCAGTCGCCACACGCTCGCGTGGCAGAGGTTGAACGCCTTGACGACGTGCGCGCCCGGCGCGGCGGCGGCGATCCGCTCGGCGGCCGAGGGCCCGCCCTCGGTCCGCAGCCGGAAACCGGCGCCGACCGGGTTGGTGCAGTCGACCAGCGTCCTGCCGCCGAGGCCGTCGGCCAGCGAGGTCACCACCGGGACGGCCGCCGCGTACGGCACGGCGAGCAGTACCGCGTCCGAGCCGTGCAGGACCGCTTCCCGCGGGCTTGCGGCGCGTGCGCCGATCCGCGCCGCGACCGCTTTCCCGCGCTCCTCGTCCCGCGCCCCGATGAGGATGTCGTGCCCGGCCCGACCCCACTGCTCACCGAGCCCCTCGGCCATGGCCCCGGCTCCGATGATCCCGATTCTCATCGCTTCCCTCCCAAGTCGTCGCTCGGGAAAGGACATTAGGCACCGGTTCGGGCACCATTCGGTAAGTGAGCGCCGACCAGAGCTTCCTCGCCGACTGCCGTGCCCGACTGGCCTTCGACCTGCTGGCCAACACCTGGAACGCGGTGGTGATCTGGGCGCTGCGGGAGGGCCCGGAGCGCCCTGGGGCGCTGCGCGAGCGGATCGGCGGCATCAGCCCCAAGGTCCTGACGCAGACCCTGCGCCGCCTGGAGTTCAACGGCCTGCTGACCCGCCGCTCCCACCCCGGCTCACCGCCCCGCGTGGACTACGCCCTCACCGACCTGGGCCGCACTCTGCTCCCGGCGATCGAGGCGTTCGGCGCGTGGGCCTTCGAACACGGCGACGAGGTGATGGCGGCCCAGGAACGCGCGGGTGAGGTCTAGTGCCGCGTCAGGCAACGTTCGCCCCGTCGCGACGCCCGGCACGCACTCTCGCCGCACCGGGCACAAGCCCAAGTACGTCCAGTACGAGGGCTTGCACCCGGCACGCCGAGAGCACGCACCGGACGCCGCTCCTTGACGGGCAAACGTTGCCTGACGCGGCACTAGCTTGCCTTCCGGCCGCGCAGAGGTTCCGTCTCCGCTCCCGCGCCTTCCTGGAGGCCTCGTATGAACTCCTCCAGGATTTCGGGGGCCGTGTGGCGGGGGTGCCAGTTCAGTTCCTTGTGGGCTCGGGTGCAGTCCATCAGCGGAAGGCGCAGGACCGCGTCGAACAGGTGCGGGGAGGCCGGGAGCAGGTGCAGGCCCCAGGCCGCGGCGATCGCCGAGCGAGCCGCCGTACGCGGAAGGCGCACCGGGCGGGCGTCGAACATCTGGGCGAGCAGTGCCGCGTCCACGGGAGGCTCGGCCGCCAGGTTGAACGCGCCCTTCACGTCCGCGGCGATCGCGAGCCGGTATGCCTCGGCGGCGTCGTCGGTGTGCAGCGCCTGGACCCGCAGCCCGGGGACGTCGGGCAGGAACGGGAGCAGTTCCGGGCGGGCCAGCGGCCCCGGCAGGAAGCGGCCGCCGAAGATCCTGCGCTGCTCGCTCGCCGACTCCCGCTTGAACAGGAACGCCGGCCGCATCCGCACCACGCGAACCTTCCGGTGCTGTCGCTCGTAGGTGTCGAGGGTCCGCTCCAGGTAGGCCTTCTCCCGGCAGTACGCGGCGTCGGGCCAGCCGTGCGTGGGCCAGGACTCGTCGACCGTCTCGTCCTTCGGCCCCGGCGAGTACGCGCCGACCGACGAGGCGTGCACCAGCGTCCGCACCCCGGCCCGGGCCACCGCGTCGAAGACCCGGATCGAGCCCAGCACGTTCGTGCGCCAGGTCGTCGCCGGATCGTGCGTCGGCTGGAACGCCCAGGCCAGATGGACGACGGCGGTGGCGCCCGCGAACTCCTCGGCCAAGTCCGTGTCCTCGGCGGCCAGGTTCACCGTCGACCACTCCGTCTTCGGCGGCCACCACTCGGGGAGCCTGCGGGCCAGGCCCAGCACCGACTCGACCTGGGGATCCTCGGAGAGGAGACGGACCAAACTCGTGCCGACGTTCCCGGTGGCGCCGGTGACGACGATCCTGCTGCCCTGTGTGCTGCTCACCGTCGGCTCCTCTCCGCGGGTGGGGATCCCGAGTACCCAGGGAGGGGAAGGAAGAAGCCCCGACCGCGACGGGGGAATCACGGTCGGGGCGGCCCGAAGGGTGGGCACGGATGGCGGTCGCCTCTCGGCGAAAGGCTCCACAGGGCTTCAGCCGAACGATCGTCCCTGTGGGCAAAAGGTGAGGCCCGGGGACACTGTCCCATCCGTACCCACGCCTTGTTCAACGGGCAACCACCCCCGGCTGTTCCACGGCCTCGGGTGACGCGTGTCACCTCGCGGCCGGCCCTCCGCTGCGCTCACTCCTCCGCGGCCAGCGGGCTCTTCGCGAGCGCGGCCAGCAGATGCGCCGGATCGTCGTAGACCGCCTCCGCGCCCGCCTCCTCCAGGTCGGCCCGCGGAATGCCCCCGCACAGCAGGGCGACACACCGCACCCCCGCCCGCGCGCCCGCGCGCATGTCCCACACCGTGTCCCCGACGAACACCGCGCGCTCGGCGGTCTCCCCGGCCAGGTCCAGAGCGTGCTCGACGGGCTCGGGGGCCGGTTTGCCCTGCTCGACGTCGTCGGCGCTCGCCGTCGCCGTGATCGCGTCGTCCGCGTCGATGGCCCGCCGCAGCGCCCCCAGTTCCGCGCCGCCCGCGGAGGTGGCCAGGACCACCGTCCAGCCGTCCTGGTGCAGCCGCCGCAGCAGCCGTCCGGCGTCCGCCAGGGGAGGCAGCCGGTCGAAGTACTGCCCGTACAGCGTCTTGTGCGCGGCGCTCAGCTCCTCGTCGCGGTCCTTGTCCCGGTCGTCCCCGAGCAGATGGGCGATCAGGTCGTCCGAGCCGAGGCCGACCGCGCGGTGGATGGCGTGCATCGGGACTCGGTGGCCCGCCTGCCGGAACGCCTCCCACCAGGTCGCCACGTGCAGATGGTTGGTGTCGACGAGCGTGCCGTCGACGTCGAACACGGCCGCGCGTCCCATGCGCCGGTCCTTTCGCCGTCCTGGTGTCTCTCACGTCAGCCGCCCGAGTACCACGTCGGGACCCCCGTACCACCTCGGGATTCCCGTACCGCCTCACGAGCCCCCGACCCGCGCGGGCAGGCGCCGCTCGCGCGTCCAGGCCAGCAGCTCCTCCCGCGTCCATGTGGTGACCACGCGGTCCGCCGGCACCTCGCACTCCTCGGCGCGGGCGCAGCCGAGCACCTGCCAGTCCAGCTGGCCGGGGGCGTGGGCGTCGGTGTCGACCGAGAACAGCACGCCCGCCGCCACGGCCCGGCGCAGCAGCCGCCGCGGTGGGTCCAGGCGCTCGGGCCGGCTGTTGATCTCCACCGCCGTGCCCGTCTCGGCGCAGGCGGCGAAGACCTCGTCCGCGTCGAACTCGGACTCCGGCCGTCCCCTGCCGGTGATCAGCCGCCCGGTGCAGTGGCCGAGCACGTCGGAGTGCGGATCGCGGACGGCGGCCACCATGCGGCGGGTCATGGAGCGGGCGTCCATGCGCAGCTTGGAGTGCACGGAGACCACCACGACGTCGAGCCGGTCCAGCAGCTCCGGCTCCTGGTCGAGCGAGCCGTCGTCGAGGATGTCGCACTCGATGCCGGTGAGCAGCCGGAACGGCGCCCAGGTCTCGTTGAGCGTCGCCACCACCTCCAACTGCTCGCGCAGCCTCTCGGGTGAGAGGCCGCGGGCCACCGTCAGCCGGGGGGAGTGGTCGGTGAGCACCGCCCACTCGTGTCCGAGCGCGGCCGCCGCCCGCCCCATCTCCTCGATCGGGCTGCCCCCGTCCGACCAGTCGGAGTGCAGATGGCAGTCGCCGCGCAGGCGCGCCCGCAGTTCCGCCCCGGCCCCCGCGTACGGCTTCCCGGCCTCGCCCTCCAGCTTCTCCAGGTAGCCCGGCACCTGTCCGGCCAACGCCTCACGGGCCACCTGCGCCGTCTTCGGGCCGACCCCGCCGAGCGCCTCCAGCGTCCCGGCCTCGGCCCGCTCCCGCAGCTCCGCATCCGACAGCGCACCCAGCGCCCGGGCCGCGTTGCGAAAGGCCCGTACCCGGTAGGTCGGCGCGAGGGACCGCTCCAGCAGGAAGGCGATCCGCTCCAGTGCCTCTACGGGATCCATGACCACCTCCCCCTCCAGAGTTCCCCAGTGCCCCGGGGGCCGCACGACGGCGGCCGCCGTTTGTCCGCCGTCCGCCCGGGTACTGCGATGCCCGTCCCCGTGAGCGACCAGGAGGAGGCCGGTCATGTCCGTCCCCGCCGATTCCCGCACCAAGGTGGCCGTGATCACCGGCGCCGACTCCGGCATCGGCCGGGCCACGGCGGTCCGGCTCGCCGAGGCGGGGCTGGACATCGGCATCACCTGGCACAGCGACCTGAAGGGCGCCGAGGAGACCGCCGAGGAGGTGCGCGCCCACGGGCGGCGGGCCGCGGTGGCCCGGATGGACCTGACCCGGTTGCCCGTCGCCGCCGACACGGTCGACGAGCTGTGCGAGCGGCTCGGCCGGCTCGACGTCCTGGTCAACAACGCCGGCACGGGCACCATGACGCCCTTCCTCGACCTGGAGCTGGACACCGTCCGCGAGGTGCTCGACGTCGATCTGATCGGCCCGTTCCTGTGCGGTCAGCGAGCCGCCCGGCACATGATCCGGCAGGGGGAGGGCGGCCGGATCGTCAACGTCACCTCCGTCCACGAGCACCAGCCGAGGGTCGGCGCGGCTCCCTACTGCGCGGCCAAGGGCGGGCTGGGTCTGCTGACCCAGGTGATGGCGCTGGAGCTCGCCGAGTACGGCATCACCGTGAACGCGGTCGCTCCCGGTGAGATCGCCACCCCGATGACCGGACAGGAGGACGCCGACGTGCGCACCGAGCCCCGCCCCGGAGTCCCGCTCGGCCGGCCGGGCGACGCGCGCGAGGTGGCCGCCGTCATCGCCTTTCTGGCCGGATCCGATGCCTCCTACGTCACCGGAGCCTCCTGGAGCGTGGACGGCGGCATGCTGCGGATGGGGCCGCAGGCGGGCTCCCACCTGCAGGGCGACGCGTGGCGCCGCCCCTGAGCAGGCTGCCGTGGGACCGGGACGGAGCTCATGGTTCGCAATCGGCGGATGCGATTTACGCTCTATTGCATGACCGAAATCGCAGCACCGTACATCTCCCATCCACGGATCATGGTGCTCGGGGTCCAGCCCGGCACACCGCCGTTCCGCATCGTGGAGATCGACGGCATTGTGGTCGGTGAGGCGAAAGCCGTCACCGACGTCCTGTCGGCCGCCGCCGCGTTCGGCATCACCGTCCATGATCTGGACGACCCGGACGTGGTGCGCTGGGTCGGCGGCGACAAGTTCACCTGGACCCGTCACTAGAGCGACGGCTCAGCCGACCGTCCACTTCTGGTTGGCGCCGCCCGTGCAGGACCAGATCTGCAGCCTGGTGCCGTTGGCCGAGTTGTTGCCGGTCACGTCCAGGCACTTGTCGGCCTGGGGGTTGACGATGTCCCGCGCCGCGGTGACGGTCCAGCGCTGGTTGGGGCCGCCGGTGCAGTCCCACAGCTGGACGGGCGTGCCGTCCGCGGTGCCGTTCCCGGTCACGTCCAGACACTTGCCGAGCGCCCGGATCGTGCCGTCCGCGCCGACCGTCCACCGCTGTGCCGCGGTGCCGTTGCAGTCGTAGAGCTGTACGGGGGTGCCGTTGGCGGGGTTCGCCCCGGCGACGTCGACGCACTTGCCGGCCAGGCCGCTGATCGCGCCGCCGGTGGGGGTGTCGCCGGTGGTCACGGTGACGTGGTCCACCACCAGTTGCTGCGGGAAGACCGTGGAGCCGTCCGGGTCGCCGGGCCAGTAGCCGCCGACCGCCAGGTTGAGGATCAGGAAGAACGGCTTGTTGAACACCCAGGTCCGGCCGCCCAGGTCGGCGGGGGTGCGCCGCTGGTAGACGTTGCCGTCCACGGACCAGGTGATGGAGTCGGGTGCCCAGTCGATCGCGAAGGTGTGGAAGGCGTCAGCGAAGGCCTGCCCGCCCGGGAGGGAGTATCCGGCGCCGATGCCGCCCGAGCCGGAGTAGCCCGGGCCGTGCAGGGTGCCGTGGACCGTGGAGGGCTCGAAGCCGACGTTCTCCATGATGTCGATCTCGCCGGAGTCCGGCCAGTTGACCGGGGTGCCGAGCATCCAGAACGCGGGCCACATGCCCTGGCCGCGCGGGATCCTCATCCGCGCCTCGACGTGCCCGTACTGCGCGGTGAACCGGCCCGCGGTGTTGAGCCGGGCGGAGGTGTACTGGCACGTCCCGTACCAGCACTGGTAGTTGGCCGGGTTCTCGCGGCGGGCGGTGATGACCAGATGGCCCTGGCCGTCGAGCGCGGCGTTGCGGTTGCCGGCCGTGTAGTACTGCCGCTCGTGGTTGTTGACGTTGTCGCCGGTCTCGATCTGCCACTTGGCGGAGTCGACGGCGGCTCCGGCGGGTCCGTCGAAGGTGTCCGAGAAGGTCACCGCTGTGGCGCCGGTGTCCGTCTCCTCCTCGGCCCGGGCGGGGCCGGTCGCGGCGGTGGCGACCAGGGCGGCCGAGAGCGCGGCCAGCAGCCAGGCGCGGAGTCTGCGGGAAGAGGGCACGACTCTCCCTTCTGTCGGTGCCCCGTGGGGTGTGGGCGCCGACCGAGGTGGGGGGTGAAGGTGTCGCCTCTTGATTTAAGGCGTGAGGTAAGGAGTCGTCAATACCTTGGTACGGACCAGGAGTTGTCGACCCGGGTGTCCGGCCCTTCATCGGGTGCGTGAGGGACTCGTCACCCGTCGTGACGAAGTGACACCTGGTGCGGGCCATCCGATGGGTTATGTGTGGGGTAGGTGATAACTCACGGTGCATCTGAGGTAGTTGATGCGGATGATGTGACGACCTTCACCCTCATGTAGCCGAAAGTGATGAATTCCTTACGCAACAGGCGCGTAAGGGAATGTACGCAGACAACGTGCGACCCTTGGAGGTTTTTCGAGTGCGACCGTTCACCCTCAACTACGCCCACCCCAGCGGGCATACGACCATGGTGACGCCGTATCGCTTCGACGCCGCGCGTCAGCTGAACGTGCTGCCCGACGGCCGTCCGGCGGTCATGGACCGGGAACTTCTGCTCGCGGCCGGTACGACGACGTCCACCGCCGGTTCCCAGACGCACTTCGACGACTGAGGACCCGCCGTCGCATGACCGTACTGATCCTCACGTCCGAGGAGGACGTCACCGCCGACATGGTGGTGGCGAGGCTGCACGGGACCGGAACTCCCGTGTTGCGCCTGAACCCCGCGGACCTGCCTGGCAAGGCCGTGCTGAGTGCCGACTACGCGCACGGCGACTTCGCCGGCCATCTCTCGGTCAACGGACACGTGCTCAGCATGGGCGGCCTGCGCTCCGTCTGGATGCGCAGGCCCGGCGAACCGGCGGCCCACGCGGCCAACTCCTCGCCGTGGCTGACCGCCGAGACCCGGCAGGCGCTGTACGGCATGCTCTACTCCGCTCCGGCGCGCTGGATGAATCACCCGCGCGACGCGGACCGGGCCCGGCTGAAGCCGTGGCAGCTGCGGGTCGCCCACCTCAGCGGCTTCGCCGTACCGCCGACCGTGTTCACCACCTCGCCGCGGCTGGCGCGGGAGTTCGCCGAGGAGCATCGGGACGTGGTCGTGAAGTCCGCCTCCGGCCCGCCGCCCGGTGAGCCCGGCGTGACCCTGCCCACGACGCTGATCGGCCCCGACGCGGACTTCGCCGCCGTCGCGGCCGGGCCCGTGTTGCTCCAGCGGTACGTGCCCAAGCGAGCCGACATCCGGCTGACCTGCGTCGGCGAGCGGCTGTTCGCCGCGCGCAAGAGGGCCGAACCCGGCCAGGTCGACGGACGCTTCGGCGAGACCGGGCACGCCTGGGAGCCGGTCACCGTGCCCGGGCGCATCGCGGGCTCGGTGCGCGAATACGTCGGGCTCTCCTCGCTGGCGTACGCGGCCTTCGACTTCGCCGAGGACGAGGACGGCGTCTGGTGGTTCCTGGAGTGCAACCAGGGCGGCCAGTTCGGGTTCGTCGAACTGGAGACCGGACAGCCGATCTCGGCGGCGGTCGCCCACTGGCTGGCCCACCACCCGGTGGACCACCGAGCCGTAGGCGGGCGCGGGTAGGCCCTGGCGTCGGTTTCCCGCCTGCCCGGCGGGCGGACGGCGGGAGACCGACGGCGGCGCCCTAGGAGCGGCGTTCCGTCGTGTGCACCGCCCGGCTCACGCGCCGCCCCAGCAGCAGGTAGCCGATGAGCGCTCCCGTGGTGTTGAGGATGACGTCGTCGATGTCGAAGGCGCGGCCGGTCACCAGAGCGCCCTGGGCGAACTCCACCAGCAGCATCACCGTCGCCGTCAGCAGCAGCACCCGCAGCAGTCCGCGTGCCCGCGGCGCGAGGACCGGCGCGAGGACCCCGAACGGGATGCCCAGCAGCACGTTCCCGCCGATCTGCTTGACCGCGTCGCGCAGCTCGGGCTGGTCCAGATAGGCGCGCAGCGACTTCCCCGGGCGCATGTTGGTGTGCGTCAGGGACTCCGAGGCGGGCGAGGGCTCCAGGGTCAGCTTGGCGAGCACCACCGCGAACGCCACCATCAGCGTGAACGCGCAGACCATCGCCAGTAACCGGCCCAGGAACCGCAGGGGATGGGCGGACCGGCGCTCCTTCTCGGGTGCGGGCGGCGGCGCGGTCCGGCGGAAGAGCCCGCGGGCGGATCGGGGTGCCTTCTCGGCCTCGGGCGGCGGCGCGGACCTGCGGACGCGCGGGCGGAGCACACCGGCGCGGGAACGCAATGCTGCACGGGCCATGCGGTCCTCCAGTCTTCAACTTCCCCTAGTAGCAGTGCGGTTACCCGCGGAACGCCCGACAATGCGGCCGCCCTTTCGCCGGGGGCCGTTTCCTGACGAGCTGCCGGGGCACTCCGGCGAGGACCCGCGCGCCGTCACGCCCCGCGCCGGGCACGGTGTTTGGATGGCGCGGATACGGCGCAAACGGACATCTCGCCGCGCCGGTGAAGGAGGTGGCGTATGACGCGCAGGGCGGCTCTGCTCGCCGGTGCCGAGCTGCTGGCCTGGTGGGCCGCGTTGCTCGTGCTGTGGCTGATCCTCGTCACCGCCGTGGACGCCCTGGAACTCGCGGTCGGGACCGGCGTCGCCGCCGTCGGCGCGCTCGCCGCGACCGCCGCGCGCAGGGTGGTGACGGGGCCGTGAACGGCTGGCTGGTCGCGGCGGGCGCGGTCCTCGGCGGTGGGGGCGCGGCCACGCTGTACGGGGTGGCCACCGGAGGGCTGCGCCGCCGCGTCGTCGCCCAGAACCTGTTCACCGCCATCGCCTGCCCCGGCCTGCTGCTCCTCTCCCAGGCCTACGACCGCCCCGCCTACGTCGATCTCGCGCTCGTCCTCGCCCTGCTGGGCCCCGTCGGCACCCTCGTCTTCGCCCGGCTGCTCGCCGACGAACTCGCCGTCGACCCACCGAGCGCCCGCGGCCCGACCCTGGCCGCGGTCGCCCTGACCGCGGTCGTCGTGCCGGTGCTGTGCGCGGCCGTCGGCCCGAGCCGGGAGATGGTGCGACTCCTGGTCGTCGGAGTACTGCTGGTCGTCGGCAACGCCGTCGCCTCCCGCGCCCTGTCCGGCGGCTTCCCGCAGGAGGTGCGATGATCGTCGTGGCGCTGCTGCTGGTCGCCGCCTGCGCGACCACCGCGGTCCTGGTCCGCGACCCCGTCCGCCAAGCCCCGGTGCTCGCCGTCCTCGGCACCGCGCTCGCCGTGCTGTTCACCGTGGTCCAGGCACCCGACGTCGCGCTGTCGCAGCTCGCGGTGGGCTCCGCCCTGACCCCGCTGCTCATGCTCCTGACCGTCCGCAAGGTCAAACGCCCGCGCCACAAGGGGCGTGAGCGATGAACCGGCGCACCCGACTCCTCCTCGTCGCCGTCGGCGTCGCGGGACTCGCCGCGCTGCTGGCCGCGGCCAGTTGGGACCTCCCCGAGTTCGGCGGCGACCGCCACCCCTACGGCGACCGCGCGGTGCAGGAGTCCCTCGCCCGCGACACCGCCAACACCATCGCCTCCGTCAACTTCGACCAGCGTGCCTTCGACACCCTGGGCGAGATCAGCGTCCTGTTCGCCGCCGTCCTCGGCTGTGTCGTCCTGCTCCGCCAGACCCGCGACGAGCACCGCGCCCGCCCCGCCTCCGCCGTCGTCGCCCGACCGGTGCGCCGTTACGCCCTCGCCGCCCTGCCCGTGGCCCTGCTCACCGGCCTCTACGTCATCGCCCACGGCCAGCTCAGCCCCGGCGGCGGCTTCCAGGGCGGGATCGTCGCGGCGACGGCCCTGCACCTCCTCTACCTCGGCGCCGACTACCGCGCCCTGGAACGCGTCCGCCCGGTCGGCCTGTTCGAGGTCGGCGACGCCCTCGCCGTCTCCGCCTACCTCGTCACCGGCCTCGCCTGTCTGATCGGCGCCGGCTCCTTCCTCGCCAACACCCTGCTGCCGTACGGCACGTTCAACACACTGTCCTCCGGCGGCACCGTGCCCCTGCTGAACGCGGCCGTCGGCATGGAGGTCGCCTGCGCCGTCGTCGTACTGCTCGCCCGGTTCCTGGACCAGGCCGTCGAGATCGAGGAGGACAACGGCACGTGATGGACGTGTTCCCCTACCTGGTCGCCGCGTGGATCTTCCTGATCGGCTGTCACGGCCTCGCCACCAGCCGCAATCTGATCCACGCGGTCGGCTGTCTGAGCGTGTGCCAGTCCGCCACCTACGTGCTGCTGCTGGCCGTCGGCTACCGCGACGACGCCACCGCGCCCGTCTTCTCCGACATCGAGCCCGGCAGCCGTCCGGTCGTCGACCCCGTCGTCCAGGCGCTCACCCTCACCGACGTCGTCGTCGGCGCCACCGTCACCGCCCTGCTGCTCGCCCTGGTCGTGCAGATCGCCAAACGGCACGGCACGGTCGACCCCGACGAGCTCTCCGAACTGCGCGGCTGATGGGCGACCTGCTGCCGCTGCTGGTCGCCCTCCCGCTGCTGGGCGCCGCCCTGCTCGTCGCGGGCGGGCGCCTGCTGCCCCGGGCGGCCGCCGAGACCCTGGGCTGCCTCGTCTCGGCCGTTACGGCCGGACTCGCGCTGGTGCTGCTGCTGAACTCCTCACCGCCGTACGTCGAATGGGTCGGCGGCTGGACCCCCGTCGACGGCCGCAGCGTCGGCATCGTGCTGGTCGGCGACGGGGTGGGGCTCGGCATGGCCGCGCTCGCCTCGTTGCTGACGCTCGCGGCCCTGGCGTACTCCTGGCGCTACTTCGCCGAACCGCCGCGCGGGCACGCCGGGTCCTTCCCCGCCCTGATGCTGCTGCTCCAGGCGGGCATGTGCGGTTTCGCCATCGCGGGCGACCTGTTCAACGCCTTCGTCTGGTTCGAGCTGATGAGCGTCGTCGCCTACGCCCTGACCGGTCACCGGGTCGAGGAGGCCAAGGCCGTCCAGGGCGCCCTGACCTTCGCCGTCGTCACCTCGCTGGGCGCGTACGCCATGCTCATGGGCATCGCCCTGCTGTACGCCCGTACCGGCGAACTCGCCCTGAGCCAGATCGGACGCGGACTCGACGCCCACGGCCCGCCGGACGCGCTGGTCCTCGCCGCGTTCGTCCTCGTCCTGACCGGTCTCCTGGTCAAGTCGGCGGCCGTCCCCTTCCACTTCTGGCTCCCCGACGCCCACGCCGTCGCCCCCACGCCCGTGTGCATGCTGCTCTCCGGCGTCATGGTCGAACTCGGCGTGTACGGCGTCTGGCGGATGTACGGCACCGTCTTCGCCGGCCCCGGCGGCGTCCCGCCCGCCGACTTCGAGCGGGTGCTGGTCACCCTCGGCGCGCTCACCGCGGTGATCGGCGCCGTCATGTGCTGGTACCAGCGGCACATCAAACGCCTCCTGGCCTACTCCACCGTCGCCCACACCGGACTCTTCCTGATGGGCGTCGGCGTGCTGACCCCCGAGGCCGACGACGGCGTCGCGCTGTACGTCATCGGCCACGCCGGCGTGAAGGCCGCCCTGTTCGCCTGCGCGGGCATCCTGCTGGACCGGTACGGCAACGTCGACGAGCACGCCCTGCACGGCAGGGCCGTGCAACTGCGTTCGGTCGGCGTCCTGTTCGTCATCGGCGCGCTCGCCCTCGCCGGGCTGCCGCCCTTCGGCACCGGCCTCGGCAAGGCCCTCACCGAGGAGGCCGTCGGCGGACCGCTCACCGTCCTGTACGTCGCGGCGTCCGCGCTGACCGCCGGAGCGGTACTGCGGGTCGCCGCCCGCGTGTTCTACGGGCTCGGCCCCGAGCCGGAGGACACGAGCACGTACGAGACGACCGGCTCCGGCGAGGAGCCCGAGACCCGGCGGCGGCTCAGCCGGGTCCCGGACTCCATGACGGCGGTCCCCGCGCTGTTGCTCGCCGCCGCGCTCGCCGTGGGCGTCGGCCCCGGCTTCGCCGACGTCGTCGCGCACGCGGTGAACGAGGCCGGTTCGGCGGGAGCCGTCGTCCCGTCCCTGCACTGGACCCCGGCCGGCGTGCTGCTGGACCTGATCTCGACCCTGCTGGCCGCGGTGCTCGCGGTGCTCGCCGTGGCCCGCCCGGCCTGGCTCGCCGCACCGGCCTGGGCGGACCCGCTCCGGCGCTTGCAGTCCGGCCACGTCGGGGACTACGTGGCCTGGCTGCTGGTCGGCGCCGTGGTGCTCGGCGCGCTCGCCCTGCCCGGGGTCCTGACCGCCTGAATCAGGCGGCCGGGTAGACGACCTTCACCTCCTTGAAGCCGAGCGAGTGCAGCAGCCCCTTGAGCATCGCGGAGGTGTTGCTCTCGGCGCGCTTGGTCAGCGCGCTTTCCTTCGCGGCCGCACCGATGTGCTTCGCGGCGAGCTTCTGCACGGCCTGCTCACTGTTGGGGTTGTCCGAGAAGAGATCACCGATCCGGTCGAACAGCCCGCGCTGCTTGGAGACCGCGTAGGAGCGGTCGGGGTCGAGCGCGGGCTTCCCGAGCGCCGCGTGCGGCAGCCTCAGCGTGGCGGACGTACGGTCCTCGTTGACCGTCACGTCGTCCTCGCCGACCTTGCCGAGGTCGACGTAGGCGTCCACGGTGCCCGCCCCCACGTACAGCGTGCGGCTGCCGCGGATGGCGTCGGGCAGGTACTTGGCGTCCTTCTCCAGGTCCACGACGACCTGGAAGTTGCCGGAGGCGGCGTCGTAGCGGCTGATGTCCTGGATGGACTGGAGCAGCGCGGGACCCGAGCGGTCATGGGTCTCCGTGCCGAACACGTCCTTCAGGCCCGGGATCACGCTCAGCCCGATCCCGGCGAACAGCACGGCGAGCACCAGCACGACGGCGCTCACGGCCTTCGCCCAGCCGGGCATGCGCCTGGGGAGGCGTCTGATGGGAGTCGTCATGGCGACGGCCCTCCTTCCTACTGTTCGGATGCCCCCCAATCGCCGGGCGAGACGGGTCGGTTGGCCGATTGGTGCCCCTGACGGAGTCGGGTGGGGCGCATTAGCGTGAGGGGCCGCCCTCACCGAAGCCCGCGCCGCCCTCGGCCAGGAGACCCGGATGAGCCAAGACAGCACCTCCCGGCCCCTTTGCCCCATGCACCGCGTCCCCTTCCCCGAGTCCGGCCCGCCCCGGCTGACCACCCTCGCCACCGGCACCCCGGTGTGGCTCGTGACCCGGCACGCCGAGGTGCGGCAGGTCCTCATGGACCCCCGCTTCGACCGCGGGTCCCTGCACGCCCCGGACGCGCCGCCGCTGCTCGCCGTACCGAATCTGCTCGACGACCCCGACGGGCTGCTCAACCAGGACGGCCCCGCCCACCAGCGGCTGCGCGGCACCGTCCAGCGGGCGTTCACCCCGCGTGCCGTCGCCCGCTGGCGGCCCTGGGTGGCGTCGGTCGTCGAGGAGCTGCTGGACGCCTTCGCCGAGCGGGCCCGGCCCGCCGATCTCGTGGACGGGTTCGCGCTGGCGCTGCCCGTCTCGGTGATCTCCCGGCTGATGGGTCTGGAGCACATGGAGCGCGACCGGATCCGCTTCTGGGCCGACCACGCCCTGTCCGGCGGCGCGCACACACCGGAGCAAGTGACGGCCGTGATAGGCGAGTTCGGCGCGTTCGCCGCGGAACTGGTCGCCGAGCGGCGGCGGAGGCCGGGCGACGACCTGGTCAGCGCGCTGGTGGTGGCGGGTGACGGACTCGGCGTCGACGACCGGCGGCTGACCTCCCTGGTCTGCGCCCTGGTCGTGGCGGGCCACGAGACCACCATGACCGCCCTCGGCAACATCCTGGTCTATCTGCTCACCGACCGGCGCGAGGCCTGGGACCGGCTCGGCGCGGACCAGGACGACGCGTCGACGGCCGTGGAGCAGTTGCTGCGCGTCGTCCCGCTCAGCGAGGGCCGGCTGCTGCCCGGACTGATCCGCCGGGCCGTCGAGGACGCCGAGATCGGCGGCGTGACGATCCCCGCGGGAGGTGTGGTCGCCGTCCAGACGAACTCCGCGAGCCGCGATCCCGAGGTCTTTCCGCCCGGCACCGGTCCCCCCGACCTTTTCGCGCCGCTGACCGCCCCCAGCGTGGTCTTCGGCGCCGGTCCCCACCACTGCCTCGGCGCCTGGCTCGCCCGGCTGGAGCTCGGCCTCGCGCTCAACCGGCTGGCCGCCCGATTCCCCGGCTTGCGCGCAGAGTTCACGGCCGAGACCCTCCACTGGCGGGAGGGCCGGATCACCCGGAGCCCGCGGCGGCTGCCCGTGTCGTGGTGAGGCGGACCGCGTAGCACACGAGAGCGGGACGGCACCCTCCCTGGTCACCTGGGCACATCCGCCCGGCGAGGTGCCGCGCGCGCTCAGTAGCATGAGGCCGGCAGCCTAAATGATCATGCGAGGAGCGGATTCGTGCGAGACATCGCCGTGTTCAGCGGTAGCGCCCACCCCGAGCTGGCGGCGGAGGTCTGCGCGCATCTGGGGGTGCCGCTGAGCCCGACCCGGGTCAGCCGGTTCGCCAACGACTGTCTGGAGGTGCAGCTTCAGGCCAACTGCCGGGAGCGGGACGTCTTCCTGTGCCAGCCGCTGGTCGCCCCGGTCCAGGAGAACCTGGTCGAGCTGCTGCTGATGTGCGACGCGGCACGCGGGGCCTCCGCCGGGCGGATCACCGTGGTCATGCCGCACTACTCCTACGCCCGCTCCGACAAGAAGGACCAGCCCCGCATCTCCCTGGGCGGACGCCTGGTCGCCGACCTGATGGTGGCGGCGGGCGCGAGCCGGGTCCTCGCCATGACGCTGCACTCGCCGCAGGTGCACGGCTTCTTCTCGGTCCCGGTCGACCACCTGCACGCGCTGCGCGAACTGGCCACCCACTTCCGCCAGTACGACCTGACCCGCACGACCGTCGTCTCGCCCGACCTCGGCAACGCCAAGGAGGCCGCCGCCTTCGCCCGGATGCTGGGCGCCCAGGTGGCCGCGGGCGCCAAGCAGCGGTTCGCGGACGACCGGGTCAGCATCAACTCCGTCATCGGCGAGGTCGCGGACCGCGATGTCATCGTGCTGGACGACGAGATCGCCAAGGGCAGCACCGTCCTCGAACTCCTCGACCGGCTGCGGGAGCTGGGGCCGCGCTCGATCCGGGTGGCCTGCACGCACGGTCTGTTCACCTCCGGCGCCCTCAAGCGGATCGGCGAGCAGCCGGACGTGCTGGAGATCGTGTGCACCAACACCGTGCCGGTGCCCGAGGAGGAGCGCACCGACAAGCTGCGGGTGCTCACCGTCGCCCCCCAGCTCGCCGAGGCTGTACGCCGGATTCACAACGGTGAGTCCGTCAGCGCCCTGTTCGACGCGCCACGCAGCGAATAGACAGGAGGTAGCCGGGCAAGGCCCGGCCTCACTCCCGTGGCGAGGAGGGCCCGCAGTGGCGAAGGCGAAGTTCCAACGGACCAAGCCGCACGTGAACATCGGCACCATCGGTCACATCGACCACGGCAAGACCACGCTCACGGCGGCCATCACCAAGGTGCTGCACGACCGCTTCCCCGACCTGAACCCGTACACGCCGTTCGACCAGATCGACAAGGCGCCCGAGGAGCGGCAGCGCGGCATCACCATCTCGATCGCCCATGTCGAGTACCAGACGGAACACCGGCACTACGCGCACGTCGACTGCCCCGGCCACGCCGACTACATCAAGAACATGATCACCGGCGCGGCCCAGATGGACGGCGCGATCCTCGTCGTCGCGGCGACCGACGGGCCGATGCCGCAGACCAAGGAGCATGTGCTGCTCGCCCGCCAGGTGGGCGTGCCGTACATCGTCGTGGCGCTGAACAAGACCGACATGGTCGACGACGAGGAGATCCTGGAACTGGTCGAGCTGGAGGTGCGCGAGCTGCTCACCGAGTACGAGTTCCCGGGCGACGAGGTGCCGGTGGTCAAGGTGTCCGCGCTGCGGGCGCTGGAGGGGGACGAGCAGTGGACGCAGTCGGTGCTCGACCTCCTGGACGCCGTCGACTCGGCGGTGCCGGAACCGCAGCGTGACGTGGACAAGCCGTTCCTGATGCCGATCGAGGACGTCTTCACCATCACCGGGCGCGGGACCGTCGTCACGGGCCGGATCGAGCGCGGCACGCTGCACGTCCACAGCGAGGTCGAGATCATCGGCATCCACGAGCAGAAGACGAAGACGACCGTCACCGGTGTCGAGATGTTCCGCAAGCTGCTCGACGAGGGCCGGGCCGGGGAGAACGTCGGGCTGCTGCTGCGCGGGGTGAAGCGGGAGGACGTCGAGCGGGGGCAGGTCGTCATCAAGCCCGGATCGGTCACCCCGCACAAGGAGTTCGAGGCCCGGGCGTACATCCTCTCCAAGGACGAGGGCGGCCGGCACACGCCGTTCTTCGACAACTACCGTCCCCAGTTCTACTTCCGCACGACCGACGTCACGGGTGTGGTGACGCTGCCCAGGGGCACCGAGATGGTCATGCCGGGCGACAACACGACGATGTACGTCCAGCTGATCCAGCCCGTCGCGATGGAGGAGGGGCTCAAGTTCGCGATCCGGGAGGGCGGGCGGACCGTCGGAGCGGGGCAGGTCACCAGGATCGTGAAGTAGGGACGTCCCTCACACCGGCCCGGACGTGGCCTCGGGCTGGCCCAGGGCCGCGTCCAGCGTCGGGTGCGGGGGCAGCAGCCGGGCCAGGCCGGTCAGCCGCAGCACGCGCAGGGTGAGCGGATGGACGCAGACCAGCCGCAGCTGTCCGCCGTGGTCCAGGACCCGGGTGCGGGCCCGGTACAGCAGCCGCAGCCCGGAGCAGTCGAAGAACTCCACCGGACGCAGGTCGATGACGATCCTGGCGTGCGGGCGGGCCGTCATCCGGTCCAGGGAGGGGAGGAGTTCGACCGCCGCGGCGAGGTCGATCTCGCCGTGGAACTCCAGCACCGTATGGCCGCGGTCCTGGCGTACGCGCAAGTGACGGGTGAGCGGCGCAGGCTCCTGCGGCACGACGACATCGCCTCCAACCTGCTCCTGTGGCGGCGGGGTTGCAGGTCACCGGGGGCCGGGGTGACATCGTGCAGCGAGCGTACGAGCGCAGGGCCGTCACCGGGGCGCCGAGTGAGAGCAAAACCGTTCCCCGCACTGCAAGTTACCCTCGATGGAGTGAATCTGAGCATGTTCGATTGACATATGTCTGTGAATATCGAATGAGAGCTCTCCATCGAATGAGAGCTCTCACAGGGCGCCCGCGGTCGGACCCGTGCCGCTGGTCCGACCGCGTACCGCTCAGATCAGTCGACCACCAGGACCAGCTTCCCGGCCGTCCGGCCGGTGTCACCGAGCCGGTGCGCCTCGGCGGCCTCGGCCAGGGGGAAGGTGCCGGCGATCGTGGCGCGCAGGGCACCCCGCTCCACGAGGCCGGCGACGGCCTTCATCCCGGAGTGCGAGGCGTCCACCAGCATCCGCAGTGCCCGCACGCCGAGGCGCTCGGCCTCCGTGTACAGCTGGTCCGAGCCGACCGGCAGGATCGACACCAGCAGCCCGCCCGGACGCAGCACCCGCAGCGAACGCAGGCTGTAGTCGTCGCCGATGGTGTCCAGGACGACGTCGACGTCCCGCACGGCCTCGGCGAAGTCGGTCGACCGGTAGTCGATCAGCTCGTCCGCGCCCAGCTTCCGCAGGAAGTCGTGCTTGCCCTCGCTCGCGGTGCCGATGACGTACGCGCCGCGGTCCTTGGCGATCTGCACCGCCACGTGCCCGACCCCGCCGGCCGCCGCGTGGATCAGCACCCGCTGCCCCGGCCGCAGGTCGGCCGTCTCGACCAGCGCCTGCCAGGCGGTGAGGGAGACCAGGGGCAGCGCGCCGCCCTGGACGTGGTCGATCACGGCGGGCTTCAGGGCGAAGGCGCGGGCCGGGCCGGTGACGTACTCGGCGTGCGAGCCGTGGCCGAACGGGTACGGCAGCATGCCGAAGACCTCGTCGCCGGGCTGGAAGCGGGCGACGCCGATACCGACCGCCTCGACCACGCCGGAGACGTCCCAGCCGAGGACGAAGGGCGGCTGCCCGAGGAAACCGCCGTGCTCGCGGTGCTTCCAGTCGGTGGGGTTCAGCCCGGCCGCCCGGACGCGGACCAGGATCTCGTTGGGACGGGGCGCGGGGCGCTCCAGCTCGGCTTCCTTGAGGACCTCGGGACCGCCGAGGACGTCCTGGGTGATGGCTCGCATGGTGTTCACAGTGCTCATGGTCAACCAGCGTGCCGGGCGCCGCCCGCGCGGAAAATGGCAAGATGGCCATCATTCGATAGGATCGTGCCATGAGAAAGGAACGTGTGGTCGTCCTGGCGCTGGACGGGGTCTACCCCTTCGAGCTGGGCATCCCGGCCCGGATCCTCGGCGCGGCGATGGGCCGCTACGAGGTGCTGACCTGCTCCGTCGACGGCCGGCCGGTGCGCAGCAACGCCGACTTCACCATCGGCGTCGAACAGGGCCCCGACATCCTGGCCACCGCCGACACCGTGGTGATCGCGGCGATCGACCCGTACCGCATCCCCGTCGAGCTGACCGACGAGCTCGACGCCGCCCTGGCGCTGATCCCTCCGACGGCACGCATCGTCTCCATCTGCACCGGCGCCTTCGTCCTCGCCGCGGCCGGACTGCTCGACGGGCGCAAGGCCACCACCCACTGGCACCTGGCCGACCTCTTCCGGCGCCGCTACCCGCACATCGACCTCGACCCGGACGTCCTCTTCGTCGACGACGGCCGGATCCTCACCTCGGCCGGCGCGGCCTCGGGCGTCGATGTCTGCCTGCACATCGTGCGCAAGGACCACGGCAGCGAACTGGCCAATCTGGTCGCCCGCTCCTGTGTCGTCCCGCCGTTCCGCGACGGCGGCCAGGCCCAGTACATCCCGCAGCCCGTCCCGGAGCCGGGTGCCGCCAGTACGGCCGCCACCCGTGTCTGGGCCCTGGAACGCCTCGGCGAACCGCTGACGCTGGCCGATCTCGCCGCCCACGCCCGGATGAGCGCACGCACCTTCGCCCGCCGCTTCAACGACGAGGTCGGCCTCAGCCCCGGCCGCTGGCTCATCCAGCAGCGCGTCGCCCGCGCCCGCCACCTGCTGGAGGCCAGCGACCTGCCGGTGGACCACATCGCCGGCGAGGTCGGCTTCGCCACCGGCGCCTCCCTTCGCCAGCACCTGCACGCCGCGATCGGCGTCTCGCCGCAGGCCTACCGCCGCACCTTCCAGGAGTCCGCAGGCCGGGGCTGAACGTTCCCCGCCGCCGCCGAACGTTCTTGACCGCCGCCGCGTCGGAGGAGCGAGGAACCGAACGGCGGACAAGGGGTGGGGATGCGCGCGAGGCTGTTGGTGGTGGCGTTCGCGGTGGCCGTGACCGCGGTGGGCTGCGGTGACGACGGGGAGGGCCTGGTCGTCGAGGGGGCGACGCCGGCCACGCCGTACGACGGACCGCTGCACGTGCCGGTCCGGAACCTCGACGAGGACAGCCCGGAAGCGGCCCGGGTCGGGTCCGGCGCCGCCGGCCGCGCCCTGGAGTGCGACGGGGAGATCTACTCCGGCGGCGGCGCCGACCGGTGGAGCGAGGGGGACGGGGGATCGAGCCCGGCGGAGGGGCTTCGGGCGTACTTCGACATCGAGCAGCCCGACCTGCCGCGCACCGGCTACCGCGAGGAGCGCCGGGAGGGCGACCGGGTGCTGTACTCCCTCGACGTCGAGGGCCGTACCAAGGTCGCGGTCGTCGTCGCCAAGGACGGGGAGAACCGGCCCGGCTGGGGTCCGGAGACCAGCGCCTCCTGCGACCCGGCCGAACTCCCCGCGAGCTTCACCGACTCCCAGTGGTACGAGATCTGGACCGACCGGGACGGCCGACGGGTGCCGATCACGACGGTGCACAGCAGCGCGGGACCGGACCACTGCGACTGGCAGCGGGCCCACTTCCTGGCGATGGGCCGGGGCGTGGACGCCGAGACCTACGCCCGCGATCCCGCCGGGGTACTGCCGCCGGGCGCCCTGACCTCCCCCTACGACGGTGACGTCCGGATGCCCGCCGACGCCCGTGACACCGGATACCGCTACGAGGAGCGGGAGTTGTGGCTGGTGCAGGACGAGCCGGCGAAGGTGTACGTCCGCACCCCTGACGGTGTGGAGGCCTGGCCGCGGCTGGCGGACGGCTTCGGCTGCAAGTAGCGGTCAGCGGCTCGCGTGCAGGGCGACCAGCAACTGCCAGACCTGGTGGGCCACTTCCTCGGAGGTTGCCTCGATCAGGCCGTGCAGCCAGTCGGCCAGCACCCCGGCGAAGGTGGCGGCGACGGCGGACGCGACGAGGGGGGCGTCCGCCGCGCCCGCCAGTTCCCGCTCGCGCAGGCTGTACGCCCTGAGGTCGCGGTGCAGGACACGGCCGAGCGGGCCGCCGCCGCCCGGGGCGAGCAACTCCTGGTAGAGCGCGGTGTGCGGGGCGAGGGAGGCGAAGAACTCCACGAGCGCGGGCGGCGCGTGCACCGGGTCGGGGCGGCCCCGCCAGGCGTGCAGGGCCTCCACGGCCTCGCGCACGATGTCCGCGCAGGCGTCGACGGCCAGTGCCTCCAGGCCGTCGTAGTGCAGATAGAAGGTAGCCCGTCCGACCTCGGCACGGCGTACCACCGCGGCCACCGAGACCCGGGTCAGCGGCCGTTCGGCGCACTCGTCGAGCAGGGCCCGGCGCAGCCGTTCCCGGGTGCGGGCGGTCCTCGGGTCCGCGGGCGGGGGCGTGCTCATCCGGCGACCAGGACGGCGGCCAGAGCGAGCGCGCCGGGCAGGGCCTGCGCGACCAGGATGCGGCGGTTCGCGGTGGCCGCGCCGAACACGCCCGCGATCACCACACAGACCAGGAAGAAGACCTGGACGCGGAATCCCGTCGGGTCGTCCGCGATGAGCCCCCAGACCAGGCCGGCGGCCAGGAAGCCGTTGTACAGGCCCTGGTTGGCGGCGAGTGGAGCGGTCGTGCGGGCCAGGTCGGGACCGAAGCCGTGCAGGGACCGTCCGGGCTTCTTCTGCCACAGGAACATCTCCATCACCAGGATGTAGACGTGCAGGGCGGCCACCAGGCCCACCAGCACGTTCGCCACCGCTTCCATGATCATTGCACTCCTTTGTCGTTGGACAGGTGTCCATAATAGCCGGACAACTGTCCAGGAATGTTTATGACCGATTCCTGGCGGAGAGTGACGGAACCCTCACCTCCATGGACCGGGCATGGTTGATCCTTTTGCCCTCCAACCCGATAAGCTCCCTCACGGCGCCGCGAGTTGACCCGGTCGCGTGGGTCTCCCGTGGTGCGTACTCATGAGTGCGGCCCCCTTGCACACCCCCCTGTTCGATCGCGTTGGTTCGAAGGATGCAGATGGAACTCGCCACTCCGCCCCCGGCGGCGCGGGCCCCTGTCGCCTGGTACAGCTGGTGGCTGATGCCGCTGGCTTTAGGAGGCGGGACGGTCGCCGCGACCTTCATGAGCTCCGAGGGCATAACCGCCGCCGTCGCGGGTGCCGCGGCCACCGCGGCGAGCAGCGTGTGCGTACGGCTGCTGATCCGCACCCGGACGCAGGCCGGCCGCGCCGAAAGTGAATTCCGCACCGCGCAGGCCGAGCACTCGCAGCAGTGGCAGCAGCACGTGGCGGGCCTGGAACGGAAGTTCGCCGCCGAGCGGGTCGCCCAGGACGCCGAACGCGCCGCCGCGGAAGGCCGGCTCGCCGAGCAGGCGGCTGGTTACGAGGCGCAACTCGCGCAGCAGGCAAGGGCGTTCGAGGAGCGGCTGGCAGGCCAGGCCCAGTCCTACGAGGCCCAGCTCGCCGACCAGGCCGAGGTGTTCAAGGACCAGCTGAGCCACCAGCACGACGCGGTAGCCCGGCTCGCCGGGGAGCAGCTGCCCGAGGCGCTGGAGCGGCTGCGCGCCGGCGAGGCGGTCGACGACCTGCTGCCGGTCACGAACCAGTGCGCCAAGGTCAGCACCGAGCTCCAGGCCGAGCTGCGCAAGGTCCTCAGGACCGCCCTGATCGGCGTCGAGGCGGAGTTCAACCGCTCGACCTCCGCCGAACAGGCCGTGATCAGCATCGGCAACCGGATCCACGTCCTGACCAGCAAGCTGCGCGGCCGGCTGCACGAGATGCAGGGCGAGCACGGACGTCTGCCATCCGTGGCGCGCGGCCTGATGGAGCTGGACCAGGCCATCGGCCCCGCCGACTGTCTCGCCGCCAGCGTCGGCGTGCTCGGCGGCTCCGACCGCCCGGGCCGGCAGTGGCAGGAGCCGCAGCGCCTGCTCAGCGTGGTCCGCGGCGGCATCGGCCGGATCAAGGACTTCCACCGGGTCGAGGTACGCCATCTGCCCGAACTCGGCGTCGACGGCGGCCTGGTGGACCACCTCACGCTGATCTTCGCCCACCTGCTGGACAACGCGGCCCGTTACTCGCCGCCCACCGAGCCGGTGGTCGTCTCCGGCAAGGAGGTGCCCAACGGCGTCGGCATCGAGATCCAGGACTCCGGCAAGGGCCTGAGCGAGGAGAAGAAGCGCGAGGCCGAGCACGCCCTGGCCGGCACCGC
The DNA here is from genome assembly GCF_053587635.1 of Streptomyces sp. NPDC003635. Lineage (NCBI taxonomy): Bacteria > Bacillati > Actinomycetota > Actinomycetes > Kitasatosporales > Streptomycetaceae > Streptomyces > Streptomyces sp. NPDC003635. Next base: position 20,905 of record NZ_JBSFOK010000053.1, on the reverse strand, counting down.
CGCGGGCGCGGGCCTCGGCGGCATCTCGGAGGACGCCAGCATCGGCCTGCGGGTCGTCGGCACCCTGGCCCGCCGCTACGGCATCCGCGTCACCTACGCGGACTCGCCCTGGCTCGGCACCTCGGTGGTCGTCGTGGTCCCGCACAAGTACTTCAGCCCGGTGGCCGCCTCCGCCGTGCCTGCCGCACCCACCGCGTCCGCCGCTCCGACCGTCCCGGCGCCGAGGACCCCGGCGACCGCCACCGGCCTCCCGGTCCGCGCCGCCGTCGCCTCCGCCCCGGCCGGGGCGGACGTGGGCGACGACGTGGAGACCACGCCCGGTGGCCTGCCCAGGCGCCGCAGCAGGCGCAGCGAGGCGGCCCGCCACGAGCCCGCCGAACGCACCGAACGCAGCGAGGGGGCCCCGGTCGCGGCCGTCCCGCCGGACGCGTCCTTCGCCGGCCTGGCCGCCTTCGCCACCGCGGGCCGCGAGCCCGACGCGGGCGTGCCCGGCGACGGCCCCGACGCCACCGCGGGACGCGAGTCCACCGAGCCCCAGACCGAAGAGAGCGACAAGTCCGCATGACGCAGCAGGGAACCGACGTGAGCTGGGCGCTCCGCGATCTGGTGGAGTCCATCCCCGAGATCCGCTTCGCCCTGGTGGCCTCCAGCGACGGCAAGGCCATCACCTCCTACGGCGCCGAAGACCCCGACGACGTGGACCGTTTCGCCGCCGTGGTGGCGGGGCTGCAGGCGCTGGCCCAGCCGGTCGCCGAGCAGTTCCCCGCCTACGCGGGGCAGCTCAGGCTGGCCATGATCGAGGTCGACGGCGGCCACCTGTTCGTCGTGCGGGCCGGCGTCGAGACGTATCTCGGCGTCCTCGCCCGCGAGGGCCTCGACCAGGGGCTGCTCGGACATCAGATGAGGGACCTGGCGCGCAGGATGGGCGAGTTGCTCGGCACCACTCCGCGCCTGGAGGAGCACTCTGGATGAGTGCTCCCCGCCGGCCCACGGACCCTCCCCCAAGCTCTCGGCTCCGCTCGAGTTGGGGGGACCCCCAAGGTCTCGAGCGCTACTACGTCCTCACCAAGGGGCGCAGCGGACCGGGCGGTTCGGCGTCCAGCCTTGACGTGGCGACCCTCATCGTGACCCTGACGGCTCCCGTCCCGGGGATGCAGCACGAGCACGAGGAGATCCTCCGGCGCTGCCGCGATCCGCTGTCGGTGGCCGAACTCGGCGCCCATCTCGGATTGCCCTTCAACATTCTCGCGGTGCTGCTGGCGGATCTGCTCGAGGCAGGCCGCGTCGAAGCCCGTGACCCCATCCCGGTGCACGGCGCCGGCCGCGGGCCCGACCTCGCGCTCCTTGAGGAGGTACTCAGTGGACTTGAAAGGCTTTGACCACCCCGACGGGCCGGCCTCCGGGGCCACCCGCTCGGTGAAGGTGATGATCGCCGGCGGGTTCGGCACCGGGAAGACCACGATGGTCCGCTCGGTGAGCGACATCAAGCCGCTCACCACCGAGGAGACCCTCACCCAGGCGAGCGCCGACGTCGACCACCTCATCGGGGTCGCCGACAAGACCGAGACCACCGTCAGTCTCGACTTCGGCAAGATCAGCATCAACGACAGCCTGATGCTGTACCTGTTCGGCACCCCCGGCCAGGAACGGTTCTGGTTCCTGTGGAACGGCCTGTTCAAGGGCGCGCTCGGCGCGGTCGTCCTGGTCGACACCCGCAGGCTCGCCTCCAGCTTCCGGGCGATCGAGGAGATGGAGCGCCAGGAGGTGCCCTTCGTCATCGCCCTGAACGTCTTCCCCGACTCCAAGGAACATCCCATCGAGGAGATCCGGGACGCCCTGGACATCTCCCCCCACACCCCGATCGTGGTCTGCGACGCCCGCGACCGGGCCTCCAGCCGTGACGTGCTGATCACTCTGATGCGTCACTTGAAGGAACGCTCCGTCGTCGCCCTGGAGCCCCGATGAACGACCAGAACCCCGACACTCCCGACACCCCCCGCGGCTGCCCGGTCGCGCACGGTTCGGCCGAACTGGTCCGGCTGTACGGGCCCGAGGCCGCGACCGACCCGCGCGCCATCTACGAGCGGCTGCGCAAGGAACACGGCTCCGTCGCCCCGGTGCTGCTGGAGGGCGACATCCCCGCCTGGCTGGTCCTGGGCTACCGGGACAGCCGACGGGTGCTCGACAACCCCAGCCAGTTCGCCCGGGACGGGCGGATCTGGCGGGACTGGCGGGAGGGCCGGATCGCGGAGAACTCCCCGCTGATTCCGATGCTGGCCTGGCGCCCCGACTGCGTGTCCCAGGACGGCGAGGCCCACCGCCGCCTGCGCGGCGCCGTCAAGGACGGACTGCAGTCCGCCGCCGACCGCGGTATCCGGCGTCACGCCACGCACTTCGCCAACAAGCAGATCGACGCGTTCGCGGACACCGGCCGAGCCGATCTGGTGGCGGACTACGCCGACTTACTGCCGATGCTCGTGATCGCCCGCGTGCTGGGGCTCGCCGAGGCGGAGGGGCGCCGCCTGGTCGAGTCCTGCGCCCAGGTGATGAAGGGCGGCGAGGACGCCGTCATGCACGACGGTGTGATCCGGGAGATCTTCGGTGAACTCGCCGAGCGCAGGCGGGCCGAACCCGGCTCCGACCTGGCCACCGGTCTGCTGGAGCATCACGCGGCGCTCGACCAGGACGAGGTCGTGCTCCACCTGCGCGCGGTGCTGATCGCCGCGCACGTCACGACCAGCCTGCTGGCCCGGGTGCTGGAACTGGTACTGACCGACGCCTCCCGGCTCTCCGGGCTGATCAGCGGGCAGCTGAACATCTCGGCGGTGGTGGAGGAGGCCATGTGGAACTCCCCGCCGCTGGCCGTCCTGCCGGGGCGCTTCGCCGTCAGCGACGTCGAGCTGGGCGGGCATCGCATCGAGGAGGGCGACCTGCTCGTGCTCGGTCTCGCCCCGGGCAACCTCGACCCCGAGATCCGGCCCGACCCGAGCGTCTCGGTGCACGGCAACCAGGCCCACCTGGCGTTCGGCGCGGGACCCCACGAGTGCCCCGGGCAGAACATCGGGATGTCCGTCATCGAGGTCGCGGTGGACGTCCTGCTGCACCGGCTGCCGGGCCTGCGGCTGGCCGTGCCGCCGGAGGAGCTCACCTCGACCGCGTCCACCTGGATGTCCCCGCTGGACAGCCTGCCGGTCGAGTTCGCCGTATAGGACCGGGACGACGCTGCCCGGCCGGATGACCCGGCCGGGCAGCGTCGTCCCGTCTCCGGGTCAGAGCCCGGCGTCAGCCGTCGAGCCAGTCGCCCGCCACGTCACCGGGACGGTGTCCCGTGGCGTTCCAGAGGAAGTGCGGATGGGCGCAGCCGAACATGTAGGCGAGCAGTGCGGTGTCCTCCCGCCCCGTCCGCGGGTCGTGCAGGGTGTGGTAGTACTCGGATCCGACCGCGCCGGAGTCCTCCTGGACCTCGCGGGCGCGGGCCGTGGACGCTCCGGCGCCGGCCGCCTCCACGGCGGCGATGTACGTGCGGCGCAGGATGTCCCAGGTCGTGTCGACGTTGCCGTGCCAGGGGCCGTGCAGCGCTTCGAAGGCACGGAGCTCGGCGTCGAAGAGCTCCCACGTCCCGGGGTGTTGGACCCGGCAGCGTGCGGACAGCTCCGAGGTTCCGGGGCTCAGGGCCGGCGCGGTGGGCCGCGGGGCGATGGTGAGAGTCGTTCCGTGGGTGAGAATGCCGGTGCACGCGTTGGGCTGCAGGTCGCACAGCGGGCAATCCTCGGCCGGCGGGAGGCCCCCGGTGATGCCGTCGAACCACAGGGCGTGGCGCCCCGTCAGCCCCATCCAGACGATGGTGCTGGGCATCAGCCACGAGTTCCACATCGGCTCGTGCGCCTCGGGCATGCAGCCGTACTTGATCAGGGCGATGGCACTGGCGGCGTAGAGGGCCTTGGTGTGGGTTGGCATGTCGGCGAGCCAGAAGTTGCTGATCTCGCCGGTGAGGGCGTCGGCCCGGACGTCGGACATGTCGTCCACGACCCGGCACAGGAGCAGGGAGGCGAGGTGTTCCTCCTGCCAGAGCTCGGTGTCGGGTGAGACGTGCCAGAAGAGGCAGTCCATCATCTGCAGGAGCGAGTAGGTGCTCTGGCCGAGCGGGTTGGTCTGGGGGAGTGCGACGCTGCCCGCCTCGTGCTGTTGCAGCCAGTACTCGTCGACGGACCGCTTGTGGGCCGCGAAGAGTCCGCAGACCAGGGCCCGTGCGGTGTTGGTGCTGAAGTTCTCCGCCAGGCGGCCTTCGATGAGCTGGGTCAGGTGCGCGGTGTCGATGGTGTCGATCACGCGCTTGTACTCGTGGAAGAGCAGGATGTCGTCCTCGAAGCGGTGGCGGTAGCCGAGGTCCCCTTCGAGGTCGTTCATCAGCCGGGCCAGGACCCAGCCGCCCGTCAGGACGCTGTCGAGTTCCCGGTGGTACGGCCAGGTCTTGACGGCGAGGGGCCGACCGGCGCTCTGCCGCCAGCCGTAGTCGGCCAGCGTGCGTTCGGGGGGCGTGGGCAGCCGACGGCACAGCGCGCAGTCGCAGACGTCGGTCCGCTCCTCTTCGCGCGGCGGGGTGAGGGCCCGGCTCCGCCAGGCCCCTTCCAGCATCGCGCAGGTCAGTCGGCAGACCTCGGCATCGGTGCTGACCTGGGGGAAGGCCGCTTCGATCAGGCGCAGGCTGGTGTCGAGCCGGCGCAGCCTGGCGTGGCCCTCCTCGTCGGGCGGGAGAAACGGGCCCGGCGCCAGCCGGAGGGCTCCCTCCACATGCAGCGTGGTGCCGGTGTGGGGGGAGCCGAGTGCCTCCAGCCGCCGCCGCGCGGCGTCCTCGCGATCTCGGAACTCCTCCGTGCGCCCGTTGGCGTGTTGTGCGAAGAGGCGGGCCAGGGCGCCGCCCGCCTCCGCCGGCTGGAGCAGGACGCCGGGCCGGGCCGGGACGGAACCGCCGGTGGGTATCTCCGGATCACTGCCTACGACTCGAGATCTCACACCGGGTTCCCTTCAAGCGGTGTTCCTGGCAAGGGAATCGACCGGCCGAGTGGCGGTCGGCCGGTCGATTCCGGGGGCGTGCCGAAGGGCAGGTCGAACCTGACGTCCTGGGGCATGGGGGTGGGGTCCTTTCGAACTCGCTTTCCCGATACGCAAGTTGAATCGAGAAGCGGAACGAGGCTTCCCAGGCCGAAAACGATCTACACCGTGACCATGCCGTGATCTCCGTTACTGCTCAACCCTGTTGAGCTGCGTATACTCGCGCGCCCCCGACAAAGGTCTGCACCACCCGCGTGTAGGCGATCTCCTCCGGGGGCCCTGCGAAGGGGTCGCGGTCCAGGAGCACGAGATCCGCCAGCGCCCCCGGGCGCACCTGGCCGGTGTCGTCGAGATGGTTCACATACGCCGATCCCGCCGTGTACGCCGTCAGCGCCTCGGCGAGCCCCAGACGTTCGCCCGGCAGGAACACCGGACCCGAGCCCCCGGGCTCCACCCGGTTCACCGCCACATGGACGCCCTGGAGCGGATCGGGACTGCTGACCGGCCAGTCGCTGCCCGCCGCGAGCCGGGCACCGGAGCGCAGCAGCGCGCCGAACGGATACTGCCATCCGGCCCGTTCGGGCCCGAGGAACGGGATCGTCAGCTCGTCCATCTGCGGCTCGTGCGCCGCCCACAGCGGCTGGATGTTCGCCGTGGCGCCGAGCGCCGCGAAGCGCGGCACGTCCTCGGGATGCACGACCTGAAGATGCGCCAGGTGGGGCCGCGTGTCGCTCGGCCCGTTGGCCGACCGCGCCGCCTCGATCGCGTCCAGCGCGTCGCGTACGGCCCGGTCGCCCAGCGCGTGGAAGTGACACTGGAAACCGAGCGCGTCCAGCTCGGTGATGTACTTGGGCAGGTGATCCGGGTCGACGAAGCTCGTGCCCCGGTTGGCCGTGGCGCAGCCGCACTTGTCCAGATACGGCTCCAGCAGCGCGGCCGTGCCGTTCTCGGCGACCCCGTCCAGCATCAGCTTCACGGTCCCGGCGCGGAACCGGCCGAGGCTCAACGCCGCTCGCCGCTCGACCAGTTCGGGGATCTGCTCGGCGCCCCGGCCGCGGTCCCACCACAGGGCGCCCACGACCCGCGCGGTCAGCGAGCCGTCACGGGCCGCCGCCAGATAGGCCTCGGCCGGGTCGTCCATCCCGAGGAAGTCCCCGACGAGCGCGTCCTGCCAGGCCGTGATGCCGAGCGCGTGCAGATGGCGCTGGGCGTGCAGCAGCGCGGCGAGCCGGTCCTCGGCCGAGGCCGGGGGAGTGAGCCGCCCGACGAGCTGCATCGCGCCCTCCTGAAGCGTGCCGCTCGGCGCGCCGGACGCGTCCCGTTCGATCCGCCCGTCCGCCGGGTCGGGCGTGTCGCGGGTGACCCCGGCGAGTTCCAGGGCCCGGCTGTTGACCCAGGCGCCGTGGTGGTCGCGGTTCGGCAGATACACCGGCCGGTCCGGCACCACCGCGTCGAGGAGTTCCCTCGTCGGCGTACCGCCCTCGAACGCCTCCATCGACCAGCCGCCCCCGGTGATCCACTCCCGCTCCGGGTGCGCCTTCGCGTACGCCCGTACGGCGGCGACCGACTCGGCGGCCGTCTTCGCCCCGGTCAGATCGCACTGCGTCAGTTCGAGGCCCGCCGGAACGGGATGGACATGCGCGTCCTGGAACCCGGGCAGCAGCAGCCGCCCCGCGAGGTCGACCACCTCGGTGCGCGGCCCGGCGAGTTCCCGTACCTCGTCCCCTCCTACGGCCGTGATGCGGTCGCCGTTGACGGCCACCGCGGTGGCCCTCCGGCCCTCGGGGGTGAGGACGGGGCCGCCGGTGAAGATCAGATCTGCGTGCATTTTCCGTTTCCTGGGTTGGGTCGGTGAAGTCCGCCGTGGGTCGCACCCGCCCGGCGGAGCACCTAGTGGTGGGTCGGGATCAACTGCGGGGCCTCGGAGTCGGTGCCCCGGCCGGTGCGGAAGTACGGCGATCTGCGCACGAAGCGTGCCCAGGCGGCGGCCAGGAAGCCGGAGGCGATCATCGCCAGCGGGGTGGCCAGCAGGAACCAGCCGTTGTCCGCGCTGACTTCGAAGTGGTCGGCGGAGGTGGCGAAGGACCAGCCGAGATAGCCGCCGAGCCCGAGCAGGGTCAGCGCGCTGAGCGTGGGCAGCACCACCGCGCGGATCCCCTGCCGCCAGTCCTCGCGCAGCAGGGTGCGGAAGCGGACGGCGGCGGCGAGCGCGGTGAGCGCGTAGGACAGGGCGACCACGATGCCCACGGCGCTCACCGTCGCCATGATCATGTCCGCGAGCCGCGGGATGACCAGGGCGAGCGTCGCGACCGCGGCCGCGAGCGCGCCGATCAGCAGCGTCCCGGCGGCCGGAGTCCCGTACCGGGGGCTGACCTTGGACCACACCGGTCCGAGCGTACGGTCCCGGCTCATCGCGAACATCCCCCGGGCCGCCGGGATCACGCCCGCCTGGAGCGAGGCCACCGCGGAGAACATCAGCGCCACCAACGGCAGCGCCGCCAGCGGCTGGTCGGCGAGCCGCTCACCGAAGAAGGCCAGGCCCTCGGCGCCATGACCGGCCAACTCTTCCTCGGACAGGACGCGCTGGAAGGCGACCGAGCCGAGCAGGAACAGCGCCAGCATGGTGAACAGGGTGGTGAAGCCGGCCTTCGACGCCTCCCGGGGGTCGCGCACCTCCTCGTTGACGGTGAAAGCGGCTTCGAAGCCCCAGTAGCAGAAGACCGACAGCAGCAGACCCTGGGCGAGCGCCGTCGGTGACGGGAGGGCGAACGGGTCGAACCAGCTCAGGCTGAAGTCGTGCGGCCCGGTGACGATGCCGTAGCCGCAGAAGCCGAGCAGGACGGCGTACTCGAAGACCAGCAGCCAGCCCTGGAGGCGCGCCGCCTTGCGGACGCCGGTGACGGCCGTGACGGTGACCGCCGCCAGGACGCCGATGCCCACCGCGGTGGTCTGCGCGGTGGACCCCGGGTCCAGGTCCAGGCCGCCGATCCGGTGCACGCCCGCGTCCCCGGCGAGCTGGATGATCGCCGAGCCGGTGACCGCCGTGGTGTAGGCGAGGAAGGCCACCGTCGCCACGAGGGTCACCCATCCGACCATGAAGCCGAGCCAGGGATTCAGCGAACGGCCCACCCACACATAGCCGTTGCCCGCGTTCGGCTCCACCCGGTTGAGGCGTGCGTAGGCGCCCGCGATGCCCAGGACCGGCAGGAAGGCCAGCAGCATGATCGCTGGCAGATGCAGGCCGACGACTCCGGCGGTGACCCCGAGGCCGATGCCGATGCTGGTGGTGGCCGCCGTACTGGAGGCGGCGATGGCGACGCCGTCGAGGACGCCGAGGGATCTGCGCAGCGCGGGTGGGTCCTGGGCTGGGGGTGTGTCGGTCATGGCGGGCTCCGCTCGCACCAGGGGGCCGCGTTCGGCCCCGGTGACCGCACATGAAACTGGCCGGCCACTTCACAGGTCAACGGTGTTGTCATAAGGTGCGGCCACCGACCGAGGGAGGCAGCATGACCGACCGTGTCGTCCCGGCCGCCGACCGGCGGCGCAGGCGCCCCACCAAACAGGGCGTCGTGCTGTCCGAGGAGCTGATCGTCGCCACCGCGCTGCGGCTGATCGAGGAACACGGCGCCGAGGCCCTGTCCGTGCGCCGCCTGGGCCGCGCCCTCGGCGCCGACCCCAGCTCCCTCTACCGCTACTTCCGGCACACCGACGACCTGATGCTCGCCATCGCCGACGAGCTGATCGGACGGACGCTGCGGACCTGGCGGCGCACCGGCGACTGGCGGGCCGACCTGCGCGACCTGGGCCTGCGTATGCACGCCGGCGCGCTCGCCCATCCCCGGGCCGCCGTGCTCAGCGCCTACCGGGTGACCGGACGCGCGCACGAGATCAAGGCCGTGGAGACGGGGCTCGGCGTGCTGCGCCTGGCCGGCTTCCCCGACGCCGACGCGGTGCGCGTCTACCACGCCTTCGTCGACCAGGCCCTCGCCTTCGGCGCCCTGGACTCCGCCAGCACGGCCCTGCCCCAGGCGGCCCGGGACGCCGAGTACGCCGTATGGCAGGCGACGTACGCGCGGCTGCCCGCGGACACCCACCCGCACATCGCCGCGACCGCCCCTCATCTCGTCGCCGACATGCGGCGCAGCTCCTATCCGGCGGCGCTGGAGCTGCTGCTGAGCGCGGCGGCGGCGGAACTGGCGGAAATCCGGGGACGTGCGTGATCATCCGCTGCGAGACTGGTCCGCACCGAACACGCTCTCGTCTGGAGGCAGTCCCGCGATGACCCCACCGCCCGCACGTCCCGCGAAGCAGCGCAAGCTCGACACCCTGCACCGCCTGGAGCACGACGAGGACGTGTGGGTCGCCACCGCGGCCCCCGACGGGGGAGCGCCCTATCTCGTACCCCTGTCCTTCCTGTGGGACGGTGAGACGCTGCTCCTCGCCACCCCGGCCGCGAGCCCCACGGGCCGGAACCTGAAGGCGACCGGAGTGGTGCGGCTGGGGCTCGGGCCGACCCGGGACGTGGTGATGATCGAGGGCGGTGTCGAGGCGCTCACGCCGGCCGAGCTGCGCGCGGGCGAGGGGGACCGGTTCGCCGCCGCGACCGGCTTCGACCCGCGCGAACTCACCACCGCCTACCTGTACTTCCGGGTCCGGCCGCTGCGTGTCCAGGCGTGGCGCGAGGCGAACGAGCTCGCCGGGCGCGAGCTGATGCGCGACGGGGCGTGGCTGGTCGCGGACTGACGGGGCGCGGACTGATTTCGGCGGGCCGGGATATCCGGACGGTAAAGGGCGGCGAGGCAGTTCGGCCTCGCGTCCGGATACCTACGGAGGAGACATGGCACTGGTGAAAGCGGGGGTCTTGGTGCTCGACTGTGCCGAGCCCGAGAAGCTCGCCGTGTTCTACACGGAACTGCTGGAGGGTGAGCAGACGGACGCGAACGCCAACCGGGTGGAGATCCGGGGCGCCGACGGCACCCGGCTGGCCTTCCGCCGGGATGTGAACGCCACGCCGCCGAGCTGGCCCCGCCCGGAGAACTCCCTTCAGGCCCACCTGGACTTCGTGGTGGAGGACCTGGACGAGGCCGAGCGCAGGGTGGTCGGCCTGGGCGGGCGGCCGCTGGACACCAAGGATGTCTCGAGTCCCTTCGAGGAACGCGGCTACGCCGACCCGGCCGGCCACTCCTTCACCCTGCGCAAGGTGACACCCACGGCACCGAAACAGGGCTAGAGCCAGGCCTCAGGCATGCGCCTCGGCCTTGGCCTTGGCCTTCTTGATCTCGTCGCCGGAGGGCCACACGCCCGTGGACCGTTCGACGGCCTTGGCGCCGGTGCGGTTCAGGGCGCTGCGGACCACCGCGAAGATGGCGCCCTGGATCGCGGCCGCCAGGAGGACCTCGCCCCAGCCGCGCTCCCGGTCCAGGGCGTCGGGGGCGTCGTCCTCGTGCCGGATCGCCTTCCAGGTCGTCTTGAAGACCAGTCCGGCGAGCGCGCCGCCCGCCCAGCCCATCGCGAATCCCATGGGTTTGTAGGCCAGGGGGAGTTTGAGCTTCTGCTGCTTCTGCTTGGCCACGTCTGCCTCCTTGATGGTCAGGGTCGTCCTCGGCCCTCGGGGTTGTCCTCAGGCCTCAGGGTCGTCCTCGGTCCGCTACCCGCTCCGCCGCAGGTACAGGCCCGGGCGGTGTTCCCGTGCCGAAGGGTCGACCGCCCAGCTTCTCGCGCCCGTGCGGGCTCCGCCAGCCGGACAGGTCCGGTCCGAGGGGCACGACACCGGTCGGGTTGATACCGGTGTGCACCTGGTAGTAGTGCCGCTTGATGTGATCGAAGTCGACGGTGTCACCGAAGCCGGGCGTCTGGTAGAGGTCCCGGGCGTACGCCCACAGCACCGGGTCCTCCGTCAGCTTCCACCGGTTGCACTTGAAGTGACCGTGGTAGACGGCGTCGAACCGCACCAGCGTGGTGAACAGCCGGATGTCCGCCTCGGTGATGGCGTCCCCGACCAGATAGCGCTGCTTCCCGAGGCGCCGCGAGAGCAGCTCCAGCCGCCGGAACACGCCCGCGCAGGCCGCCTCGTACTCCTCCTGTTCCACCGCGAACCCGGCCCGGTACACGCCGTTGTTGACGTCCTCGTACACCTCCGCCATCACCTGGTCGATCTCCTCCCGCGACCCGGCCGGATACAGATCGGGAGCCCCGTTCCGGTGCAGGGCCGCCCACTCGGTGGCGAGGTCCAGGGTGATGCGCTGGTAGTCGTTGGTGACCAGCTTCCCGCTCGGCACGTCCACGATCGCGGGCACGCTGACCCCGCCGGGCGCGTCCGGCTCGCGCGCGTCGTAGGCCTCGGCGAGGAAACGGATGCCGAGCACCGGGTCACGGTCCTCCGGGTCCAGGGTGAAGCGCCAGCTGCGGTCGTCCTGGATCGGGTCGGCCACGGCCAGCGACAGCGCGTCCTCCAGGCCGAGCAGCCGCCGGGAGATCACCGCCCGGCTCGCCCAGGGACAGGCACGGCTGACGACCAGCCGGTAGCGGCCCGCCTCCACCGGCCAGCCGTCCCGGCCGTCGGCGGTGATCCGGTCCGCGAAATGGCTCTTGGACCGGGTGAACGACTTGTGGCCGTAGGCCGCGTTGCCGTCGTCGGGCATGACGTGCTCCTCCCTCTCGGACACTCCCCGGGTCCCCCGTTTTCGGCCGACGGCACGGTGTGATCGGCTCCTCGCAGGGCATCCGGCGGGAATGAGCGACAAGGAGAGGACAGCGGACCACAGGACGCGGGTCACCGTGCTGGTGGCGCTGGCGGCGAATTTGGTCATCGCGGTGGCCAAGGCGGTCGGCGGGCTGCTCGCCCAGTCACCGGCCCTGCTGTCGGAGGCGGCCCACTCGGTCGCCGACAGCGTGAACGAGGTCTTCCTGCTCGCCGCGCTGCGCCGCAGCCGCCGCCCCCCGGACCGGCGGCACCCCTTCGGCTACGGCAAGGAACGCTTCTTCTGGTCGCTGCTCGCCGCCGTGGGGATCTTCGTCATGGGTGGCTGCTTCTCCTTCTTCCAGGGCCTCGAAGCCCTGCGGAACGGCACCGAGGAGAAGCTGGAGGGCTATGTCGCCGGAATGATCGTGCTCGCCGTCGCCCTCCTTGCCGAGGGGGCCTCGCTGGCCCGGGCCCTGTACCAGGCGAAACGGCAGGGCGGCCTCACCGCGGGCGGCCTGCGCGACCCGGCGCTGCGCACGGTCGTCGCCGAGGACGGCACCGCGGTACTCGGCGTGACCCTCGCCCTGACCGGCATGGCCCTGCACATGGTCACCGGCCAGGTCGTCTACGAGGCCGCCGCCTCCCTCGCGATCGGGGCGCTGCTCGTCTACGTCGCCTACCGGCTCGGCCGTGACGCCCGGGCCCAGCTGATCGGCGAGGCCGCCGACCCCGAGGCCGCGGACCGGATCCGGTCCCTGCTCCGGGAACAGCCGGAGATCGACAGCGTGGAGGCGCTGTTCACCATGAAGACCGGTCTGGAGACGGTCCTGGTGGCCGCCCGGGTGGACCTGATGCCGGGGCTGGACAGCGAAGAGGTGGAGGAGGTCGCCGTGCGGATCAAGCGGTCCGTCGCCGACGCCGTACCGGAGGCCGAGCAGATCTTCCTGGACATCACCGACCGTGCCGCCCAGGAGGCAGCGGAAAGCCCCGCCGCGACGGGGGAACGCGGCGGGGCCTGACACGCGGGTGCCCGGCGGACACGGGTTCATGCGTCCCCGGAACAAGATTTTTCCGGGGACGGTCAGTCGCCCTCGCCCGGCTCCAGCACGAACACCGGGATCTCGCGGTCGGTCTTCCGCTGGTAGTCCGCGTACGGCGGATAGGCCGCGACCGCGCGCTCCCACCACGCGGCCTTCTCCGCGCCGGTGACCTCACGGGCCGTCATGTCCCGCTTGTCCGGGCCGTCCTGGAGCTCCACCAAGGGCTCGGCCTTGACGTTGTGGTACCAGACCGGGTGCTTGGGCGCCCCGCCCAGCGAGGCGACCGCCGCGTACCGGCCCTCGTGCTCGACCCGCATCAAGGGCGTCTTGCGGAGCTTGCCGCTCCTGGCACCCCGGGTGGTCAGCAGGATCACCGGCAGGCCGGTGTCCCGCAGGGTCGTCCCCCGGGTGCCGCCGGAGCTCTCGTACAGCTCCACCTGCTCGCGCACCCACTGGGTCGGGCTGGGTTCGTACTCGCCCTCGAGAGGCATGGCATCGGTCCCATCGTCGTGTTCGTGCGACTGGCAATCCCCTTCAACACAGATGCGTGCGCGTTTCATCCGTCCCGGTGGTCCGAGGGGGCCCTCTCAAGACCGAAGGCGGTCATCTCGACATCCCCCCGTCAGGTGGTCCGACGCGGTCCCTTCGGGCCGAGAGCGGCCACGGCGACTCGACCCGTCGGGTGGTCCGATGCGGCTCCTTCGGGCCGAGGGCGGCCACGGCGACTCAATCCGTCGGGTGGTCCGATGCGGCCTTTTCCGGGCCGGGGGTGGCCGTCTTGGCGTTCATCCGTCCCGGTGGTCCGATGCGGCTCCTTCGGGCCGAGGGCGGCCACGGCGACTCAATCCTTCAGGTGGTCCGATGCGGCCCTTTCCAGGCCGAGGGTGGCCGTTTCACCCGTCCCGGTGGTCCCATGCGGCTCCCTCGGGATCGAGGACGGCCACCTCGACGTCGCGCAGCCGCTCCGGGGCGGCGATCACCTCGTACCCGGCGATCCGCTCGCCCTCCACCCGCACCCTCAGGGCGAGCAGCAGCCGGCCGCGCGGGGCGACGACGAGGCCGACCCGGCCGTCGACGAGGGCCGGCGCAGCCCACCGGGCGCGGTCCCGCAGCAGCACCGTTCCCTCCGCCACGGCCCGGGCGCCGCGCAGTTCGGACGCCATCCCGGGCGGCAGCGCGGCGGGGTCCGCGTGACGCACCACGCCGGGGGCGAGGACGTCGAGCAGGGCGCCGACGTCCCCGCCCCGGGCGGCGGCCAGGAAGGCCTCCACGACCCGTCGGTGCCGGTCGAGCTCGGCGCCGCGCACCACCGGTGTGCCCCGCACCTTGAGGCGGGCGCGGCTGGCCAGCTTCTTCGCCGCCGGCCGCGAACGGCCCACGATCGGGGCGATCCGGTCGAAGGGCACGCCGAAGAGGTCGTGCAGCACGAACGCGACCCGCTCGGCCGGGCCCAGCCGGTCCAGGACGACCAGGAGGGCGAGGCCCACCGAGTCGCCGAGGACCGCCACGTCCTCCGGGCCGCCGGTGTCCGCGTCCCGCTCCGGCGGCCTTACCCCGAACGGCTCCTCGCGCCGTGCGGAGGGCGCGCGGAGCATGTCGAGGCAGATCCGGGAGACGACCGTGGTCAGCCAGGCCGAGAGGTTGTCGATGCCGTCGTCGCCGGTGCGCACCAGCCGCAGCCACGCCTCCTGCACGGCGTCCTCCGCCTCGTCGGGCGAGCCCAGCAGCCGGCCGGCGATGGCCCGCAGGCGCCCGCGCTCCGCCTCGAACCGCCGTGCCAGCCTCTCGTCCCCGGCCATGGGTCACCTTTCCTCGTCGAGTGCTGTCACCTCTGTGACGCATCCCGCCGGACAGAGGTGACCGTGATGAACCTGCTGCACATCGACTCCAGCGCCGACACCGCCGCCGACTCCGTGAGCAGGCGGCTCACCGCGCTGTTCGCCACCACCTGGCGCGCCACGCACGGCACCGGCCGGCACCGGCACCGCGATCTGTGCGCGGACCCGGTGCCCCCGCTGACCGCGGCCCAGGCCACCCTCGGCCGGCGCGTCCAGCGGGCCGGCCTGGTAGCGCCGGACAAGGTGCCAGCCCTCATCGAGGGCCCCGCCGAGGAGCGCGAGTGGGCGCTGACGCTGCCCCTGATCGAGGAACTGCGCGCCGCCGACACCCTGCTGCTCGGGGTGCCGATGTACAACTTCGCGGTGCCTGCGGCGCTGAAGGCGTGGATCGACCGGGTCACCTTCCCCGGCGCCTTCACCGCCCCGGACACCGGGGAGAGCCTGCTGAGCAACCTGCGGGTGGTAGCGGTCATGGCACGGGGCGGGGGCTACGGGCCGGGCACGCCGCGCGAGCAAGACGACTTCCAGACGCCGTACCTGAGGGCCTACTTCGGCAATCTCGGCGTCGCAGCGGAGAACCTCCACCTGGTCGCGGCCGAGCTGACCATGGCCGCGCGGATGCCGCACCTGGCCGGTCTCGCTCCACTGGCCGAGGACTCCCTCGCCCGCGCCCGTGCGACGGTGACCTCCCTCGCGGCGGCCTGACCTCAGCGGGACTCCACCAGCAGCCGGGCCGCCTCCCGGGCCTCGGCGGCCGGTCGTGTGCTCCCCGTGATGCCCGCGGTCACCATGGCTCCCTCGGCCAGCAGGAACAGCGGCCCGGTCAGGTCCTCCGGCAGTCCCGCGTCGGCGACGAGACCGGCGAGGTAGTCCCGGAACGCCCGCTTGTGCGCCCGGACCCGCTCCGCCACCCGGTCGGAGGTCGCGCCCAGCTCGCCGTAGGAGTTGATCCACGCGCACCCGCGGAAGCCGTCCTCGCCGAACCACCGCTCCAGCCAGCCGAAGACGGCGAGGAGCCGCTCCACGGGGTCGTCGGTTCGCGCCACATGGGCGGCGAGCCGTTCGCGCCAGCGCACGTCGCGGCGCTCCAGGTACGCCTCCACCAACTGCTCCTTCGCGGGGAACAGTTGGTACAGCCGCTTGAGAGAGACCCCCGAGGCGCCACGGACGGCGTCCATGCCGACGGACTGGATGCCCCGGCCGTAGAACAGCTCCTCGGCGGCGTCCAGTGCCCGCTCCCGGGCGGTTGCGCTGTCCATTTCCGGCCACTCCCTGCACGACGGCTGCTTGACGTGAGAACGCACGTTCTCCTACCGTGCCGATGGTAGTGGAGAACGCGCGTTCTCCCTCTGTCCGCCCAGGAGGCCACTCATGACCGCCCGCCCGCCCCTGCCGCCCTTCACCCACGACAGCGCCGCGCGGAAGGTGCGCGCCGCCGAGGACGCCTGGAACACCCGCGACCCGCACAAGGTGGCGCTCGCCTACTCCGAGGACTCCGTCTGGCGCAACCGCGACACCTTCCTCACCGGCCGCGCCGCGATCGTAGAGTTCCTCACCGCGAAGTGGGCGCGCGAGCGGGAGTACGCGCTGCGCAAGGACCTGTGGGCCTACGACGGCAACCGCATCGCGGTCCGCTTCCAGTACGAGTGCCGCGACACCGACGGCCAGTGGTGGCGGTCGTACGGCAACGAGCTGTGGGAGTTCGACGAGCACGGCCTGATGACCCGGCGCGAGGCGAGCATCAACGACGTCCGCATCGAGGAGCACGAGCGGCGCATCCCCGGGGCGCGAAGGGGGGAGCCGCTGCCGGTTGAGTAGGGTGCACGGATGAGCGAACAGGCCGGGAAACCCTTCCTCTACGTCGTCGTCTGTGCCGCCGGAATCGCCGCGGGTGTGGGCAAGCTCGTCACCGCCGCGCAGGAGCGGGGCTGGGAGGTCGGGGTCATCGCGACGCCCGTCGCGATGAACGGCTTCTTCGACACGGCGGCCGTCGAGGCGCTGACCGGCCGCGCGATCCGCTCCGCCTGGCGCACCCCCGCCGACCCGCGCCCCTTCCCGCCGCCGGACGCGGTCGTCGTCGCGCCGGCCACCTTCAACACCGTCAACAAGTGGGCGGCGGGCCTAGCCGACACCCTCGCCGTGGCCACCCTGTGCGAGGCCTACGGCCTGGGCGTCCCGGTCGCCGCCCTGCCCTGCGTTGCCGACTCGCTGGCCGTCCACCCCGCCTACCAGGAGAGCCTGCTACGGCTGCGCGGTATGGGCGTGCGCTTCGGCGAGCCCTACACCGGCGAGCCCCAACCGGACGGCACGCGGCCGGACTTCGGCTGGGAACGGGCGCTGGACCTGCTCGCTCGGGCGGCGTGACGCTGCATGGAACAGCCGGGGGGTGAGCACGGCAGCCTCGGACTGCGCACCCATCCTTCCGAACAGGCGCGGGCGGAGGCGGCGCGGGAACGGGAGGGCCGGCTCACCGACTTCGGTGCGTCGGAGTCGTAGGCGCCGAGGAGACGGGCGTCAGAGTTGTCGGTGATACGGAGACCGGTGCCGAGGTGTCGCAACGGAACCTGCCCGGGATCATCGACGAGTACCCCGACTGGCGCCTTCCCGCGGCCGGTCCGGACGGCCGTCCGCTTCCGCTGGAGGAACTGACCGGGCACCGCGGCCCGCGCGCGGTCGCCGAAGTCCGCCGCGACCTGTCCCCGCGCGCGAGACCGACGCCACCAGCTGAAACCAACTTGCCGAAATTTCCTGCAAGTTCTTGCAGTACCCCTGCCGGGCTGTTTGACTCACCTCCCTGAGCCGAGAGGAACGAGGCAACCCCATGAGCATCGAGACCGACGTCCTCGTCCTGGGCGGCGCGGGCGTGGACACGATCGTCCACGTCCCCGAACTGCCCCTCCCGTACGCCGACAGCTACATGATCCGACCCGGCATCAAGACCCGAGCCGGACAGAGCGGGGACTTCGTCGCGGTCGGCCTGACCGCCCTGGGCCTGCGCACCCACCACCTCGACATGATCGGCGACGACCCGGAGGGCGACCTGGTCCGCGCCCTCCACCAGGAGCACGGCATCGCCCTGACCGCCGTACCGCAGCCCGCGGGCACCAAGCGGGCGGTCAACCTGGTCGGCCCCGACGGGCGGCGGCTGTCCCTCTACGACGACACGCGCTCCCGTCCGGACGACCGGTTCCCCGAGGAGACGCTGCGCGCGCTGGCCGCCCACGCCCGCCACGCGCACGTCGTCATCACCCACCCATGCTCCCAGGCCCTGCCCGTGCTGCGTGACGCCGGACTCACCGTCTCGACGGACCTGCACAACTGGGACGGCGTCAACCCCTACCACGAGCCCTTCGCCCTCGCCGCGGACGTCGTCTTCGTGTCCACCACCGCCCTCGCCGACCACGAGGCGACCATGCGGGACGTCGCCGCGCGCGGCCGGGCCCGTGTCGTCGTCGCCACGGCCGGCGCCGAGGGCGCCTACCTGCTGGCCGACGGCGCGCTCACGCACGTGCCCGCGGTCGAGCCGCACGCCCCGGTCGTCGACTCCAACGGCGCCGGCGACGCCTTCGCCGCCGCCTTCCTGCTCGGCTGGCTGGCCGGCGAGGACCCCGACCGGTGCGCCCGCTACGGCGCCGTCGCCGGTGCCTACGCCTGCACGGTCCCGTCCACCCGCACCGACGCCATCGGCCGCGAGGAACTCCTGGCGCGCGCCGCGGAGTTGGACGGGGACCTTGTATGACTGGTTACGACGTCGTCGTCCTCGGCGGGGGAGTGGCGGGCCTGCGTCCCGGCTTCCCGGCTGAACGAGGCGGCTGACCGGACCACACGGTGTGCCCGGGGAGCCGGGACCGGACCACGGCCCCGATCACCTCGCCCGGCCGCACAGGGACGCACGATTTCCGCGGTGGCGACCAGGCCGACCCCCCCGGTCCGGAGCCCGCCCGGTCCGGAGAAGGTGCTGACCGGCTTCCTGGAACGCACGGCGGCCGCGCTGCCCGACTGGCGGCTCGTCGGCCCACCCCGAGCCGGACGCGGAAACCGCCGCCCTGATCGGACACCACGAAAGCCCCGGGGCCTTCCTCGCCCCCGAGCGGCGCGCCACGCTCGCCCAGCGCCTGCCCACCCACGCACTTACCGACCCGCTGAGGGCCCAGACCCGCTGCGGGCCTCGGCGCACTCCACCGTCGGCCCCGCCAGCATGCCGCCCGTGTAGAGCGCCTGTCCCTTCGGCATCCAGTAGCCCAGCTTGGACACGACGGTGGAGCAGGTGTCGCGCAGCGCCACGCGGACCACCACCGTGGCGGGGCGGCCGGGCTGGAGGTCGGTCAGGGCGCAGTCGAGGGCGTACAGGTTCCGGGTCGTCGCGGGGTGGCTGCCGACCAGCGGATTGACGCACCGGGCGTCGTCCGTGGCCAGCTCCACCCCCGAAGCCTCCTCCCCGATCAGCCCGAACCGCGCACTGCCGTCACCGTGTTCGCTGTCGCGGTACACCGTGTACGTCAGCGTCGTCGCCGTACCGCGCCGCACGGTGCTCCGGTCGACCTCGACCCGGTGCGTCGGCGCGGCCTTGGGGGCACTCAGCGTGAGCGTGGCCCGCACCGTCCCGCGCAGGTCCACCCCGGCGGGGTCGGAGCGGACCCGGACGTCCGCCTCGACGTCGTACGTGCCCGGTCCCGGGTACTCCCGCGAGCCGGGCAGCGTGCCGGAGGCGACCTCCTGACCGGCGCGCCGCGCGGTCCAGGTGCCCGAGGTCAGGCACACCGGACGGGCGGACAGCGCGGCCCGGCGGCAGGTCGCGGGCGCCGAGACCGCCATCATCGGCGTACCGCCGCCCAGGCACAGCGACACCGAGGCCCGCTGTCCGCCCGGCCCCTGCAGGGTCCCGGCGGGCACGCAGAGCGTCGCGGGGCCCTCGGCCGCGGGCGCGGGCGACGGGTCCGGCGCGCCCCACGCGGGCGCGACGACACCGAGCGGCAGCAGCGCGGCCGCCCCGAGCAGAGTCCTCAGCCTGATCAGACGCATCCGCACCGCGAACCTCCCGCACGCTCGCGACCGGCCGGCGCCGGTCGTCCGCACCGAGAATGCGCCGCCGGTACGGCCGAATTGCCGCTCCCACGCCGCACGGTCACCTGTGGGCAGCAATGCGCCCCACCCCGGACGACGTACGCTCGCCTCGTTAGCGACCCCGAAGGCAGGAGCAGCAACGATGCAGTACGTGAAGCTCGGTTCGACGGGCCTGGACGTGTCGCGGATCTGTCTGGGCTGCATGACCTACGGGCTGCCCGACCGAGGCGTGCACGAGTGGACGCTGGACGAGGAGGCGTCCCGTCCGTTGATCCGTCAGGCGCTCGAAGCGGGCGTCAACTTCTTCGACACGGCCAATGTCTACTCCGACGGCACCAGCGAGGAGATCGTGGGCCGGGCGCTCGCCGACTTCGCCCGGCGCGACGACTACGTGCTGGCCACCAAGGTGCACGGCCGGATGCGGCCCGGCGCCAACGGCGGCGGCCTCTCCCGCAAGGTGATCATGACCGAGATCGACCACAGTCTCAGCCGCCTCGGCACCGACTACGTCGACCTCTACCAGATCCACCGCTTCGACCCGCACACCCCGGTCGAGGAGACCATGGAGGCGCTGCACGACCTCGTGAAGGCCGGCAAGGTGCGCTACCTCGGCGCGAGTTCGATGTACGCCTGGCAGTTCTCCAAGATGCAGTACACGGCGGAGCGGCACGGCTGGACCAAGTTCGTCTCCATGCAGAACCACTACAACCTCCTCTACCGCGAGGAGGAGCGCGAGATGCTGCCCCTGTGCGTGGACCAGGGCGTCGGCGTCCTGCCCTGGAGCCCGCTGGCCCGGGGCCGCCTCACCCGCGACTGGGGCACCGTCACCGGACGCAGCGCGAGCGACGACTTCGGCAGCCACCTCTACCAGGAGAGCGACCGCACGATCGTCGAGGCCGTGACCCGCGTCGCGAACGACCGCGGCGTCCCCCGCGCCCAGGTGGCCCTGGCCTGGCTGCTGCACCGCGACCCGGTGGTGGCCCCCATCGTCGGCGCGGCCAGGCCGCAGCACATCGAGGACGCGGTGGCGGCGGTGGAACTGACCCTCAGCGAGAAGGAGATCGAGGAGCTGGAACGGTCGTACACGGCCCGGGCCATCGTGGGCCACTGACCTAGTGCCGCGTCAGGCAACGTTCGCCCCGTCGCGTCGCCCGGCACGCACTCTCGCCGCACCGGGCACAAGCCCAAGTACATCCAGTACGAGGGCTTGCACCCGGCACGCCGAGAGC
>NZ_JBSFOK010000052.1:0-57462 GCF_053587635.1 Streptomyces sp. NPDC003635 | reverse complement strand
GCGGACGGGCCCGCACCGGCGCCCGCGTCGACGGATCTGCGCCGCCCGCCGACAGGGCCGCACCGGCGCCCGCGCCGACGGATCTGCGCCGCCCGCCGACAGGGCCGCACCGGCGCCCGCGCCGACGGACCTCCGCCGCAGGACCTTCCGACGAGCCGATGTCGCGGTCCGCTCCGAACGGCAGCAGCCCGCCGACGGGGGAAATCGGCGGGCTGCTTCTGTACCGCTGTGGCTTCTAGTGGACGGAGTGCTCCTCCAGCGGGAACGTTCCGCCGACGACGTCCTCCGCGAACGCCTTGGCCGCGTCGCCCATGACCTGGCGCAGGTTCGCGTACTGCTTCACGAACTTGGGGACCCGGCCGCCGGTCAGGCCCATCATGTCCGTCCAGACCAGGACCTGCGCGTCGGTCTCCGGGCCGGCACCGATGCCGACCGTCGGGATGTGCAGCACCCGCGTCACCTCGGCCGCCAGCTCCGCCGGGACCAGCTCCAGGACGACCGCGAACGCGCCCGCGTCCTGGACCGCCTTGGCGTCCCGCAGCAGCTGTGCCGCCGCCTCCTCGCCGCGGCCCTGGACGCGGTAGCCCATGGCGTTGACGGACTGCGGCGTCAGGCCGATGTGGGCCATGACGGGGATGCCGGACTCGACCAGCAGGCGGATCTGCTCGTGCGAGCGCTCGCCGCCCTCCAGCTTGACCGCGCCGACGCCGGCCTCCTTCACCAGCCGGGTCGCCGAGCGCAGCGCCTGCACCGGGCCCTCCTGGTAGGAGCCGAAGGGCAGGTCGCCGACGATCAGGGCGCGGGAGGTGCCGCGTACGACGGCCGCCGAGAGCATGGTCATCTCGTCGAGCGTCACGGGCACGGTGGTCTCGTAGCCGAGGTGGCAGTTGCCCGCCGAGTCCCCGACGAGCATGACCGGGATACCGGCCTCGTCGAACACGGACGCGGTCATGGCGTCGTAGGCGGTGAGCATGGGCCACTTCTCGCCGCGCTCCTTGGCGGCGGCGATGTCGCGAACGGTGATACGGCGGGTGCCCTTCCCCCCGTACAGCGCCTTGCTGCCGCCGGAAGGTGTGGTCTGGGCAGCCGAAAGCTGCGTCATGGCAACGGCTCCTTACGTCATCTCGAGGCACCCTGACGGCGTCCCCGGATCCCCTCCATGGTGGCACCTCGTGCCAGGCGCGGCTAGGGGGACCCCGGTCACGCTCGAGCGGCGTAAGAGCCGGGTAAGAGAATTACGATACGGATCGGTCTCGTATCGTAATGGGGTTAGCGTTGACGGCATGACTACATCCGCTCCTCCCGCGACCCGGATACCGGAAGCGGTACACCGTCGCCGCTGGGCCATTCTCGGCGTGCTCATGCTGAGTCTGCTGATCATCGTCCTGGACAACTCCATTCTCAACGTCGCGGTCAAGACGATCTCGACCCCCGCTCCGACCGGCCTCGGAGCCACCCAGAGCGAGCTGGAGTGGGCGATCAACGCCTACACCCTGGTCTTCGCGGGCCTGCTGTTCAGCGCCGGTCTGCTCGGCGACCGGCTCGGCCGCAAGAAGGTCCTGCTCGGCGGGCTCG
Source organism: Streptomyces sp. NPDC003635 (assembly GCF_053587635.1). Taxonomy (NCBI): domain Bacteria; kingdom Bacillati; phylum Actinomycetota; class Actinomycetes; order Kitasatosporales; family Streptomycetaceae; genus Streptomyces; species Streptomyces sp. NPDC003635. The sequence continues at coordinate 55,887 of NZ_JBSFOK010000052.1, read as the reverse complement.
TCGTGTTCGGCATCGGCTCCGCCCTCGCCGCCTTCGCCGGCTCGCCGGGCGAGCTGATCGGCTTCCGCGCGGTGATGGGCCTCGGCGCCGCCTTCGTGATGCCCGCCACCCTCGCCGTCCTCATGAACGTCTTCGAACGGGACGAGCAGCCCAAGGCCATCGGCATCTGGGCGGGCGGCGTCGGCCTCGCCATCGCCATCGGCCCGATCACCGGCGGCGTCCTGCTCGACCACTTCTGGTGGGGCTCGGTCTTCCTCATCAACGTGCCGATCGTGATCATCGCGCTCGCGCTGATGATCTGGCTGGTCCCCGACTCCCGCGACCCGAACCCCGGCCGGATCGACCCCGTCGGCGTCACCCTGTCCGTCGTCGGCCTGGTCCTGCTCGTCTACGGCATCATCCGGGGCGGCGAGCTGGCCGACTTCACAAACGCCACCGTGCTGACGACCATCGGCGCCGGACTCGCCGTCCTGGTCGCCTTCGTGGTGTTCGAGAAGCGCAGCGACCATCCGTCCATCGATGTCACCTACTTCCGCGACAAGGTCTTCTCGGCCGCCATCGCCGCCATCGCGCTCGTCTTCTTCGCGCTGATGGGCGTGACCTTCTTCTCCGTCTTCTACACCCAGAGCGTGCGCGGCTACTCCCCGCTGGAGACCGGGCTGCTGTTGCTGCCGCTGGCCGTCGCCCAGCTCGTCTTCGCGCCCCGCGCCCGGCTGCTCGTGGACCGCTTCGGCTACCGGGCCACCACGACCGCCGCCATGGCCCTCATCGCCGCGACGCTCGCCGCCTTCGCCACGCTGGAGGCGGACACCCCGATCTGGATCCTCGAGGTCATCTTCTTCCTCATGGGCACCGGCATGGCGCACATCATGACCCCGGTCAGCGTCGTCATCATGCAGGCCCTGCCCCGCGAGAAGGCCGGTTCCGCCTCCGCGCTCAGCAACACCTTCCGCCAGGTCGGCGGCGCCCTCGGCATCGCGGTGCTCGGCTCGGTGCTCTCCACCTCGTACCGCTCCTCCATCGAGGACGACCTCACCGCGCTGCCGCCCGGGCTGCGCCACACCGCGGGCGAGTCCATCGAGTCCACGCTGGCCGTCGCCGCGAAGCTCGACAGCCCCGGAACCCTGGTCGCGCAGGCCAACGACTCCTTCCTGCACGCCATGCACGTCACCGCGCTCGGCGGAGCCGCGGTCGCCGTGATCGGCGCGATCGTCGTCGGACTGTTCCTGCCGGGGAAGCCACCCCGGGCCGAGGAGGAGCAGCCGTAGGGGAGAATCCCCAGACCACAGAAGGGACGCACGCACGTGAACCTCGCCGACAGTCAGCCCAGCCCGGTCCGGGGCCGCCCCCGCAGCGAGGCCGTGGAGCGCGCCATCATCGAGGGCGTGGTGAAGCTGCTGGAGGAGGGCGTGCCCCTCGCCGAGCTGTCCATCGAGCGCATCGCCCGCACCGCGGGTGTCGGCAAGGCCGCCATCTACCGCCGGTGGAGCGGCAAGGAGGAGCTGTTCGTCGACGTCGTGCGCGCGGCGGAGCCGCCCGACGCCGAACTCCCCGGCACGTCCGTGCGCGACGACCTCGTCGTCCTGCTGGAGTCACTGCGGCGACGCGGACTGCTCAGCCGCTCCTCGGCGATCCTGCACAACGTGCACGCCCAGATGAAGACCAGCCCCAAGGTGTGGGCGGCGTACCACACCAACGTCGTCGCGCCCCGGCGCCGGCTCGGCATCGAAGTGCTGCGCCGGGGCCAGGCCAACGGCGAGTTGCGCGACGACATCGACGTCGAACTGCTCAACGACCTGTTCGTGGGCCCCATGCTGGTCCGCGCGGTCCTGCACCCGGACGGCGACCTCCCCGAGGGCCTGTCCGAACAGATCGTCGACACCCTCCTCGAAGGCCTACGGCCCGTCAGCTCACCGCCCGTCAGTTCGCCTCCCGCATAGCGGATGTGCGCGTTTCGTCACAGAGCGCGCTTTCCGCATCGGTAACCGGAACTCCGGAAGCCGACTTGTACGTCCCTGTGCCCGTACGGCCGTCATGGGACGGCGGGAAGAGAACCGATCATCCCCTAGGGTCGTAACAGCGGGGGACGATGGTGTGCACGGCAGGCAGTGAGGCGACGGTATGGCGCAGCAGGCGTACATGACGGAGAGGGACAGCGGCGGCTCGGGACCCGAGCGCCGGGGAAACCGGTTCCGGCGTCTGCTGGAGCGGCTCCTGACCGGCTGGCGCGGCGACCCGCGGATCTGGCGCCGGGGCATCGTCACCGCCGTCTTCGCGGTGCTCCTCGCCCTCGTCATGCTGCTGCACGCGCACATCCCCAACGCCATCGGCAACCTCGGCAGCCTGACCGAGACCTTCCTGCCCTGGCTCGGCCTGTTCGTCCCGCTGCTGCTCGTGCTGGGCGTGGTGCGCAAGTCCGCGACCGCGCTGATCGCGATCGTCCTGCCCGCCGTCGTGTGGCTGAACCTCTTCGGCGGGCTCCTCACCGGCAAGACCTCCTCCGGCGGCGACCTCACCATCGCCACACACAACGTCAACGCCGACAACCCCGACCCCGCCGGCACCGCCCGCGACGTGGCCGCCTCCGGTGCGGACGTGCTGGCCCTGGAGGAGCTGACCGCCACCGCCGTACCGGTCTACGAGGAGGCGCTGGCGTCGACGTACAAGTACCACTCGGTGCAGGGCACCGTCGGGCTGTGGAGCAAGTACCCGCTGAGCGGGGTGAAGGCCGTCGACATCAAGCTGGGCTGGACCCGGGCCATGCGCGCCGCCGTCAGCACGCCGTCCGGCGAGATCGCGGTGTACGTCGCCCACCTGCCGTCGGTGCGGGTCAAGATGGAGGCCGGCTTCACCGCCCGGCAGCGCGACAAGAGCGCCGACGCCCTGGGCGAGGCCATCGCCGACGAGAAGCTGCCGCGCAGCGTGCTGCTCGGCGATCTCAACGGCACGATGAACGACCGCGCCCTGAACGCCGTCACCTCCCAGATGCGCTCCACGCAGGGAGCGGCGGGCAGCGGCTTCGGGTTCAGCTGGCCGGCGTCGTTCCCGATGGCGCGGATCGATCAGATCCTGGTGCGGGACATCGAGCCGATCAGCTCGTGGACGCTGCCGGAGACCGGGAGCGACCACCTGCCGGTGGCGGCCCGGGTGAAGGTCGACACCTCCTCGTAACCGCCTGGAATAGCGGGCCGGGGAGACTTTGTTCCGTGCGTGAACATATGATGCACGGAACCCCGCTCCCGAAAGGCACGGCCCCCTCATGCCCCTCGCCTTGCTCGCCCTCGCCGTGGGCGCATTCGGCATAGGCACCACCGAGTTCGTGATGATGGGCCTGCTGCCCGACGTCGCGGCCGACCTCGGCATCTCGATCCCGACCGCCGGCCATCTCGTCTCGGCGTACGCCCTCGGCGTCGTCGTCGGCGCCCCGCTCCTCGCCGCCGTCACCGCCCGCATGTCCCGCCGCAAGGTCCTGATCGGCCTGATGGCGCTCTTCGTGGCCGGCAACGCCCTGTCGGCCCTCGCCCCCGACAACGGCTCGCTGCTCGCCGCCCGCTTCCTCAGCGGCCTGCCGCACGGCGCCTTCTTCGGCGTCGGCGCGGTGGTGGCGACGACCCTGGTCGCGCCGGAGCGCAAGGCCCGCTCGGTGTCCCTGATGTTCCTGGGCCTGACGGTCGCGAACATCGCGGGCGTCCCCGTCGCCACCCTCATGGGCCAGCACCTGGGCTGGCGGGCCACCTTCCTCGGGGTGAGCGCGATCGGCGTGGCGGCGATCGTCTCGCTGTTCCTGCTGGTCCCGCGCGAGCACCCGCAGGCGTCCCCCGCCTCCGGCCTGCGCGGCGAGCTGGCCGCGCTGAGGTCGGTGCCGGTCTGGCTGGCCCTCGGTACGACGGTGGCCGGCTTCGGGGCGCTGTTCGCGGCGTACAGCTACATCACGCCGATGCTGACCGACGCGGCCGGGTACGCCGACGCCAGCGTGACGCTGCTGCTCGCGCTGTTCGGCGTGGGCGCGACCGCCGGGAACCTGCTGGGCGGACGCCTGGCGGACCACGCGATGCGGGCGACCCTGTTCGGCGGGCTGGCCGCGCTGGCGCTGGTGCTCGGGCTGTTCCCGGTGCTGATGTCCACGGCGTGGAGCGCGGCGCTCGGGGTGGTCCTGCTCGGCATGGCGGCCTTCGTCACCGGGTCCCCGCTCCAGCTCATGGTCATGGAGAAGGCCTCGGCGGCCCCCTCCCTCGCCTCCTCCGCGAACCAGGCCGCCTTCAACCTGGCGAACGCGGGCGGCGCCTGGATCGGCGGGCTCGCCCTGGCCGCCGGGCTCGGGGTCACCTCCCCGGCGCTCGCGGGCGCGGCCCTCGCGGTGCTGGGCCTGGGCGTGGCCGGGGCGGCGTACGCGGTGGACCGGCGCCGGGTACCGGTGGCGGGGCGGGAACTCATCGTCGCCGGGCATGTGCCGGGAGAGGCGGCGGCCGTGCGGTCCTGACTGAGCAGGGACGGGCCGCGCTCCTGAACGGGGAACAGGCTGCGGTCCGCACCGTGCAAACAGGGGGGTCCGGATTGCTCCGGCCCCCCTGTGGTGCGCTTACGCGGTCTCCCGCCACCCGTTCGTGATCGGCAGCCGTCGGTCCTTGCCGAAGCCCTTCGCCGAGATCTTCGTGCCCGGCGGGTACTGGCGGCGCTTGTACTCCGCCGTGTCCACCATGCGCAGGGTCTTGGTGACCAGGGCCGGGTCGTAACCGGCGGCCACGATGGCGTCGGCGCCCTCGTCGCGGTCGACGTAGCGCTCCAGGATCGCGTCCAGGACCGGGTAGTCGGGCAGGGAGTCGGTGTCGACCTGGCCGGGGCGCAGTTCCGCGCTCGGCGGCTTGGTGATCGAGTTCTCCGGGATCGGCGGGGTCTGCCCGCGCTCGGCCGCCGAACGGTTGCGCCACTCGGCGAGGCGGAAGATCGAGGTCTTGTAGACGTCCTTGATCGGGCCGTACGCGCCCACCGAGTCGCCGTACAACGTCGAATACCCCACCGCCAGCTCCGACTTGTTGCCCGGCGCCAGGACGATGTGGCCCTCCTGGTTGGAGATCGCCATCAGCAGCGTGCCGCGCAGCCGGGACTGCAGGTTCTCCTCGGCCAGGCCGGTGAGGTCCGTCGACGCCATGTAGGCGTCGAACATCGGCTCGATCGGGACCGTACGGAAGTTCAGGCCCGTGCGGCGCGCGAGTTCCGCCGCGTCGCCCTTGGAGTGATCCGAGGAGTACTTCGACGGCATGGAGACGCCGTAGACGTTCTGCGCGCCCACCGCGTCGCAGGCGATGGCCGCGACCAGTGCCGAGTCGATGCCGCCGGACAGGCCGATCAGGACCGACCGGAAGCCGTTCTTGGCGACGTACGCCCGCAGACCCACGACCAGGGCCGAGTAGACCTCCTCGTCGTCGTCCAGGCGGTCCGCGTAGCCGCCCGTCAGCTCCGGGGTGTACGCGGGCAGCGGGTCCTCGGACAGGACCAGGCGGTCGATCCGCAGACCGTCGTCGACGACGCCCGTGGGGGCGTCCGCCGCGGCCGCGGGCAGGTCGAGGTCCAGGACCACACAGCCCTCGGCGAACTGCGGCGCCCGCGCGATGACCTCACCGCTCGCGTCGACGACGATCGAGTCGCCGTCGAAGACCAGCTCGTCCTGGCCCCCGATCATCGCGAGGTAGGCGGTGGTGCAGCCCGCCTCCTGGGCGCGCTTGCGGACCAGCTCCAGCCGGGTGTCGTCCTTGTCGCGCTCGTACGGCGAGGCGTTGATCGAGAGCAGCAGCCCGGCCCCGGCCGACCGTGCCGCTGGCACCCGGCCGCCGTCCTGCCAGAGGTCCTCGCAGATGGCGAGGGCCACGTCCACGCCGTGCACGCGCACCACCGGCATGGTGTCGCCGGGCACGAAGTAGCGGAACTCGTCGAAGACGCCGTAGTTCGGCAGGTGGTGCTTGGCGAAGGTGAGGACCACCTCGCCGCCGTGCAGCACCGCCGCCGCGTTGCGCGGGGCGCCCGCCGGCTGGCCGTACTTCGGCTGGGCCGTCTCGGAGCGGTCGAGGTAGCCGACGACCACCGGCAGCTCTCCGAAGCCCTCCTCGGCGAGCCGGGCCGCAAGCGTCCGCAATGCCGCGCGGGACGCCTCCACGAAGGAGGTCCGCAGGGCCAGGTCCTCGACGGGATACCCGGTCAGCGCCATCTCCGGGAACGCCACGAGGTGCGCTCCCTGCTCGGCGGAGTGCCGGGTCCAGCGGAGGATCGTCTCGGTGTTCCCGGCGAGGTCACCGACGCGCGAGTCGATCTGGTTCAGAGCGAGGCGAAGTTGAGGCACGCGCCCAGTGTAATCGTCAGAGCGACGCGATGGGGTGGTGAAGTGGTGTGGGCCACCCCACGGCGTACGCCCACGGCCGAGGGCCCGCGCCCGAGGGCCTACGGCCGCGCCTTGGCGCCCCGGTCGGCGAGCATGTCCGCCATCAGCTGGATCTCCGACTCCTGGCCGTTGACCATGGTCTGCGCGAGCCGCTTCTCCACCCCGACCTCGCACCGCTCCAGACAGCCCTCCGCCATGTGGATGCCGCCCTTGTGATGGGCGGTCATCAGCTGGAGGAAGAAGATCTCCGCCGCCTTGCCGTTGAGCGTCCCGAGCTTCTTCATCTCGGTGTTGGTCGCCATGCCGGGCATCAGCGCGCCGTCCTCGCCGGAGGCCATCGCGCCCATGTCCATCCAGGTCATCGGCGCGTCCGAGGACACCTTCGGCAGCTTCCACAGGTCGAGCCAGCCCAGCAGCATCCCGCGCTGGTTGGCCTGCGTCTGCGCGATGTCGTACGCGAGGCGCCGCACCTCGGTGTCGTCCGTGCGGTCGCGCACGATGTACGACATCTCCACGGCCTGCTGGTGGTGCACCGCCATGTCCCGCGCGAACCCGGCGTCCGCGGAGTCGGCGGTGGGGGGCGCGTCGGCCGCCTCGTCCTGAGCCACGGCGTACGTGATCGCGCCTGCCGCGACGAGGACCGCCGCCGCGGTACCGGCGATCCAGCCGACGTGCTTCATCACTCCGCCTTACCGCCCGTGCACGCGGCGCCCGGCTCGGGCGTCTGCTCGCCCTGCACGTACTTCTCGAAGAACTTGTCGAGGTTCGGGTCGCTCGCGCCGGTCACCGTGCGCTGCGCGCCCCAGGCCGACAGCATGATCGGCGACTTCTGGTCCTCGTAGGGGCTCATCAGCGTGTACGGCGTCTTCTTCACCTTCGCCGCGAGCGCGTCGACGTCGGCCTTCTTGGCCTTGCTCGTGTACGTCACCCAGACCGCGCCGTGCTCCAGGGAGTGCACCGCGTTCTCGTTCGCGACGGCCTCGGTGTAGACGTCGCCGTTGCAGTTCTGCCAGACCGGGTTGTGGTCGCCGCCGACCGGGGGCTGGACCGGGTAGCTGACCTTCTTCTCGACGTGGGTCTGGGACAGCTTGCCGCCCTGCCAGGTGCTCACGCCGTCGGCACCGGCCACCAGGGAGCCCGTGGTCTTGGAGTCGGACGCGGTGTCGTCGTCATCCTGCGTCTGCACCAGGACGACGGCGCCGACGACCAGGGCTGTGACGACCGTCACGCTGGCGCCGATCGTGAGGATCCGGTTGCGGCGCTCGCGAGCCTGCTCGGCGCGCCGCATCTCTTCTATGCGGGCCTTGCGCGCCGCGTTGCTCTTCTTGGCGGATCCCATGGCGTGATGTCCTTCTGCGGAAAGGGACGGTCGGGTCCGCTGATCGTAATGGGGAAACAGTGGCGTCCCGAAGGGAGGGCACAGGAAAGGGCCGGATCGCAACGGAATCGACAGCCACCCGACAGGTGCTCCGCGAATAATTTGAAGCGCAGATGCGCATTATCTACGCTTCCGGTATGCGGCTGCTGCGTTCGACCGACCTCGCCCTGCGGATCCTCATGCGACTCGCCGTGTCCGAAGGCTCCACGCCGACCACGCGTGAGGTGGCCGAGGACATGGACGTCCCGTACACGCACGCCGCGAAGGTCGTCGCGGAACTCCAGCACCAGAGCCTGGTCGACGCCCGTCGAGGCCGGGGCGGTGGCCTGACCCTCACGGAGAAGGGCCGCACGGCGTCCGTGGGCGCGGTGGTCCGCTCCTTCGAGGGCGACGGCGACGTGGTCGACTGCGAGGGCCCCACCCCCTGCCCCCTGCGGTCCGCCTGCCGCCTGCGCGGCGCCCTGCGCCGGGCCCAGGAGGCCTTCTTCGCCTCCCTGGACCCGCTGACCGTCGCCGACATGGTCGCCTCCCCGACGGGACCGCTCCTGCTGGAGATCGGACGGGCGCCGCACGCGTGAGCGGGACCAGGCCCTGTCGCTTGGATCATCCCGGCGTCGGCCGGACCGGACCGCTTCTCGCGGCCGGGCCGACCCGAGGACAGGGCCTGACCCTGGCCTAACCCTCCTGCGCGAGCCACAGGTCGGGGCCGAAGACCTCGTAGTGGATGTCCGCGGCTCGTACGCCCTTCGCCAGCAGCTGTGCGCGCACCGTTCGCATGAAGGGGAGCGGGCCGCACAGGTACGCGCGCGTGTCCGGTGCCACGGCGACGTCGGTGAGGTCCGTCCGGCCGGTCCTGGCGTCCTCGGGGGCGTCCTGCTCGTACCAGAAGTGGACGCTCGCCTCGCGGAGCTTGGCCGCGTAGGTCTCCTGGTCGGTGCGCAGGGCGTGGGTGGCGGGGGAACGGTCGGCGTGGAGGACGGTGACCGGGGTGGGGTGGCCGTCCTGGGCGAGCTGCGCCAGCATCGCGGTCATCGGGGTGACGCCGATGCCCGCGGAGGCGAGCAGGAGGGGGCGGTCGTCGGCCGGGTCGAGGACCAGGTCGCCGTAAGGAGCGGAGAGTTCGAGGACGCTGCCCACCTCCACGCGCGCGTGGAGGTGGTCGGAGACCTCGCCCGTCACGGCCTCGTCCGTCACCCGCTTCACGCTGATCTGGCGCAGCGTCGAACCGGGCGCCCCGGACAGGCTGTACTGCCGTATCTGCCGGGCGCCGTCGGGGAGCTCGACGCGGACCGAGACGTACTGGCCCGCGCGGAAGTCCGCCACCGGGCCGCCGTCCGAGGGGCGGAGCCGGAGGGTGATCACCTCGGGGGTCTCCGGCACCCGCTCCACGACCTCCCAGCGCCGCCAGCCCGGCTCCCGGGACTCCTCGTACAGCCGCTTCTCCAGCGCGATCAGGGCGTTCGCCATCAGCCAGTAGACCTCGTCCCAGGCCGCCGCGACCTCGGGGGTGACGGCCTCGCCGAGCACGCCGGCGATGGCGGCGAACAGGTGCTCGTGGACGAGCGCGTACTGCTCCGGCGTGACCCCGAGGGACGCGTGCTTGTGGGCGATACGGGCCAGCATCGCGTCCGGCCGCCGCTCCGGGTGCTCGACCAGGTGCGTGGCGAAGGCGGCCACGGCACCGGCCAGGGCCTGGCGCTGGGTGCCGGCGGCCTGGTTGCCGCGGTTGAAGAGGTCCCGCAGCAGGTCGGGGCGGGCGGCGAAGAGCCCGGAGTAGAAGCGATCGGTGATCTCGTCCAGGGAGGCGGCCACGGCGGGGAGGGTCGCTCGGACGGTGGCGGCGGACGGTTCGGACAGCATCGGGGGCTCCTTCGGGCGCTGGACCGGACGGCGCCGGCCGGACGGCACGGGCACCGCGCTGGACGGCACGCTATTAAAACTTGCATCTGAGATGCAAATTAAACGGTCGCGCACGCGCCACAGCCGTCGACGGCCGGGCATTACGGATGTCGGTCCGAGCAGGCAAGATGGGCGGCAGAGCCGTACACCCGCGGCACGCCGGGCGTTCAGACCGAGGTCAGCTCGCAGATCAAGGTCGGCAACGCGCCCGAAACGGTGTTGTGGTGTGATGCTCGGGTGCCCGACCGCCTGTCCGCGGTGCGCGGAACAGGCGGCCTGACCAGCAAGGATGGGGAAGCGGAAGATGGACAAGCAGCAGGAGTTCGTGCTCCGTACGTTGGAGGAGCGCGACATCCGGTTCGTACGCCTGTGGTTCACGGACGTGCTGGGCTTCCTCAAGTCCGTCGCCGTGGCCCCGGCCGAGCTCGAGCAGGCCTTCGACGAGGGCATCGGCTTCGACGGCTCCGCCATCGAGGGCTTCGCCCGGGTCTACGAGTCCGACATGATCGCCAAGCCGGACCCCTCCACCTTCCAGGTCCTGCCCTGGCGCGCGGAGACCCCCGGCACGGCCCGCATGTTCTGCGACATCCTGATGCCGGACGGCTCCCCGTCCTTCGCCGACCCGCGCTACGTCCTCAAGCGCGCCCTGGCCCGCACCTCCGACCTCGGCTTCACCTTCTACACCCACCCCGAGATCGAGTTCTTCCTGCTCAAGGACCGCCCGCTGGACGGCTCCCGCCCCACCCCGGCCGACAACTCCGGCTACTTCGACCACACCCCGACCAACGTCGGCATGGACTTCCGCCGTCAGGCCATCACCATGCTGGAGTCGATGGGCATCTCGGTGGAGTTCTCCCACCACGAGGGCGCCCCGGGCCAGCAGGAGATCGACCTGCGCTACGCCGACGCGCTGTCCACGGCCGACAACATCATGACCTTCCGGCTGGTCATGAAGCAGGTGGCGCTGGAGCAGGGCGTGCAGGCCACGTTCATGCCCAAGCCGTTCTCGGAGCACCCGGGCAGCGGTATGCACACCCACCTCTCGCTCTTCGAGGGCGACCGCAACGCCTTCTACGAGTCGGGCTCGGAGTACCAGCTCTCCAAGGTCGGCCGCTCCTTCATCGCCGGCCTGCTCAAGCACGCCGCCGAGATCTCCGCGGTCACCAACCAGTGGGTGAACTCCTACAAGCGGATCTGGGGCGGCTCCGAGCGCACGGCCGGTGCGGGCGGCGAGGCGCCGTCGTACATCTGCTGGGGCCACAACAACCGCTCGGCGCTGGTGCGCGTGCCCATGTACAAGCCCGGCAAGACCGGCTCGGCCCGCGTCGAGGTCCGCTCGATCGACTCCGGCGCCAACCCCTACCTGGCCTACGCGGTGCTCCTGGCCGCCGGCCTTAAGGGCATCGAGGAGGGCTACGAACTCCCGCCGGGCGCCGAGGACGACGTCTGGGCCCTGTCGAACGCCGAGCGCCGCGCGATGGGCATCGAACCCCTCCCGCAGAACCTCGGCGAGGCCCTGACCCTCATGGAGAACAGCGACCTGGTCGCCGAAACCCTCGGCGAACACGTCTTCGACTTCTTCCTGCGCAACAAGCGCTCGGAGTGGGAGGAGTACCGCTCCGAGGTGACCGCGTTCGAGCTGCGGAAGAACCTGCCGGTGCTGTAGACGGGCCCGCGGGGAGGTCAGCGGCGGTTCTCCGGCCGTTCGGCCTCCTCTTCCTCCTCCTGAACCGCCGCCCCGTCACCGCCGCGTTTGGCGCCATTGGGTCCGGGCGGGCGCAGTACGGGTTTCATCAGCCTGTCCGTGCTGGGCGGCGGTGACTCCACGGCCCGCGCCGAACCGCGCACGTTCTCCAGGAGCAGGTTGCCCTTCTTGTCGAGCAGCCGCGTCAGGCTCTCCTGACCGATCCCGAACGCCACGGCCCATGCGGCGATCTGCGCCCTGCTGTCCAGTGCCGTCAGTCCGGGGATGAATTCCCCGTGGATGAGAACCAGGCCCAGAATGGCGGAGAGCGCGCCGATGGGGATGCGCAGAACGAGCAGGCTCATGGGCACCATGTAGGGGACCGCGGACCCGTGTATGTGGCGAATTGACGCAGCGCCGGCGAGTGCCGCGGACGCCGCCCCCAGCGAGGCCACCAGCAAGACGTTGGCGCCCTCGGGTTCTTTCCCTTCGACCGGGCAGATGTAAGCCGTGGCATCGAGGTTCTCGGGGGTCGGTTTAGGCGGCTCGAAGCAGAGTTTGTCCGCGAGCGCGTCAGGATTCTGATAGCCGGAGAGAATCAGCAGGACCGTGAACGCGGAAAGCGCGAGAAAGGCGAGCAGCAGGATGTTGCGGAAATTCCGCACCCTGCCTATCTCAATCTCCTCCGTGTGATGCGCGGCATGGAGGACGTCCGCCGCCAGGTGTCTCCCGGTGGCATCCAGCAGGTTGTTGTTCTCGCGCAGATGCTCTTCCAGCAGCTTGAGCCGAAGGTCCTCCTGCCCCAGGTGCTGGATGCCCTTGGCCAGAACAGTGGGCCCGGCCCAGCCGATTTCCTGGGCCGGTGTCAGTTTGAGGACGATCAGCTCGGCTTCGTGGACGGTCGCCAGGGTGCGATCTCGCGCGGACGCGGCGGCCCAGAACGGCGGCCAGCTGTCCGTGGTCTGTCGCGCGCCTTGTAAAAGCTGGTGCGCCTTTTTCGCCAGCTTTTTGTCGTGCTCCGACAGGCCCTGCATATCTTCGATGCGGTCCAGTTCGGCTTGCACGGCCGCGATGTGAGCACTCGCGCGCTGACGCCATGAGCCAATCTTCTTGTGCGCAACTACGTCGTCGTCACTCATTCGAATCACAATCCTGTGATATCGGGAAGGTGACAGGAAGGGTGAATCTCCAGTTCATCACGTAGTTGCGCCACACGCAACTCAACGAAACCTGCGGTTCTGGGGTATCCTGCGGCCATGAATTCGACGTCACGAAAGGCCGATGCCGCGTAAACGGCCGGTCGCGCTGCGAGCCGCGCAGCGCCTTCGTCAGGGTCAGCGGAGCAGGGACGTGCCCCCGCCGGACCGTATCCACGGGCTCTCCGCCCAGGTCAGCCTCGCCGTGCATCGGTCCGAGGCGTTGTCCCGCGACTACTTCATCTTTCCCGGCGTCACCGACCACGCCCTGCGGCGGTACCGGGCCTTCCTGAGTCCGCCGGGACGGCGGCCCAGATATCCGTACGGCGACGACTGCGGTTGCCGGGGCTGTGAACTGCGGGACGTGCGGCACGCCCGCGACGTGCTCGGCACCGTCCTGCGGAGTCTGCCCCCGCGGGAACGGGCCGAGCTGGCGCGGATCGTCGGTGTGCTGGACGCGCGGTACCGGGCCCGTACTCTCCCGGATCCGCTCGCCGATCCCCGGCTGCGGTGGTGGCGTCGGCGGCTTCAGGGGTGCCCGTTCACGCAGAGCGGCCTTGCCTGAGTCTCAGCCGGCCTGTTCCGACAGGAGCTGATGGAGGGGCTTGTCGCCGCGGACGCGGTACTCCTGGACGGCCCAGCCGTTGCCGTCGGGGTCCTTGAAGTACATGAACGTGGCGCCGTCGTCGGGGGTGTACTGGACCGGCTCCGACACCTCCACGCCCCGCTCCACCAGCTCCGCCCGCGCCGCCTTGATGTCCGCCACGCACAGCTGCAGCCCCTGGTACGAACCGGGCTGCGGCTTGGCCTGGCCCCGGGACTCGTCCCAGAGGTTGTCGCCCAGCGCGATCGAGCAGCCGGAGCCCGGGGGCGTCAGCTGGACGATACGCATCCCGGGCATGACCTCCTGGTCGATGTCGACGTGGAAGCCGACCTTGTCCCGGTAGAAGTCCCTGGCTCGGTCGATGTCGCTCACGGGCAGCGGAATCACTTCGAGCGTGAAGTCCATTGCTGGTCCTCCCTGGAGAATCGCCAACGGGTCTGGCTGAACGGTTCACCCTTACCGAAGCCGAAAACGGTCCGTGGCGCCACCGAGAAAACGAAAGCGTGTCCCGCTCCGTGGTGGAAGGAACCGTCCCGGACCTCGAAGTGCCAGAAGCTGCCGTACTTCGCCTCCCAGGCCGCCGCCAGCTCGCGCAGCCGGGCCTCGTCCGTCACCCGCACCGCCTCGCCCTCGACGACCAGGTCGTAGCCCTCGTCCCAGGTGTTCGTGCCCGTGGTCAGCACGACCTGCGGGTTCTCGGCCAGGTTGCGCGCCTTGCGCTCCTCCGGGCCCGTGCAGAAGTGCAGCGCGCCCCCGGACCACACCGCGGGCAGCGGGGTCACGTGGGGCCGCCCGTCCGGCCGTACCGTCGAGATCCAGAACAGCTCCGCCGCGGACAGCAGCGCCAGCGCCTCCGCCCAGGGCCTCGCCTCGGCGGTCGCGTCGCTGTAGCGGGCGTCGAGACTGGTCCGCGGCTCCATCGCGTTGTCGGTCATACAAGGAAGACCCTGTCCACCCCCTGAACTCATCGGCGCTTGTCGCAATCACTCCGGTTACGCTCGATCGCGTACGACCTTGATCCGACAGGAGGCCGAGGATGACGGCGCCGGGGCGCAGAAGCAGTACCTTCACACGGCTGCTGCGGCACGGCTTCACCGATCCGAGCGCCGCCGAGCGGCTGCTGGAGAGCTCGGAGCTCGCCGCCGTACGCAACGACCCGGTGCTGCTGGAGGCGCTGGGGGCGACGGCCGATCCCGATCTCGCCCTGCACGGCCTCGTACGCCTGCTCGAGGCGCAGCCCGACCGTGAGCTGCTGGACACCGTGATAGCGGCCAAGCCCCTGCGGGACCGGCTGCTCGGGGTGCTCGGCGCGTCCGCCGCGCTCGCCGACCACCTGGCCCGGCACGCCGGCGACTGGCAGGCGCTGGTCACCTACGAGCCGCGGGATCTGCATCCCGGAGTCGCCGAGTTCGAGCGGGGCCTCGCCGAGGCCGTCGACCCGGTGTCGCTGCGCGTCGCCTACCGGCGCTGTCTGCTGTCCATCGCCGCCCGTGACGTGTGCGGCACCACCGATGTCGCCCAGTCCGCCGCCGAGTTGGCCGATCTGGCCACCGCGACCCTGCGCGCCGCGCTCGCCATCGCCCGCGCCGCCGCACCCGACGACGCCTCCGCGTGCCGGCTCGCGGTGGTCGCGATGGGCAAGTGCGGTGGCCACGAACTCAATTACGTCTCCGACGTCGACGTCATCTTCGTCGGCGAGCCCGCGGAGGGAGCCGACGAGACCAAGGCTCTGAGAGCGGCCACCAAACTCGCCTCGCACATGATGCGGATCTGCTCCGAGACGACCGTCGAGGGCTCGATCTGGCCCGTGGACGCGAACCTGCGGCCCGAGGGCAGGAACGGCCCGCTGGTGCGCACCCTCTCCAGCCACCTCGCCTACTACCAGCGTTGGGCGAAGACCTGGGAGTTCCAGGCGCTGCTCAAGGCCCGCCCGGTGGCCGGTGACATCGACCTGGGGGAGGAGTACGTCGCCGCCCTCCAGCCCCTCGTGTGGAAGGCCGCCGAGCGGGAGAACTTCGTCACCGACGTGCAGAAGATGCGGCGCCGGGTGGTGGAGACCATCCCCGTCGCCGAACTCGACCGCCAGCTCAAGCTCGGCCCCGGCGGGCTCAGGGACGTCGAATTCGCCGTACAGCTCCTGCAGTTGGTGCACGGGCGGTCCGACGCCTCCCTGCGCAGCGGCACCACCCTGGACGCCCTGCGGGCGCTCGCCGCCGGCGGTTACGTCGGCCGCACCGACGCCGCCCAACTGGACGCCGCCTACCGCTTCCTGCGCTCCATGGAGCACCGCATCCAGCTGTACCGGCTGCGCCGCACCCACCTCGTCCCCGAGGACGACGCCGACCTGCGCCGCATCGCCCGCTCGCTGGGCCTGCGCAGCGATCCGGTGGCCGACCTGAACCGCGAGTGGAAGCGGCACGCCTCCGTCGTACGACGGCTGCACGAGAAGCTGTTCTACCGGCCACTGCTCGACGCCGTCGCCCAACTCGCCACCGGCGAGGCCCGGTTGAGCAGCGAGGCGGCCCGCGAAAGGCTGGTCGCGCTCGGCTACGCCGACCCGGCCGCCGCCCTGCGCCACCTGGAGGCGCTCGCCTCCGGCGTCACCCGCAAGGCCGCCATCCAGCGCACCCTGCTGCCCGTGCTGCTCGGCTGGTTCGCCGACTCCGCCGACCCGGACGCGGGCCTGCTCAACTTCCGCAAGGTCTCCGACGCCCTGGGCAAGACCCCCTGGTACCTCCGGCTCCTGCGCGACGAGGGCGCTGCCGCGGAGAACCTCGCGCGCGTACTGTCCGCCGGGCGGCTCGCCCCCGACCTGCTGATGCGCGCCCCCGAGGCGGTCGCCCTGCTCGGTGACGGTGACGGCGGCGGCCTGGAGCCCCGCTCCCGTGCCCACCTGGAACAGGAGATCCTCGCCGCGGTCGGCCGCGCCGACGGTGGCGCCCAGGCGGTCACCGCTGCGCGCGGCGTGCGCCGCCGCGAACTCTTCCGTACGGCCGCCGCCGACATCGTCGGTTCCTACGGCACCGAGGCCCAGCCCGCCGAGGCCGACCAGGGCGCGCTGGTGGACCTGGTCGGCGGCGCGGTGTCGGACCTGACCGCGGCGACGCTGGCCGGCACCCTGCGCGCGGTCGTCCGCGAGGGCTGGGGCGACACCCTGCCCACCCGGTTCGCGATCATCGGCATGGGCCGCTTCGGCGGCCACGAGCTGGGCTACGGCTCGGACGCGGACGTGCTGTTCGTGCACGAGCCGCGCGACGGTGTCGACGAGCAGGAGGCGGCCCGGGCCGCCAACAGCGTCGTCGCCGAGACCCGGCGGCTGCTCCAGATCCCGAGCGCCGACCCGCCCCTGCTGATCGACGCCGATCTGCGCCCCGAGGGCAAGTCCGGGCCGCTGGTGCGGACGCTGAAGTCGTACGAGGCCTACTATCGGCGCTGGTCACTGGTGTGGGAGTCGCAGGCGCTGCTGCGGGCCGAAGTGGTCGCGGGCGACGAGGACCTCGGCCGCCGTTTCCTGGAGCTGATCGACCCGCTGCGCTACCCCGCGTCCGGCCTCGCCGACGACGCGGTCCGCGAGATCCGCCGGCTGAAGGCCCGGATGGAGTCCGAACGGCTCCCGCGCGGCGCCGACCCCAAGCTCCACACCAAGCTCGGCCCCGGCGGCCTCTCGGACGTCGAGTGGACGGTCCAGCTCCTCCAGCTGCGCCACGGCGCCGCCGAGCCGTCCCTGCGCACCACCCGCACCCGGGCGGCCCTGGCGGCCGCGGCGGCGGCCGATCTGATCCCCGCGCCGGACGCGGCCACCCTGGACGAGGCCTGGGTCCTGGCCACCCGGGTCCGCAACGCGGTCATGCTGGTCCGGGGCCGGGCGGGCGACACCTTCCCCTCCGACCCCCGCGAACTCGCCGCCGTCGGCCGCTACCTCGGCTACGGCCCCGGCCGCGTCGGTGACATGCTCGACGACTACCGCCGCACGGCGAGACGGGCCCGGAGCGTGGTGGACGAGCTGTTCTACGGGGCGTGAACCCCGGATACGGTAGGGCCATGATCGAAAACGGGGGCGGGACCGATCCCGACGGGCTCGGCTGGGAGCTCATCGGCTGGGCGACCGACGACCTGGCCGCACACGAGACGACGCTCACCCGGGAGGAGATCCTGCGTGTGCGCGACCTGTTCCCGCGCGGTGACGACGAGCTGCTCCTGGCCGGCGTGTACGCGGTCCCCGTCGAGCTGTACGCCGATCTGCGGGCGGCCGTGCCGCGCCTGGAGTTCCGTGCCGGACTCGACTACCAGCTCGGCGGGTTCCGGTTCAGCGCCTGAACCTGCCGGCCAGCGGCAGGGGGCGCCGCGCGCCCTTCGGCGGGGCCGCCTGCGGCAGCGCGTGCGGCAACGCGCCGTACCACACCCGTGCCACTGTGTAGCCGAAGGCGAGGCACAGCAGGCCGCCGACCGCGTCCAGCCAGAAGTGGTTGGCGGTGGCGACGATGACCACCAGGGTGGCCGCCGGGTAGAGCAGGCCGAGGACCTTCGCCCAGGGCACCGAGGCCAGGGCGAAGATGGTCAGGCCGCACCACAGGGACCAGCCGATGTGCATCGACGGCATCGCGGCGTACTGGTTCGACATGTTCTTCAGGTCGCCGGAGGCCATCGAGCCCCAGGTCTGGTGGACCAGCACGGTGTCGATGAAGTTGCCGCCGGTCATCAACCGGGGCGGAGCGAGCGGATACAGGTAGTAACCGAGCAGGGCCACACCGGTGGTCGCGAACAGCACCGTGCGGGTCGCCGCGTAGCGCCCGGGGTGACTGCGGTAAAGCCACACGAGGACACCCAGCGTCACCACGAAGTGCAGCGTCGCGTAGTAGTAGTTCATGCCCACGATCAGCCAAGACACCGAGTTCACGGCGTGGTTGACCGACTGCTCCACGGCGAAGCCGAGGGTCTGCTCCGCCTTCCAGATCCAGTCGGCGTTGCGCAGCGCCTCGGACCTCTGCTCCGGCACGGCGTTGCGGATCAGTGAGTACGTCCAGTAACTCACCGCGATCAGCAGGATCTCGAACCACAGCCGGGGCCGGCGCGGGGCGCGCATCCTGTGCAGCAGGCCCGGTCGCTCCGACGCCGTGACGGGGTGCGGAACGGCCGCCTGCGTGCGGTCTTCCAGCTCGGTCACGGTCGTCTCACCCATAGGCACAGAGTCTGCCAGAAGAGCCTTCCCCCACCGATCATCCCCTGGTCTCGTTCCGGTCGCACGTTCTACGACGGACGGAGGCCGCGCTCTCCTCCGCGTGCACGGCGCCGGCCCGTCGCGTCTCCGCCCTAAGGACGATTTCGGTCCCCAGGGGCAGAAGCGGTCGAACCGCGCACCACCAGTTCCGGCATGAACACGAACTCACTGTGCGGTGCCGGAGTCCCCCCGATCTCCTCCAGCAACGTCCGCACCGCGGCCTGGCCCATCGCCGGCACCGGCTTGCGGACGGTCGTGAGCGGCGGGTCGGTGAAGGCGATCAGCGGGGAGTCGTCGAAACCGACGACCGAGATGTCGGTCGGGACCCGGAGCCCTCGCTGCCGGGCCGCTCGTATCGCGCCCAGCGCCATCATGTCGCTGGCGCAGACCACCGCGGTGCAGTCCCGGTCGATCAGTGCGGTGGCGGCCGCCTGGCCGCCCTCCAGGGTGTACAGCGAGTGCTGGACCAGCTCGGTCTCTATGACCTCCGCCGCCAGGCCCACCTGGTCCTGCATCGAGCGGACGAAGCCCTCGATCTTCCGCTGGACCGGGACGAACCGTTTCGGACCGAGCGCCAGGCCGATCCGAATGTGCCCGAGCGAGGCCAGGTGCGTCACCGCGAGCGTCATCGCGGCCCGGTCGTCGGGGGAGATGAAGGGCGCCTGCACCTTGGGGGAGAAGCCGTCGACGAGGACGAAGGGGACACCCTGGGCGCGCAGCCGCTCGTAGCGCTGCATGTCGGCCGTGGTGTCCGCGTGCAGTCCGGAGACGTAGATGATGCCCGCGACCCCGCGGTCGACGAGCATCTCGGTCAGCTCGTCCTCGGTGGAGCCACCGGGGGTCTGGGTGGCGAGCACCGGGGTGTAGCCCTGCCTGGTCAGCGCCTGCCCGATGACCTGGGCGAGGGCCGGGAATATCGGGTTCTCCAGCTCCGGGGTGATCAGGCCCACCAGGCCTTCGCTGCGCTGCCGCAGACGCACCGGGCGCTCGTAGCCCAGGACGTCGAGGGCAGCCAGCACCGACTGGCGGGTGGTGGCGGCGACGCCAGGCTTGCCGTTGAGAACGCGGCTGACGGTCGCTTCGCTCACCCCCGCCTGCGCAGCGATGTCCGCAAGCCGTGTGGTCACGGCACTGGACTGTACCGGCCGTATCTCGCCTTGCACACCAATCGGACGCCGAGTGCGGACGGTTGACCGGCGCGACGCGCCTTGCTGTGACATGGCGTCCCCTCATGAAACGGATGGCAAGAGCTTGCAAGTCTTGCACAACACGGTCCGTGCCCGCTCAACCCCGCAGAACAACGGTCTCGCGGTAGTCGCCAAGAGGTCACGCCCGGGTAACTTCGGTGATGCCTTGCACTTTTTTTCTGCAAGGTCTTTCGCGGCGCTTACATCGCTGTTACGTTCACGACGCCCGGCGGCCGCAACGGCGCAGTCGGCAAGACAGCAGAGGTGGCAGGCGGGACTGCCCCCTGCAGGCAGGGACGGCTGACGGGGCCGCTCCTGCACCACACGGGCTTTCACCCTCAAGGAGAACTCATGCGGCGTGGCATAGCGGCCACCGCGCTGGTGGCGTCCCTCGCCCTCGCGGCGACGGCCTGCGGCGGAGACAGCGACAGCGGCGACAAGGCCGACGGTCCGGTCACCATCACCTGGTGGGACACCTCCAACGCCACCAATGAGGCGCCGACGTACAAGGCCTTGGTCAAGGAGTTCGAGGCCGCCAACAAGAACATCAAGGTCAAGTACGTCAACGTCCCCTTCGACCAGGCGCAGAACAAGTTCGACACCGCCGCCGGTTCCAAGGGCGCGCCGGACATCCTGCGCTCCGAGGTCGGCTGGACCCCCGCCTTCGCCAAGAAGGGCTTCTTCCTGCCGCTGGACGGCACCGAGGCCCTCGCCGACGAGAGCAAGTTCAAGTCGAACCTGATCGAGCAGGCCAAGTACGAGGGCAAGACCTACGGTGTCCCCTTCACCACGGACACCCTGGCCCTCGTCTACAACAAGGAGCTCTTCGAGAAGGCCGGCGTCGAGGCCCCCAAGACCTGGGACGAGCTGAAGAAGGCCGCCGCCACGATCAAGGAGAAGACCGGCGTCGACGGTTACTGGGGCTCCACCCAGGCCTACTACGCCCAGTCCTTCCTGCACGGCGAGGGCACCGACACCATCGACGCCGACGCCAAGAAGATCACCGTGAACTCCGCGGAGGCCAAGAAGGCCTACGGCACCTGGCTGGACCTCTTCGACGGCAAGGGCCTGCACAAGGCCGACACCACCGCCGACGCCTACGCCCACATCCAGGAGGCGTTCGTCAGCGGCAAGGTCGCCTCGATCATCCAGGGCCCGTGGGAGATCACCAACTTCTACAAGGGCTCGGCGTTCAAGGACAAGGAGAACCTGGGCATCGTCAAGGTGCCGGCCGGCTCCGCCGGTCAGGGCGCCCCGACGGGCGGCCACAACCTCTCGGTCTACGCCGGCTCGGACGCCGCGCACCAGGAGGCGGCCCTGAAGTTCGTCAACTTCATGACCTCCGCCAAGGCGCAGGAGACCATCGCCCTGAAGAACTCCACGCTGCCCACGCGTGACGACGCCTACACCGTCAAGGTCGTCGCCGACCCGGGCATCGCCGGCTACCAGGAAGTCCTGGCCGTCGCCCAGCCGCGCCCGGCGCTGCCCGAGTACAGCTCCCTGTGGGGTCCGGTGGACACCGAGCTGCTGGCCATCGCCGGTGGCAAGAAGTCCCTCGACGAGGGCCTGAGCAGCGCTGAGACCGCCATCGCCAAGCTGGTGCCGGACTTCAGCAAGTAGTCAGCCCGTGACCGCCGGGTCCCGCCTGCAAGGGGGGAGGGACCCGGCGGTCACAGACCTGTGGCCTGGCCCATCCCCTGATCCTCCAGAAGGTGTCGAGAACCATGACAGTCGCCATCGACCGCGCCACCGGCAAGCGCCACGGTGACCGCGCGCCGCGGCCCGGGCTGGGCCAGCGTCTGAAGCGCGCCTACCAGAAGCACTGGTACGCCTACGCGATGATCACGCCCGTGGTCGTCGTCCTCGGCGTCCTCGTGCTCTACCCCCTGGCCTACGGCTTCTATCTGACGCTCACGGACGCCAACAGCCTCAACACGGCCCGCACGATCGGCGTCAACGAGATCGAGGCCACCTACAAGTTCATCGGCTTCGACAACTACGCCGACATCCTGTGGGGCGAGACCGCCTACGAGCGGTTCTGGTCGCACTTCATCTGGACGATCGTGTGGACGGCCGCCTGTGTCGGCCTGCACTACACCCTCGGCCTCGGCCTGGCGCTGCTGCTCAACCAGAAGCTGCGCGGCCGCACCCTGTACCGGCTGATCCTGATCCTGCCCTGGGCCGTGCCGACCTTCGTCACCGTCTTCGGCTGGCGCTTCATGCTCGCCGACGGCGGCGTCATCAACTCCGGTCTGGAGTTCCTGCACCTGCCGACGCCGGCGTGGCTGGAGGACACCTTCTGGCAGCGGTTCGCCGCGATCATGGTCAACACCTGGTGCGGTGTTCCGTTCATGATGCTCTCGCTGCTCGGCGGACTGCAGTCCATCGACTCCACGCTGTACGAGGCCGCGGAGATGGACGGCGCCAGCAAGTGGCAGCAGTTCCGCTACGTCACCCTGCCCGGCCTGCGCTCGGTCAGCTCGACCGTGATCCTGCTCGGCATCATCTGGACCTTCAACCAGTTCGCGATCATCTTCCTGCTGTTCGGCGACACCGCCCCGGACGCGCAGATCCTCGTGACCTGGGCCTACTACCTCGGCTTCGGACAGCAGCCGCGCGACTTCGCGCAGTCGGCCGCCTACGGCATGCTGCTGCTCGCCATCCTGATCGTCTTCACCTCCTTCTACCGCCGCTGGCTGAACCGCAATGACCAGCAGCTCGCGATCTGAGGCAGGAGTTCCCATGAGTACTACCGTTGAGACTTCCGCCGAAGTGAAGAAGGAGATCCGCATGGCCCCCTCTCCGGGCCAGGTGCGCCGCCGCAGTGAGCGCAGCCTCGCGGCCTCGGTCGCCTCGCACGGCATCCTGATCGTCGCGAGCCTCATCGCGCTCTTCCCGATCGCCTGGCTGGTGTTCCTGTCCCTCGGCCCGGACAAGGACGACTATCTCCACCCCGGTGAGATCTGGGGGAAGATGACGCTGGACAACTACTCCTACGTCCTTCAGGACACCAACTTCTTCGACTGGCTGTGGAGCACGCTGATCGTCTCGCTCGGCACCACGGTCGTCGGTGTGCTGATCGCCGCGACCACCGGGTACGCGGTCTCGCGGATGCGCTTCCCGGGCTACAAGAAGTTCATGTGGGTGCTCCTGGTCACCCAGATGTTCCCGATCGCCGTCCTCATCGTGCCGATGTACCAGATCATGTCCGAGCTCCAGCTGATCGACAGCTACCTCGGCCTGATCCTGGTCTACTGCTCGACCGCGGTGCCCTACTGCGCCTGGCTGCTCAAGGGCTACTTCGACACCATCCCGTTCGAGATCGACGAGGCCGGCCGCGTCGACGGACTGAGCCCCTTCGGCACGTTCGTACGGCTGATCCTGCCGCTCGCCAGGCCGGGGCTCGCCGTGGCCGGCTTCTACAGCTTCATCACCGCCTTCGGTGAGGTCGCGTTCGCGTCGACGTTCATGCTGTCCGACACCAAGTACACGTTCGCCGTGGCGCTGCAGACCTTCGTCAGCGAGCACGACGCCCAGCGCCAGTTCATGGCCGCCACGGCCGTGCTGATCGCGATACCGGTCTCCGCCTTCTTCTACCTCGTGCAGAAGAACCTGGTGACCGGGCTTACCGCGGGCGGCACGAAGGGCTGACGTCTCGGCCCTTCCCGGAACTCGAGACGGCCGCGTGGCCATCCGACCCCGCTGCCACGCGGCCGTCTCGGCAGTACGCCCCCGCTCCTGACCTGAATGACGAAACCGTTAGACCACTCAAGGACGCCATGAGCCAGCAGCATTCAGCCGCAGCCGACCAGGCACCGACCTCCGCCGTCGCCACCGTCGCCCACCGCCGCGACTGGTGGCGGGACGCGGTGATCTACCAGGTCTACCCGCGCAGCTTCGCCGACAGCAACGGCGACGGCATGGGCGACCTGGAAGGCGTACGCTCCCGACTTCCGTATCTGCGCGACCTCGGCGTGGACGCCGTGTGGCTGAGTCCCTTCTACGCCTCGCCGCAGGCCGACGCCGGCTACGACGTCGCCGACTACCGGGCCGTCGACCCCATGTTCGGCAACCTGCTCGACGCGGACGCGCTGATCCGGGACGCCCACGGGCTGGGCCTGAGGATCATCGTCGACCTGGTCCCCAACCACTCCTCCGACCAGCACGAGTGGTTCAAGCGGGCCGTCGCGGAAGGCCCGGGCTCCCCGCTGCGTGACCGCTACCACTTCCGCCCCGGCAAGGGCGAGAACGGCGAACTCCCGCCCAACGACTGGGAGTCGATCTTCGGCGGTCCGGCCTGGACCCGGGTCGAGGACGGCGAGTGGTACCTGCACCTGTTCGCTCCGGAGCAGCCCGACTTCAACTGGGAACACCCGGCCGTGGGTGACGAGTTCCGCTCGATCCTGCGCTTCTGGCTGGACATGGGCGTCGACGGCTTCCGCATCGACGTGGCCCACGGCCTGGTCAAGGCCGACGGTCTGCCCGACCTCGGCGACCACGATCAGCTCAAGCTGCTGGGCAACGATGTCATGCCGTTCTTCGACCAGGACGGCGTGCACGCGATCTACCGCCAGTGGCGGACGATCCTCGACGAGTACGCGGGCGAGCGCATCTTCGTGGCGGAGGCGTGGACCCCGACCGTCGAGCGCACGGCGAACTACGTCCGCCCCGACGAGCTGCACCAGGCCTTCAACTTCCAGTACCTGGGCACCGAATGGGACGCCGAGGAGCTGCGCACGGTCATCGACCGCACGCTGGAGGCGATGCGCCCGGTGGGCGCCCCCGCGACCTGGGTGCTGTCCAACCACGACGTGACCCGGCACGCCACGCGCTTCGCGAACCCGCCCGGCCTCGGCACCCAGATCCGCACGGCCGGCGACCGCGACCTCGGCCTGCGCCGGGCGCGGGCGGCCACCCTGCTGATGCTGGCGCTGCCGGGCTCGGCGTACGTCTACCAGGGCGAGGAACTGGGCCTGCCGGACGTGGTGGACCTCCCCGACGAGGTCCGCCAGGACCCGGCCTACTTCCGCGGCGAGGGCCAGGACGGCTTCCGCGACGGCTGCCGGGTTCCGATCCCCTGGACCCGCGAGGGCACCTCCTACGGCTTCGGCACCGGCGGCAGCTGGCTCCCGCAGCCCGCGACCTGGGCGGAGCTGAGCGTGGAGGCCCAGACGGGCGACCCGGACTCGACCCTGGAGCTGTACCGCGCGGCGCTCGCCGCCCGCCGCGAGCACCCGGACCTGGGCGCCGGGGAAGCGGTGGAGTGGCTGAAGGCCCCCGAGGGCGTACTGGCCTTCCGCCGCGGTGAGTTCGTCTGCGTGGCGAACACGACCGGCGAGTCGGTGACCACCCCTGTCCACGGCCGCCTGCTCCTCGCCAGCGGCGAGATCGCCGAGGTGGACGGCGAGGCCAAGCTCCCGGCCGACACCACGGCCTGGTGGACGACCGCCTGACCGGTCCCGCCCACCCCAGGGCCCGTTGCCTCGACAGGCAACGGGCCCTGTTCCGTTCCCGTACCCTCTCGGCTCGTGGAGATCGCACGGATGATCCGGAGCCGCGCAGGGGACGCCGCCGCCCTGGAACGCCTCGACCGGCTCTGGGAGGCGGGCCGGTACGAGGAGCTGGAGGCCGAGGCCCGAGCGCTGGAGGCGGAAGCCGGGCGGTTGCGCGGGCGCGAGCGGCGCCGCGCGCTGGGGTGGTACGCCAGAGCCATGGCGACGGCCGCCGCGTGTGACCACGGGCGCAGGGCGGGCCTGCTCGCCGAGTTGGAGTCACTCGTCGCTGAGCTGCGCGAGGCGTCCGAGCCGCGGGAGCGGCAACTTCTGCTGCTCGTACGGAACAACCGCACGGTGGTCCTCGCGGGTGCGCGGCGCTACGGCGAGGCCGAGGCTGAAGGGCTGGACATCCTGCGCGACCTGAACCGGGTCAAGCACCTGGCGCGGGTGTGGAACATCGAGCTGTCCGTGCTGGGCAACCTGGTCCCCGTCCTGTGCGCACAGGGTCGCCCCGAGGAGGCCGAGGCTGTCGCGCGCGGAAACCTTCCGCGCGCCGAGGAGGGCTCCGCCGCCGGACTCCACTGTGGTCTGGTGCGCAGCCTCAACGGCCAGGGTCGGTACGAGGAAGCGCTCACCGAGGCACGCCGGACCGCCCCGCCCCGGAAACGGGGACAGGGCGGGAGCCTGTACCTCGTCACCGCCGAGGCCCTGCACGGCCTGGGGCGCCGGAGCGAGGCGGAAGCGGCGGTGCGCCGGGCGCTGAGCGACTGCGAGCGGTCCCTGCACCCGGAACACCCCCGCATCCGGGATGCCCGCACCCTGCTGGCCGAGATCACCGACGCCCAGACCGGCCTCTGAGTTCAGGACGGTGTCACTTCCAGGTGTCGCTGGTGCCGTAGCCCGAGGAGCCGCCCGTGGTGTACGAGCGGTTCGTGCCGGATTCCCAGGTCACGTTGCCGGAGCTGTCCTTCTTGATGAACTTGTACGCGAACGTCGTGTTCTTCGGGACGATCACCCGCTTGGTCCAGGTCGGGTACGAAGCCGACGACAGGGGTATGGCGGCGGCCGGGTTCCAGGAGCCGAGGGACGCCAGGGAGCCGACCACGTAGACGTCGGTGCCCCAGTCGGTCGTGGCCGTGACGTTGAAGGTGACGTCGGTGGCGTCGGCGCTCGCCACGTTCCAGGAGTTGTGGAACCCGACCGCCGAAGTGGTCGTGGCGGCGGCTCTGTTGGCGTTCGACTCCCAGGTGACGTTGCCGGAGCTGTCCTTCTTGATGTACTTGAACTCGAACGACGTGTTCACCGGCACGCTCACCGCACCCGACCAGAGCGGGTAACCGGAGGACGACAGCTTCACCGCCTTCGAGGTGTCCCAGCCGCCCAGCGCCGCGATCGAGCCGACCACGTACACGTCCTGCCCGGCCGTCGTCGTCGCGTACTCGTGGAAGGTCGCCGTCACCGTCGAGGTGCCGTCGTCCGGCTCCTCGCAGGCCGTGTCGCAGGGGAGGAACTCGCCGTCGTAGAAGGCGATCGCGCTCTTCGCCGGGATGGTGAGGCTCGCGTTGCCGCCCGACACCGTGACCGTCGTCGCGCCGTTGTCGACGACGTTCGCGTAGGTGCCGTCCGCCATGCCCGTCGCGAAGGTGTACGTCGCCGCCGACGAGCCGTTGTTCAGGGCGACGAAGCCCGCCGTGCCGCGGCTGAAGCCGATGACGTTCGACGACTTGGTGGACCAGTTGGCCACCGACGCCGAGCCGACCGCGTTGTGCCACTTCACCATGCCGGTGATCGCGGTGTCCCGCTGGAGGCAGTACCAGCCGCTGGAGCAGTCGGTGTCCGTGACGAAGCCGTTCGAGTTCGGTGGCGCTTGGTCGGAGGAGGAGAACTCGAAGCCCGAGTACACCGTCGGGGTCGACCACTTGTAGGCGAGCTGGAAGATGTTCGCCAGCCGGTAGGTGTCCCCGTCCTTGTACGACATGTGCAGACCGTTGCGCTCGGTGTCGTGGTTCGTCACGAAGGACACTGAGTTGGCGGGGGGCAGTGTGCCGGACGACGGCAGCGACTCCAGGTCGCTCACATTGCCCTGGAACGACGACTTCAGCTTGCTCGCGTAGGCGAAGTCCAGGACGTCACCGGCCGGGTAGTAGTCCGACGCGGCCGGTGTCGAACCCGGGTACACCTCCTGGAAGACGTACGGCTCCGCGCCCGCCGTCGTGTTGTCCAGCTTCGCGCGGATCGCGTTGAGGTCGGCCACCGGCATGTGCTTGGCCGCGTCGATCCGGAAGCCGTCCACACCGAGCGCGAGCTGCTCGTTCAGGTAGGCGGCGATACCGGAGCGGACGTCGTCGTCCTCCGTCTCCAGGTCCGGCAGGCCGAGCAGTTCGCAGTTCTGGATCTCGGTGAGGTTCGACCAGTCGTCGATGATCAGGTCGGAGTCGGCGCACTCGGCCGAGGTGTGGAAGTCGTCCGGGTCCCAGTCCGGGGTGTCGTACTTGTTGCTGATCGTCGTGCCGTTGTAACCCGTGCCGGTCTGCGCCGCGGTGTGGTTGACCACGGCGTCCGTATACACTTTCACGCCCGCCCGATGGCAGGCGTCCACCATGGAGGCGAAGTCGGCCGCCGTCCCGAAACGGCCGCTGAGTTCGTAGGAGTAGGGCTGGTAGACGTCCCACCAGTAGTAGTTGGTCTGCTTCAGCGACTCGGCCGGCGGGGCCACCCACACCGCGCCGTAGCCGTTCGGCCCGAGCACGTCCGTGCACTCGGAGGCCACCGAGTCCCAGTTGTAGGACCAGAGGTTGGCGATCACATCGCCAGAGGTCGTGGCGTCGGCCTGCGCGGGGGAGGCGGGCAGCCCGATCACACCCGCCAGCGCGAGCGCACCCGCCGCCGCGGCCGTGGCGGCGCGGCGCAGGACACCAGGGGGCCGGTGTCTGTCGGTCATGTGCGGCTCCGGAAACTGAGGTAAGGGATTCAACAAGCCGTGAGCGTGCGGCAGTTGAGAAGGGCACGTCAAGAGAGTCGGTGAAAGTTCTTGCTGTGAGTTTCAAGCCCCTTGCTGTAAAGCTTTCGTCAGCGGTACGTTCACGCCGGCGCCGGGCAAAGACGCCCGGCCGTCGAGCAAGGAGCCCCCACGTGATATCGAGATGGACAGCGACCGCCACCGCGGTCGCCGCCGCCGCGGCCGTCCTGGCCCCCGCCGGCACCGCCCAGGCCTCCCCGCCGGGCACCAAGGACGTCACCGCGGTGATGTTCGAGTGGAAGTTCGCCTCCGTCGCCAAGGAGTGCACCAACACCCTCGGCCCCGCCGGATACGGCTACGTCCAGGTCTCCCCGCCCGCCGAGCACATCCAGGGCGCGCAGTGGTGGACCTCGTACCAGCCGGTCAGCTACAAGATCGCCGGCCGGCTCGGCGACCGTACGGCCTTCCAGAACATGGTCAGCGCCTGCCACGCGGCCGGGGTGAAGGTCGTCGTCGACACCGTCATCAACCACATGTCCGCGGGCAGCGGCACCGGCACCGGCGGATCGTCGTACACCAAGTACAACTATCCCGGTCTGTACTCCTCCTTCGACTTCGACAACTGCACCGCGCAGATCACCAACTACGCGGACCGCGCGAACGTCCAGAACTGCGAACTCGTCGGCCTCGCCGACCTCGACACCGGTGAGTCCTACGTCCGCGGTGCCATCGCCGGGTACATGAACGACCTGCTCTCCCTCGGCGTCGACGGCTTCCGCATCGACGCGGCCAAGCACATCCCGGCCGCCGACCTCGCCAACATCAAGTCCCGGCTGACCAATCCCGGCGTCTACTGGAAGCAGGAGGTGATCTACGGCAGCGGAGAGGCCGTCCAGCCCACCGAGTACACGGGCAACGGCGACGTCCAGGAGTTCCGCTACGCCTACGACCTCAAGCGCGTCTTCAACAACGAGAACCTCGCCTACCTGAAGAACTACGGCGAGGGCTGGGGCTACATGAGCAGTTCCGTCTCGGGCGTCTTCGTCGACAACCACGACACCGAGCGCAACGGCTCCACGCTCAACTACAAGGACGGCGCCAACTACACCCTGGCCAACGTCTTCATGCTCGCCTACCCCTACGGCGCCCCGGACATCAACTCCGCCTACGAATGGTCCGACATCGACGCCGGACCGCCCAACGGAGGTACGGTGAACGCCTGTTGGCAGGAC
Source organism: Streptomyces sp. NPDC003635 (assembly GCF_053587635.1). Classification (NCBI taxonomy): domain Bacteria; kingdom Bacillati; phylum Actinomycetota; class Actinomycetes; order Kitasatosporales; family Streptomycetaceae; genus Streptomyces; species Streptomyces sp. NPDC003635. The sequence continues at coordinate 26,662 of NZ_JBSFOK010000052.1, read as the reverse complement.
GGCTGGAAGTGTCAGCACGCCTGGCCGGAGATCCAGCGCATGGTCGCCTTCCGCAACGCCACCCGCGGGCAGGCCGTCACCAACTGGTGGGACAACGGCGCCGACGCCATCGCCTTCGGCCGCGGCTCCAAGGGCTACGTCGCCATCAACCACGAGTCGGGCAGTCTGACCCGCACCTACCAGACCTCGCTCCCGGCCGGCACGTACTGCAACGTGCAGAACAACACCACGGTGACCGTGAACTCCAGCGGTCAGTTCTCGGCCACGCTCGGCTCCAACACCGCCCTGGCGATCTACGCGGGCAAGTCGAGCTGCTGAAGCGGATCGACCTTCAGAGCTGAAAGCTCTTACCAATCATTTCAGGACTCTTGCTGTAACGCTTACGGCGGCGATACGGTCGCGCGGGGTCGGACCCAACAGAGCCGTATCGCAAGGAGTTCACGTCAGTGATACCTAGATGGCCGGCGCCGCCCAGGCGCCGCACCGCGCAGGCCGGACGGGTCGCCGCGGTCACCGTGACCGCGTTGGCCGCAGCGCTCGTCCAGCCGCTCGCGGCGCGGGCCGAGACCCCGCCCGCGCCCCCCTCCGACGCCCGGCTCGCGGCCGAGCCCGCCCGCCACGAGGCCACCCGCGAGCAGTTCTACTTCGTGCTCCCGGACCGCTTCGCCAACGGCGACCGCGGCAACGACGAGGGCGGACTGACCGGCACGCGCCTCAGCACCGGTTACGACCCCACCGACAAGGGCTTCTACCAGGGCGGCGACCTCAAAGGCCTGACCAGGAAGCTCGACTACATCAAGGGCCTCGGCACCACCTCCATCTGGATGGCGCCGATCTTCAAGAACCGGCCCGTCCAGGGCACGGGGAACAACGCCTCGGCCGGCTACCACGGGTACTGGATCACCGACTTCACCCAGGTCGACCCGCACTTCGGGACCAACCAGGACCTGGAGAACCTCATCTCCAAGGCGCATGCCAAGGGCATGAAGGTCTACTTCGACGTCATCACCAACCACACCGCGGACGTCGTCGACTACGAGGAGAAGTCCTACGACTACCTCTCCCAGGGCGCCTTCCCGTACCTGACCAAGGACGGCGCGCCCTTCGACGACGCCGACTACGCCGACGGCACGCGGGACTTCCCCGAGGTCGACGCCGACTCCTTCCCGCGCACGCCGAAGGCGACGAAGAACAACAAGGTCCCGTCGTGGCTCAACGACCCGACGATGTACCACAACCGGGGCGACTCCACCTTCGCCGGTGAGAGCTCCGAGAACGGTGACTTCTCCGGCCTCGACGACCTGTGGACCGAGCGTCCCGAGGTGGTCCACGGGATGGAGAAGATCTACCAGCGGTGGGTCAGGGACTTCGACATCGACGGCTTCCGCATCGACACCGTGAAGCACGTCAACATGGACTTCTGGACCCAGTGGGCCACCGCCCTCGACGCCTACGCCGCCAAGCAGGGCCGGGACGACTTCTTCATGTTCGGCGAGGTGTACTCCGCCGACACGAGCATCACGTCCCCCTACGTCACCCAGGGCCGCCTCGACGCCACGCTGGACTTCCCCTTCCAGGAGGCGGCCCGGCAGTACGCCTCCCAGGGCGGAAGCGCGCAGCGGCTCGCTTCCGTGTTCGCTGATGACTACAAGTACTCGACCGACAAGGCCAACGCGTACGAGCAGGTCACCTTCCTCGGCAACCACGACATGGGCCGGATCGGGTACTTCCTCAAGCAGGACAACCCCAAGGCCACGGACGCCGAGCTGCTCGCCAAGGACCGGCTCGCCAACGAGCTGATGTTCCTCAGCCGCGGCAACCCGGTCGTCTACTACGGCGACGAGCAGGGCTACACCGGCGCCGGCGGCGACAAGGACGCCCGCCAGACCCTGTTCGCCTCCAAGACCGCCGACTACCTGGACGACGACCAGCTCGGCACCGACCGCACCCACGCGAGCGACGCCTACGACCCGAGCGCGCCGCTCTACCGGCAGATCAGCGCCCTCGCCAAGCTCCGCAAGGCCCACCCGGCCCTGGCGGACGGCGTCCAGACCGAGCGCTACGCCGCCGACGGCGCCGGCGTCTACGCCTTCTCCCGCACCGACGCCCGGACGAAGACCGAGTACGTCGTCGCCTTCAACAACGCCTCCGAGGCGAAGTCGGCCACCTTCGCGACCGGTTCCGCGGGCATGCGCTTCCAGGGCATCTACGGCACCGACACCGCCGTGACCTCCGCCGCCGACAAGAAGATCACCGTCACCGTCCCGGCCGGCTCCGCGATCGTCCTCAAGGCCGGCGGAAAGCTCCCCGCCCCCGCCGCCAAGCCGACGATCACCCTGAAGGCCCCGGCCACCGGAGCCACCGGCACGGTCGAGATCTCCGCCGACGTCGACGGCGGTCAGCTCAACCGCGTGGTCTTCGCCGCCCAGGTCGGCAACGGCAAGTGGCGCACCCTCGGCTCCGCCGACCACGCCCCGTACAAGGTCACGCAGGTCGTCGGCAGGGACGTACCGGCCGGAACCGCCCTGCGCTACAAGGCGGTCGTGATCGACTCCGCGGGCCGTACGGCGAGCGCCCTCGCGCAGAGCACCACCGGCACCCCGCCCGCCGAGGAGACGCCCACCGCCTCCTCCCGGGACTACGCGATCGTCCACTACAAGCGCACGGACGGCGACTACGCGAACTGGGGCCTGTACGCCTGGGGCGACCTCGCCGACGGCGAGTCCACCAACTGGCCCGACAGCCACCCGTTCGTCGGCCGGGACGCCTACGGCGCCTTCGCCTACGTCAAGCTCAAGCCCGGCGCCTCGAACGTGGGCTTCCTGGTCATCGACAAGGACGGCAACAAGGACGTCTCCGCCGACCGCACGATCGATGTCACCAAGTCCGGTGAGATCTGGATCGAGCAGGGCAAGGAGGAGGTGAGGACCGAGCGACCCGAGTACCCGGCGCAGGACAAGTCCAAGGCCATCCTGCACTACCACCGCGCGGACGGTGACTACGACGGCTGGGGCCTGCACGTCTGGACGGGTGCCGCGAACCCCACCGAGTGGTCGAACCCGCTGAAGCCGGTGAAGACTGACAGTTATGGTGCGGTCTTCGAGGTACCGCTCACCGACGGTGCCACCAGCCTCAGCTACATCCTCCACAAGGGCGACGAGAAGGATCTCCCCGCCGACCAGTCGCTGGACCTCGCGGCCAACGGCCATGAGGTGTGGCTGTTGAACGGCCAGGAGAAGTACCTGCTGCCGCAGCCCGCGGGCAGTGCCGCCGCGCTCGACCTGACCACCTCCAAGGCGGTCTGGATCGACCGGAACACGGTCGCCTGGAACGGCTCGGACGCGGCCGCCTCCACTCAGCTGCTGTCCTCGCGCACCGGCTCGATCGCCGTCGAGAACGGCACCCTGACCGGCGCCGACCAGCGCTGGCTCCGGCTGTCGAAGACCTCGCTCACCGACGCCCAGAAGGCGCGGTTCCCGCACCTGAAGTCGTACACCGCCTGGACCGTCGACCCCCGCGACCGCGACCGGGTCCGCGAGGCCCTGCGCGGTCAGGTCGTCGCCTCCCAGCGCGCGGCGAACGGTGCGGTGCTCGCCGCGACCGGCGTGCAGATCGGTGGCGTGCTCGACGACCTCTACGACGCGACGAAGGCCGACCTCGGGCCGACCTTCGACAAGGGCCGTCCGACGCTGTCCGTCTGGGCGCCGACCGCGCAGTCGGTGAAGCTGGAGCTCGGCGGCTCGACCGTCGCCATGAAGCGCGACGCCCGCACCGGTGTCTGGTCCGTCACCGGCCCGGCCTCCTGGAAGGGCAAGCCCTACCGGTACGTCGTGAAGGTGTGGGCGCCCAGCGTCCGCCAGGTCGTCACCAACAAGGTCACCGACCCCTACTCCGTCGCCCTGACCGCCGACTCCGAGCGCAGCCTGGTCGTCGATCTCGCCGACAGGTCCCTGGCCCCGGCGGGCTGGTCGACGTACACCAAGCCGAAGGCGGTGCCGCTGAAGGACGCGCAGATCCAGGAGCTGCACGTCCGGGACTTCTCGGTCGAGGACAGGACGGCCGCCCACCAGGGCACCTACCTGGCCTTCACCGACAAGCTCAGCGACGGCTCCCAGCACCTGCGCAAGCTCGCCGAGGCGGGGACGTCGTACGTCCATCTGCTGCCCGCGTTCGACATCGCCACGATCCCCGAGAAGAAGGCCGACCAGGCGACGACGGACTGCGACCTCGCCTCCTTCGCCGCCGACTCCGACAAGCAGCAGGAGTGCGTCAAGAAGATCGCCGCGAAGGACGCCTACAACTGGGGCTACGACCCGTACCACTACACGGTCCCCGAGGGCTCGTACGCCACCGACCCGGACGGCACCACCCGTAACGTCGAGTTCCGCAAGATGGTCAAGGCGCTCAACGAGGACGGCCTGCGGGTCGTCATGGACGTGGTCTACAACCACACCGCGGCCAGCGGCCAGGCCGCGACGAGCGTCCTGGACCGGATCGTGCCCGGCTACTACCAGCGGCTCCTCGCCGACGGCTCGGTCGCCAACAGCACCTGCTGCGCCAACACGGCCACCGAGAACGCCATGATGGGCAAGCTGGTCGTCGACTCGATCGTCACCTGGGCCAAGGAGTACAAGGTCGACGGCTTCCGCTTCGACCTCATGGGCCACCACCCGAAGGCCAACATCCTCGCGGTCCGCAAGGCCCTCGACGCGCTGACCCTGGAGAAGGACGGCGTCGACGGCAAGAAGATCATCCTGTACGGGGAGGGCTGGAACTTCGGCGAGGTCGCCGACGACGCCCGCTTCACCCAGGCCACGCAGAAGAACATGGCGGGGACGGGCGTCGCGACCTTCTCCGACCGGGCGCGGGACGCGGTCCGCGGCGGCGGGCCCTTCGACGAGGACCCGGGTGTCCAGGGCTTCGCCTCCGGTCTCTACACCGAGCCCAACACCTCCGAGAACAACGGCACCGAGGCGGAGCAGAAGGCCCGTCTGCTGCACTACCAGGACCTGATCAAGGTCGGTCTGTCCGGCAACCTCGCGGGCTACCGGTTCACCGACACCAGCGGCAAGCAGGTCAAGGGCGCCGAGGTCGACTACAACGGCCAGCCCGCCGGATACGCCGAAGCGCCCGGCGACGCCCTCGCCTACGCCGACGCGCACGACAACGAGTCCCTCTTCGACGCCCTCGCCTTCAAGCTGCCCACCACGGTGAGCGCGGACGACCGGGCCCGTATGCAGGTCCTCGCCATGGCCACCGCCACCCTCTCGCAGGGCCCGGCGCTCTCCCAGGCCGGCACCGACCTGCTGCGCTCCAAGTCCCTGGACCGCAACTCCTACGACAGCGGCGACTGGTTCAACGCCATCCACTGGAACTGCGCGGACGGCAACGGCTTCGGGCGCGGGCTGCCCATGGCCGCCGACAACCAGTCCAAGTGGACTTACGCCAGACCGCTGTTGAGCACGGTGAAGGTCGGTTGCGAGCAGATCGACGGGGCCTCGGCCGCCTACCGCGACCTGCTGCGGATCCGGTCGACGGAGGGTGTGTTCTCGCTCGACTCGGCCGAGCAGGTGCAGTCGAAGCTCGCCTTCCCGCTGTCCGGCACGGACGAGACGCCCGGCGTGATCACCATGACGCTCGGCGACCTCGTGATCGTGTTCAACGCGACGCCCGAGCGGCAGGAGCAGCGTGTGGCCGAACTGGCCGGGAAGGGCTACGCGTTGCACCAGGTGCAGGAGAAGGGCGCGGATCCTATCGTCAGGACGTCGTCGTACGAGAAGGAAACCGCGACCTTCGCCGTTCCGGGGCGCACTGTCGCCGTCTTCTCCCGAATCGGCTGACATCGCACTAAGTTGGGTGGAGCGGGCCCCGTTCGGGGTCCGCTCCACCCCGTTTCCCACGCCATGAGGGCTGCTGGAGATGGACGGTTACGACGACAGGTCCGACCCGACGACCGTCATGGTCGTGGACGACGTGGCGGCCAGCCGGTACGCCATGGGCGCCGTGCTGCGGCGCGCCGGGCATCGGGTGGTGCCCGTGGCGAGCGGCGGGGAGGCGCTCGTCGAGCTGGACGCGCGGCTGCACGAGGGCGCCCTGCCCGACGTGGCTCTCGTGGACGTCGGGCTGCCCGACATGAGCGGCTACGAGCTGTGCCGCCAGGTCCGGGCCCGTCCCTCCACGGCCACCCTGCCCGTCGTCCACTTCTCCGCCGCGGCCGTCGGCCCGCACGACCGGTGCAGGGGCCTGGACGCGGGTGGCGACGCCTATCTGACCGTGCCGGCCGAGCCCCAGGAGATCCAGGCCGTCGTCCGGGCCGCCGTGCGCGGGGCGCGTCGGCGCGGTGACTTCGAACTGCTCGCGCACCGGCTGACCCTGCTGTCCGAGGCGATCGTCACCGTGCAGGCGGCCCGCTGCCCGCGGGAGCTGGCCGACGCGGCGGCCGAGGGCGCGGCCCGGCTCACCGGCACCGACGCCGTCGTCTTCGTGCTCGGCCCGGACGGCGACACGGCCATCGGCACCTCCCGCAGCCGGCTCGTGATGCCGGACGCGAGTGCGCAGGAGGCGGTGGTACGCCTCATCTCCCGGATCGCCAAGGGCCGCATCGGGGTGCACAGCACGGTCGTGCCCGCGCCGCTGTGGCCCCCCGGGTTCTTCCGGACCGGGCGGCAGGACGACGCCCGGCTGGTGCTGGCGTTCACCAAGGAGGGGCACACCCCGGTGTGCGTCGCCACCCCCGCGCGCCGCACCTCGGGGGACACCGCGTCCCTCCTCCGGCTCGCCCAGGCCACCGCCTTCGCCGCCGAGCCGCTGCTCATGTACCAGGCGGAGCGGCACATCGCGCTCACCCTCCAGCGCAGCTTCCTGCCCCAGCCGCACCGGCTGCCCCGGCTGCCCGGCGTCGACCTGGTCGTGCGGTACGTGCCCGCGTCCCGGGAGACCGAGATCGGCGGCGACTTCTACGCCGCGCTGCGCACCCCGAGCGGCGTGCTCACCGCGGTCGGGGACGTCGTCGGGCACTCGCTGGAGGCGGCCACCGTGATGGTCGAGATCCGGCACGCGCTGCGCGCCTACTGCGTGGAGGACGGCGATCCGCGGGTGCTGGCCGAGCGGCTCGACCGGATGCTCACGCACTACCACCGCGAGGTCACGGCGACGGTCTGCCTGGTGCTCGCCGACCCCGCCACCGGGCACGCCCGGATCGCCAACGCGGGGCACATCCCGCCGCTCGTCGTGCGCGAGGGCGGCGAGGCCGAGTACGTGAAGGTGTGCGGCCCGCTGCTGGGCCTCGGCCTGAACCGGCCCGAGCCGGCGGAGATCATCCTGGCCCCCACCGACCGCCTGCTGATGGTCACCGACGGGCTGATCGAGACCCGCGGCGTCGACCTCGCCGTATCGATGGAACAACTGCGCACGGCCGCCGCCGCGGCCCCACCGGCACCGGCCGCCCTGTGCGACACCCTGCTCCGCTGCTTCGGCCAGGACCGGGAGGACGACATCGCGATGCTGGCCCTGCGACTAGGGTGAGGCCTGTTGCCGCCGTAGAACAGGAGTGCCCATGCCTCAGATCCTCGTCACCCGAACCGGGCGCGACGACGTCGACTGGGAGGGGTTCGCCGCAGCACTGAACCAGCTGGTCGTCGAGAAGGCGGCCGCCCGTCCGGAGGCGTGCAAGACGCAGGTCGTGCGCGGGGAGGACGTGGCGGTCGGGGACGACGTCGAGGGCCACGGCCTCGTGCACGTCTCGATCGGCCTGCTCGCCGGACGCACCGACGAGACCAAGGCGGAACTGACCGAGGCGGTGGTGGAACTGCTGCGCAAGTTCGTCCAGCCGCAGGACGGCTGCCGGATGCATGTCTCCGCCGAGGTCCGCGACCTCGACCCGTCCTACGCCAAGGCCGAGTACTAGTCCGGCCGGCTCTAGGACGCCAGCGCGATCAGCCGGGCGGCCAGGTCGCTGAACAGGCCGTCGGCCGGCTCGTCCCGGAGCATGCGGCGCAGCAGCGCCGCCATCTCCTCGTCGTGGGCGGCGCTGACGGCGGCCAGCGCGGCGAAGTCGTGCACGAGCTGGACCTCCAGCTCCTCGCGCGGGATGCGCCGGCCCTCCAGCCAGATCAGGGCCGTCGACTCGGCGAGCGAGATCCAGGAGCGGATGACCAGTTCCAGCCGCGCGGGCGGGTCCTCGATGCCCAGCTGCGAAAGGATCTGGTCATACGCGGCCTGCCGTACGGAGTTGACGAGCGCGTTCGTCGTGGACGAGCCGACCGCCGGGCCACCCCGCATCAGGGCCGCGAAACCGGGGCCGTGCTCGTCGACGAAGTCGAAGAAGCGGCGCATCACCCGCAGCAGCCGGGCCCCCCGGGGACCCTCGTGCGGCTCCACGAACCGGGACGCGAGATCGTCCGAGGCCCGCTGCAACGCGGCCTCGTACAGGCTGAGTTTGCCGGGGAAGTAGTGGTAGACCAGCGGACGGGAGATGCCCGCGGCCGACGCTATCTCGTCGATGGAGACCTCGTCGGGCGAGCGTCGGCTGAAGAGGTCGAGGGCGACGCCGATCAGCTGCTGCCGTCGCTCCTCGACGCCCATTCTGCGGCGTACCCCGGTAGTCATACGAACACCTTACCGATCGGATTCGGCCCTCGAACGGGCCGCATCGGCCAAGGGTGTTCACATGTCCAACACCAGGCGCTCACCGCGCGCCCGCGAGACACAGATGAGCATCGAGTCGTCACGCTCCGCGTCCGTCAGTAGCTCGTCCCGGTGGTCCACCTCGCCCTCCAGCACCCGCTGTTGGCAGGTCCCGCAGAATCCCTGCTCGCAGGAGTACAGCGTGTCCGGCAGCTCCTCGCGAACGGCGGCCAGCACGGACGAGCCGGGCGGCACGGTCACCGTGCGTCCACTGCGCCGCAGTTCGACCTCGAAGGCGCCTCCCGGCGCGGTGGCGCGTGGCGTGAAGCGCTCCATGCGCACCCACGGGAACCGCGCCTCGACCGCCGCCATCAACCCTTCGGGCCCGCAGCAGTAGACGGCGGCGCCCTCCGGCACCTCCAGCGTGTCGAGGTCGGGCACCCCGGTGACGACCGTCACCCGGTCCAGCTTCTCCAGTTCGTCCACGAAGGGCATCGACTCCCGCGACCGCCCGCAGTACAGCAGCCGCCACTCGGCCCCATCCGGCAGGGCCCGCAGCATCGGCAGGATCGGCGTGATCCCGATGCCGCCCGCGACGAAGACGTACGACTCCGCCTCGATGAGCGCGAACCGGTTCCGCGGCCCGCGCACCTCCAGTTCCATGCCCTCGGCCAGCTGCTCGTGCACCTCGCGCGAACCGCCCCGCCCGTCCTCCACCAGCCGGGTGGCGACGGTGTACGACGAGGTGTCCTCCGGGTCCCCGCACAGCGAGTACTGCCGGACCAGACCCGAGGGCAGCACCAGGTCCAGATGGGCGCCGGGTTCCCAGCGCGGCAGGTCGTGGCCCTCCAGACGCAGCCGTACGACACCGTCGGCGACCTTCTCGTGGGCGGTCACCAGCAGCCGGAGCGCCCGGGACCGGGGGCGCCCGGACGTCGGCTCGTCCAGCGCGGGCATCGGCCACAGCGGCGAGCCCTGGACGCGGCGGCGCAGCGCGCGCCTGGCGAGGACCGCGGCCCCCGTGACGACGAGGACCGTTCCGATGCGCGGCATCACTTGGCCCCCTTCTGCGCGGCCTCGGCGGCGAGCGCGGCGGGGGAGGAGGCCAGATAGGCCACCGCCTGCTCGGTGGAGCCCTCCTGGGAGGGGTGGTATGTCCGGCTCAGGTAGGTGGGGATCGAGCGCAGCATGGCCCCGGTGGTGGGCAGCACCCCGCGCCGGCCGCGCAGGTAGAAGGCCTTGAAGCTCGCCCTGCCGTCCAGCAGGGTCGGGTCGTTCGCCATGAAGAAGCGGGTCCCGCGCTGCCAGAGGAACACCAGCGCGGCGAAGGACAGGGCCCAGGTCCGCACGCGTCGCCGATAGCCGCCGTCGACATGCATGAACAGGTCGAAGGCCACGGACCGGTGCTCGACCTCCTCGGCGCCGTGCCAGCGCAGCAGATCCAGCATGGCGGGATCGGCGCCGCGCCGGTCCAGTTCCTCGGCGTTGAGCACCCAGTCGCCCAGAAAGGCGGTGTAGTGCTCGATGGCCGCGATGAGCGCGACCCGTTCCATCAGCCACCACCGGCGCGCCGGTCCCGGCGGCAGGGTCCGGTCCCCGAGCAGCTTCTCGAAGAACCAGTCCACCTGGGCGGTGTACGGCGTCGGGTCCAGCCCTTGCTCCCGCAGGTGCGGCAGGACCTCGTCATGGGCCTGGGAGTGCATCGCCTCCTGGCCGATGAACCCGATGACGTCCTCGCGCAGCCGCTCGTCCCGGATGTAGGGCAGGACCTGCTTGTACACGTGCACGAACCACCGCTCACCGGCGGGCAGCAGCAGATGCAGCACGTTGATGGTGTGCGTGGTGAACGGATCCCCCGGCACCCAGTGCAGCGGGGTGTCCTCCCACGAGAAGGACACCTTGCGTGCCTTGAGCGGTGTGCGCTCGTCCTCGACGGGTCGGGGCACCCGGGCCTGCTTGTTAGACATGGCGTCAATGTACTGACGGGTAAGTCCTAGGGGAACCCTCGTGCACCGACTTCCGGATCAGGCCTCAGCGCAGTCCGCTGATGGCTCGCCCGCTCTCCAGCGTCCCCTTCAGCTCGGCCTGCGCGCCCTGTTCGGCCTCCGCCGTCAGCAGACCGCCCTGCGCCGAGGCCTCCACCCCGCCCGTCGCCCGGACCGACGCCGTGTCCCGGCTGCCGGCCGCCAGCAGGTACCAGGACCCGCCCTGCGCCTTCCACAGCACCCCGGCCAGCACGTGCGGATCCCGCGGACCGCACGCCGGGACGTTCTCCGCCTTCGCCGCCACCGCCCCGTACGCACCGCCCGGGGTGCGGAACTGCGCCAGCACCCGCGTGCCGCCGCCCCGCCAGGTCTCCGCGCGGGTGCACACCCAGTCCGCGGTGCCGCTCGCGTCCGGCAGCGGCTGATGGGCGTACTCCCAGGCGTTCACCGTCCGCACCCCCTGTACCCGCACGGCGGCCAGCGAGCAGGCGTACGGCGCCCAGGTGCGCAGTTCCTCCGCGCCGGAGGCGTCCTTGGCGGAGCCCGGCCGCCCGGTGGTCAGCCGTGCCGGGACCAGCTCACCGAGGTCCGTCAGCACGCGGGTGTCCTCGGCGTCGGTCACCTGGAGGACGTTCCACGACGTGCAGTTCGACTCCTGCGCGGCCGGACTGGCCAGCGGCGAGGTCACGCCCTCGGTCAGGGTGAGCGCCATCGCCCCGGACGACGGCTTCAGCAGATCCCGCTCGGCCGCCTCCTCCACCCACGGCGCCAGCAGATAACGGACGTTGCCGTCGGACCGGCCCAGCACCACCGCGCTCGCCTCGGCGCCGGTCGCGCCGTCGACCCGCGCGAAGTCCAGGGCGGCACCGGCCGTGCCGTCCTTCGGCTCGGCGTAGCGGGCGATGCGCAGCCCGTCGTAGAGGATCACCACGCGCGCGTTGTCGACCACGCCCGCGTACAGCAGCTGCGGCGGGCCCGAGGGGCCGCCGGAGGGAGTGCCGGGGGTGACCGAGACGCGGACGCGCTCGCCGGGGCGGGCCCAGACCGCCAGGGCGCGGCGCAACAGCGCCCGGTCGGCGGCGAGTTCGCCGCGCGCGGGCCATACCGAGAAGTCGGTGCGTGAGGCCGACTGCCAGGCGGCCGGGGCGACCTTCGTCAGCCGGCTCGGGTCGAGGGCGGCCTCGGCGGCCGGATTCTTCGCGTACGACGGAGCCGCCGCGCCGTCCGGACCCCACCCCTCGCCGGGCAGCCCCAGCAGCGCCCCGCACACCACCAGGGCGGCCCCCGCGACCAGCGCGGCCTTCAGGTGCTGACGCCGGCGCATCAGATCGGTGGGCCGGGCCTGGAGCGAGCAGGGGTCGAACTCGGGGGAGTCGAGCAGCGCGTACCGCGCCTCGACGGTGTCCGCCTCCTCGAGTGCCGAGTCCACGTCCGCCACCCCGGCCGCCGTCAGCACCTCGCGCACGTCCCCGTCGGGCAGCTTCTCCAGGCCGCGCAGGACGTACACCGCGCGTGCCGCCCCGGACAGGGCCGACAGCCGCTGGTCCAGGGCGAGTTCGTCGGCGCCGCCCGAGCGCGGGAAGAGCCGCAGGCCCCGCACCTGGGGCAGCAGCGGCGGGAGCTGGGACCGCTTGGGCCACGCCTTGAGGGTCAGCGGCAGGCCCGCCTCCAGCGCGGTGCGCACCACCTGCAGCCGCACGAAGGCGTACCCGGGGTCCTGCTCACGGCCCGTCGACTGGGCCGGGATCACGGGCGAGGACGTCCGGCCCCGGGGCAGGGCCCGCTGGGTGAGGGCGTGGGCGGTCAGGACGCGCCGGTTGCGGCCGAGGCCCGGGGGCAGGACCAGGTAGGCGAGCCGGACCAGACGGGGGTAGTGCTCGACAAGCGCCGCCTCGGCCTGTTCGACGTCCACGACGGGGTCGGAGGCGGGTGTGGGGCGCGGGGCGACATCCTGTGACTGCACGTCCAGCCAAACGAGCGAACCGTTGGTTGGTCACCGCCACCCGGGTGACTCACGCCCGGGGCTCGACCAGCTCCCGCGCGTAGTTCGCCATCGACCGCTGATAGCGCGGGAGATGGGGCGCCAGCGCGCCCAGCACCAGGGACAGGCCCTCGCGGTCCCGGCCGAGGCTGGACAGGCACAGCGCCAGGGTGGCCCGCACCGCGTCGTCCAACTCGTCGGAGGGGGCGTCCAGTTCCGGCGTCAGCAGCTTGACGCCCTCCTCCGCCCGCCCGGTGTTCCGCAGCGAGCTGGACATCTGGATCTTCGCCCGGCGGGCCTTGTACCCGGTGAGGCCCCGCTCCAGGGCCTCCCGGTACAGCGGCACCGCCTTGTCGGAGTGGCCCGTGGAGTCCCAGGCGCAGGCCTGCTCGAACGGGCGGAGCGGGCTGCCGTCCGGGAGTTCGGCGACGAGGGCGTCGATCACGGCCCGGAAGTCGGCGGCCCGCTCCTCGGCGTAGTCGTCGAAGCTCGCCCAAGCGGCGGTCACGCGGTCTTCCCAGTCCTGGTCCACGGGCGTCACTCTCGCACGCGCGCGTGCACGGGGGCATCGGTATTTTGAGTGCTCCGCGCGCGGGAGCCGTATCCACCGGGAGGCCCCTGTAGGAGGAAGAGATGAAGGTGACCCGACCGGTGCTCGCGATGCTCGCGGCGCTCGTGCTCGCGGGGTGTGGTTCCGGAGGCTCCGACGAGGGGCAGGACGTGCCCGAGACGGCGTCCGGCAGTCTGGAGCAGCTCGCCGCCGAGGTCAGTTGCGCGCCGGACATCCAGATCGACGCCGACGACATCCGCCAGGCCATCTGCAAGGACGCCGACGGCAAGTTCATCCTCGCCACCTTCGCCACCGACCGCGGGCAGCGCGAGTGGATCAACGGCGCGAAGGACTACGGCGGTCACTACCTCGTCGGCCGCAAGTGGGTGGCCGTCGGAGACGAGACCAGCACCCTCACCGCGCTGCGCGAGACCCTCGGCGGGGACCTCGAGGAGGGCACGGACCACACGGCGCACACCGGCGACCACTCCGAGGGCCACTCCTCGGAACACTGAGCACACGCGAAGGCCGGCGGTGAGAACTTCTCACCGCCGGCCTTCCTCATGGCGTCACTGGCAGCGCTGGCCGGTGTTGATGCAGTTGACCATCTTGTTCATCAGCCTCGTGGAGAAGAAGTTGATGAAGTCGTTGTGGTCGGTGATCGGCTTGTGCAGGTTCTCCGGGAAGCTGTCCACCGCGTACGGGTTCACGACCTGACCGTTCTCGATGGTCGGCGCGGGAACGTCGTAGACCAGCCGGACCTGGAGCTGCGGGATCGCCTTGAAGCCGTTGGCGCAGGTGCCGTCGGCCTGGACGAACGCCACGTGGGTGCGGTGGTTGGCGCTGTCGATGTTCTGGCCGTCCCAGCAGCTCTGGAAGTTGGTCGTGCGGACCACGTCACTGCCCTCGGGGCAGATCGGGTACTTGTCCTCCAGCTGCACGCTGTTCTCGAAGCCGGTGCAGCTCCAGTTGACGTTCGCGTTGGCGTTGCCGTTGACGAAGGCCTTGGCGTCACCGGTGATGATGCGCAGCGCCTGCGGCATCGCGACGACCTTGCCGCGCTTGTTGCCGACGAACTTCAGCTGGGCCTGGACGGGTTCGAGGATCTTGCCCACGTTGCCCTCGGTGCCGCCGCCGGCGTTGTTCTGGTCGAAGTCCTGGCTGCCGTCCTGCAGACGCAGCACCGGCCAGAAGTACGACGACCGGTCGCCCTGGTTCTGGCAGGTGGTCTGCGCCCCGGCCAGCTCCTGGTCGCTCGCGAACGCGTCGTTGTTCTGGTTGCCGACGTAGTCGTGGAGGTGGTGGGCGCCGTTGCTGACACCCGGGGCCACGATCACGTTGTCGGTGTTGTGGTTGTCGTTGCTGTTGGTGCCGCACTTCGTGGTGAAGGTGCCCCGCGAGCCGGACCGGCCGTTGGCCCGCAGACCGTTGGCGCCGACGCCGGGCTGGGCGTTCGCCTGGACCTGGGTGATGTCGACGAAGTCGTCCGCGGTCGGGCCGTTGCCGCCCTGACCGCCGTTGCCCGGGTTCTGGCCGTCGCCCTGGTCCTGACCGTCACCCTGGTCCTGGCCCTGGTCCTGGCCGTCACCCTGGTCCTGGCCGTCGCCGTTCTGGTCCTGGCCCTGGTCGGCCTCGCCGTCGTTGGTCTGCGGCTGCTCGGCGGGGGTGCCCGTGCACCCGGACAGGTTGTCCAGGTCCTCCGAGGCACTGCCGCCGACGCGGTTGATCTCCAGCTGGATCCGGTCGATGATCGCCTTCCGGCGGTCCTTGAGCGGCTGGAGGATCGTGTTCTGGACGAAGCTCGCGTCTCCCGCCTGCGCGTCTCGCGTGGTCGCGAGCCGCTGGTAGGCCTCGGTGATCTGCTGGTCCAGGGTGGCCAGTTCCCCGTCGACCTCACCACGGGCCTGGGCCGGCACGTCGGTGAGCTGCTGGCCCACGTCGGGACAGTCGATCGTGGCGATCTGCGCCGAGGCCGACCTCGTCCGGTTCTGATCCGTGCCCGATTCATGCGCGGATGCGTAGAAGTTCGCCCAGATCAGCCCGCCCCCACCGAGCGCTAGGGCCGCCGATGCGGCTATGGCCTTGGTGGCCAGCGGCGTACGGCGTTTTCGTGTGTTGCGTCCCATGGAACTCCTCTGACTTCCTTGCGGGGCAGCGAGGCGCCCGACAGGAGTGAAGCGGCTCCGTTCCATACGGACGAAGTCCCAGAGGTGTTCAGCAGTCTCAGAAATTTCACGGCAACTGCCCTTGGGGGATTGCCATTTCAGCGCCCTTGGTCCAGATAGGCGAGAACCGCCAGGACGCGGCGATTGTCGTCGTCCGAGACCTCCAGGTCCAGTTTGGCGAAGATGTTGGAGGTGTGCTTGGCGATGGCCCGTTCCGTCACGACGAGCTGGGCGGCGATGGCCGCGTTGGACCGCCCCTGCGCCATCAGCTCCAGCACCTCCCGCTCCCGGGGGGTCAGCCGGTCCAGCGGCCGCCGGTCCTCGGCCGCCCGCCGGGTCAGCAGCTGCTGGATCACCTGCGGGTCCATCGCGGTGCCGCCGGCCGCCACCCGCCGTACGGCGTCCACGAACTGCTCCGCGTCGAACACCCGGTCCTTGAGCAGATACCCCACCCCGCCGTCCCCGTCGGCGAGCAGTTCGCGCGCGTACAGCTGCTCCACGTGCTGCGAGAGCACCAGCACCGGAAGGCCGGGTCTCGCCCGGCGGGCCCGCAGCGCGCACTGCAGGCCCTCGTCGGTGTGCGTGGGCGGCAGCCGTACGTCCACCACGGCGACGTCCGGCTCCAGTTCGGCCAGCGCGCTGTCGAGCTCGGGGCCGCTCTCGACGGCGGCGGCGATCTCGAAGTCGTAGGCCTGGAGGAGCCGGACGAGTCCGTCCCGCAGCAGGAACAGGTCTTCGGCTAGGACAACGCGCAAGGGATCTCCATGGTGACCATGGTGGGACCGCCCGCGGGGCTGCTGACGGCCAGGACGCCGTCGAATGTACCCAGTCGGCGTTCGACCCCGGCCAGCCCGGACCCGGCGCCGATCACCGCGCCGCCCCGGCCGTTGTCGGTGACCGTGACGCGCAGCATGCCGTCCCGGTGGTGCAGGTCGACCCAGATCCGGTCGGCGCCGGAGTGCTTCACGGCGTTGGTGAGGACCTCGCTGACGGCGAAGTACGCGGCCGACTCCACCGGTGCCTCGGCCCGCCCGGACAGCTCCACGGTCACCTCGGTGGCCGTCGGCAGCCGCAGCGCGAGCGCCCGTACGCCGTCACCGAGTCCGCGTTCGGCGAGGACCGGCGGATGGATCCCGCGCACCAGGTCGCGCAGTTCGGACAGGGCGTCGACGGAGGACTTGCGGGCCTGCGCGATGAGCTGCTTCGCCTGCTCGGGGTCCTTCTCGATCAGCATCTCGATCGTGCTGAGGTCCATGCCCATCGCCACCAGCCGGGCCTGTGCCCCGTCGTGCAGATCCCGCTCGATGCGCCGCAGTTCGGCCGCCGAGGTGTCCACGGCGTCCCGCCGGGTCTCGGTCAGCACCCGTACCCGCTCGGCGAGTTCGGCCGCGCTGGGGGTGAGGACCGCCCTGGTGAGCCGGAAGTGGAGCTGGAAGGCGCTCACGGCGTACCGGTGGGCGAGGACGAGCAGGACGGCGCCGAGCGCGGCGGCGCCGAACGCGGAGGTCTGGTCGCTGACCGGCACGAAGCCGTACCAGTACGGGCCGTACTCGCCGTACGGCCCGCCCGTCATGGTCCGCCACAGCCCCGCCGCCAGCGCGAACCCCTCCAGCGGGTACAGCACCAGCACCGCGGGGAGCAGCGCGGTGAGGAAACCGGCCGTCATGTCCACCGGCAGCCACCGCAGGTCCCGCCAGGTCGCCGGGTCGCGGAGCATCGCGAAGGTACGGGTCCAGGGGTTCGCGCCCCGCGGTATCGGCCGGTACGCCGACGGGATCCTCACCCCGCCCCACTGGGCGGCGACGCCCCGCCGCCAGTCGGCGAACGCCCGTACGCCGGTCAGCACCCACGGAGTCGTCACGATCCCGACGCCGATCGGGATCAGCGCGATGGACACCAGGGTGAGCGTGAAACAGAGCACCGCCCCCGGCAGCAGCACCAGTGAGAGTCCCAGTCCTCGCAGTGCCGCGATCACCATGCCCCGGGCCTGGCTGCCGCTCATCGTCTCTGTCGTCGTCATGCCGTCAGTCTGGACGAGCCGGGGGACCGGGTCACGGGGCCGGGGCCCCCGCTCAGGGGGTGGTGCCAGGTACACCTACGGCCGACTCCAGCACCTTCGCCTCCACCTCCGGGTCCAGGCCCTTCGCCGTCCGGTCCGTGCGCTGGGGCGCCGTACCGCCCAGCCCCTGGAGCCAGGCCCAGGTGTCGGCGACCGTCTCCTCGACGGGACGGCAGCGCAGACCCGTCTCGACCGCCCTGGACACATCGGCGCTGTGCAGCGCGTCGTGCATGTCGCTGCCCGGCGGCACCCAGACCGGCAGCTGGGTCCAGGGCTCTATCCCGGCGTCGAGGATCACCCGCGGTTCGGTCCAGCGCAGGTCGGCCGTGCCGCCGGTGACCGCGGCGCAGGCGTCCAGCAGCGTGCCCATGGTGGCGTGCCCGGGAGGCGAGATGAGGTTGTACGGCCCGCTGAGCCTTTGTTCGGCGGCGCCGAGTACCCATTCGGCCAGGTCGCGGCCGTCGACGTACTGGAGGGGCAGGTCCCGGGGGCCGGGGGCCAGCACCGGGCCGCCGCGGGCCATCCGGTTCAGCCACCAGGGCAGCCGGCCCACGTTCTCGTACGGCCCCAGGATCAGCCCCGCCCGCACCAGCGCCGAACGCCCCGCGCCGAAGGCGTCGAGGACGGCCAGTTCGGCGCCGCGCTTGTCCTGGGGGTACGCGGTCTGCCCGGCGTCCGGCGCCGCCCCGGTCACCACGACGGCGTCCTCGGCGTATCCGGCGGGCGGCGCCCACTCGTAGACCGAGCAGCTCGACACGTAGACGTAGTGCCCGACCCGGTCCCGCAGCAGCCGTGCCGTGTCGCGCACCGCGCGGGGCGCCCCGGACCAGGTGTCGACGACGGCGTCCCACTCGCCCTCGGCCAGCGCCGCGAGCCCGTCCTCAGCCGTGCGGTCACCGTGCAACGCCCGCACCCCGTCCGGCGCTTCGTGCCGCCCCCGGTGGAAGACGGTCACCTCCCACCCGCGCCCGACGGCCGCCTCCACGACGGCCCGCCCCACGAACTCCGTTCCGCCCAGCATCAGAAGTCTCATACCGGTGACTCTGCCTGGTCGGGACGGGGGAGGGAACAGCGCTCTGCCGTCAGCAGATCACTCGTGCGGCCGCGAGGACGATTCCTCAGTCGATCACGTCCGCCGTGGCCAGCAGCGTCCGGGCGGCGTCCCGGACGGTGTAGTCGAGGTGGCGGGCCTCGCCGGTCCCGAGGTCGGGGGCCACCCGGCGCGGCGACTCGGCAGCCAGCCGCAGCGCGGGCACGGTGAACCGGGGGACGAGACCGATCTCCGTGAGGGCCTTCACGGCGTCGAGTTCCCGGGGGTGGAACCGCTCGGCCGAGGCGAGGACGAGGGCGATGAGCTCGACGGTGTCCTCGGTCCGGCCGGTGATGCGCCACACGGCCAGCGCACCCTCGGCCCGGGAGGCGGGCGCCCGGCCGGGGGCGAGGAACGGCTCGACGAGCGGCAGCAGGGGCGCGGCGGCGGGGCCCAGCTTCCCGGCGTGGCCCACGGGCCACGACGACTCGCCGTGCGCCAGCTCCCGCCGCAGCACGCTCAGGGCCAACTCCGGTTCCCCGCTCACCCGGTGATGGGCCACGGCGGCCCGCAGCCGCAGGTCCTGGTGGTCGATCGCGGTCGCCTCCCGCAACGCCCGCTCGGCCGCCTCCCCACCGGCCGGACCCAGCCGCCCGAGCACGGACACGGCGTTCCACGCGTACCCGCCCTCAAGCCGCGGCACCAAAGCGGCCAGCTCGTCGACGATCTCCGCCGCCGCCTCCGGGTACCTCTTCAACAGCCCTATGAGGTACGGCGAGATGGCCTCGGGCCGCCGCGACACACTCCGCGCGACGGCCAGGGCCACGGGCAGGGCGTCGGCGCCGAAGGCCTCGGCCACGGCCACGGCCGCCCGGAACACGCCGTACGGCCCGGGCGCGGCTCCGGAGTCCTCCTCGATCAGGCGTACGGCCTCCTCGACGGCCTCCGGCGCCCGCGCGTGGGCCAGCGCGGTGACCGCTGCCGCCCGCATGAGCGGGTCGCCGGTGAGGTGGGTCCGTGCGAGGTCCCGCACGCGCGCGTGCAGCTCCGGCGGCAACTCGCGGACC
Organism: Streptomyces sp. NPDC003635; assembly: GCF_053587635.1. Taxonomy (NCBI): domain Bacteria; kingdom Bacillati; phylum Actinomycetota; class Actinomycetes; order Kitasatosporales; family Streptomycetaceae; genus Streptomyces; species Streptomyces sp. NPDC003635. The sequence continues at coordinate 7,200 of NZ_JBSFOK010000052.1, read as the reverse complement.
AGTTGGGCCAGATCCTGGAGCTCCCAGGCATCCAACTCGGGCGGCAGCCACGGCAGGACGTCCGCCTCGCGGTCCCGCCAGCGCCCGACGATCCCGAAGGCCAGCGGCACGCCCTGACGCAGGGCCCGGACGGCGGCGTCGGGGTCGTCGAGGAGCCGGTCGGTGAAGGGTGTGTAGGGGACGGGCCAGTAACCGCCGTACCGTTCGTGCGGGTCCTCGGCGTACGCCCCCGCGCCGACGTCCACCAGGTCACCGGGCAGCGGCAGTTCGGCCGTACGCAGCAGGTCCTCGGCCGCCGCGATCCTGAGCCGGGGCTCGGGGTCGGTGAGCAGGGCGTGCCGCCATTCGCCGTCGCCCGCGTCCAGCAGCGCCAGCGCGGTCACGACCTTGCCGCGCACCTCGGGGTCGGGCTCCTCGGCGAGACGGGCCCGCAACAGGGGGAGCAGGGGCAGGGCGTACTCCTGGCCGCACGCGGCGATGAGGAGCAGGACGGCTTCCCGTACCCGCGCGTCGGTGTCGTGCGCGAGGTGCGACAGGGGCGGCAGGGCGACGGCCACGGCCCGTCGCGCGGCGGCACGCAGTTCGGCCCGCCCATCGCCGTCCGCGATGCCGCCGAGCAGCCACAGCAGTTCCGCGCGGTGGCCGGGGCCCTCCAGGGCGAGGCGGGCCAGTTCCGGCACCGCGTGGACCGAGGCCGGGTAGACGGTTCCCTGGTGGCACAGCGAGGAGACCAGTTCCTCCGTCGCCTCCTCGCGCGCCTCCGCGTCCTCGGATGCCATGGCCCGCAGCAGGGCGGGCACGTCCTCGGCGGAGCCGTAGGCGTGCTCCAGCTTCCCCCAGTCGATCTCCATGGCAGCGCACGATACGCAGAAGGGGCGCCCGCCGTGTCGGCGGGCGCCCCTTACCGGGAAGGCTGCGGATCAGACCTGGCCGGCCTTCTCCAGGGCGGAGCAGCAGGTGTCCACCAGCAGGCGGGTCACCACGTACGGGTCGACGTTGGCGTTCGGACGGCGGTCCTCGATGTAGCCCTTGCCGTCCTTCTCGACCTGCCACGGGATACGCACCGAGGCGCCGCGGTCGGAGACGCCGTAGGAGTACTTGTCCCACGGGGCGGTCTCGTGCAGACCGGTGAGGCGGTCGTCGATGCCGGCGCCGTAGTTCTTGACGTGGTCCAGCGGCTTGGAGCCCTCGCCGAGGGACTCGCAGGCGGTGATGATCGCGTCGTAGCCCTCGCGCATCGCCTTGGTGGAGAAGTTGGTGTGGGCGCCGGCGCCGTTCCAGTCGCCCTTGACCGGCTTGGGGTCGAGGGTGGCGGAGACACCGAAGTCCTCGGCGGTGCGGTAGAGCAGCCAGCGGGCCACCCACAGCTGGTCGGAGACCTCCAGCGGGGCCAGCGGGCCGACCTGGAACTCCCACTGTCCGGGCATGACCTCGGCGTTGATGCCCGAGATGCCGAGACCGGCCTTCAGGCAGTTGTCGAGGTGGGCCTCGACGACGTCACGGCCGAAGATCTCGTCGGCGCCGACACCGCAGTAGTAGCCGCCCTGCGGGGCCGGGAAGCCGCCCTTGGGGAAGCCGAGCGGGTAGCCGTCCTTGAAGAAGGTGTACTCCTGCTCGATGCCGAAGATCGGCTCCTGGGCGGCGAAGGTCGCCTCGACCTCGGCCAGCGCGGCACGGGTGTTCGTGGCGTGCGGGGTGAGGTCGATGTTCAGGACCTCGCAGAGCACGAGGATGTCGTCGCCGCCGCGGATCGGGTCCGGGCAGGTGAAGACCGGCTTGAGCACACAGTCCGAGGCGTGGCCCTCGGCCTGGTTCGTGGAGGATCCGTCGAAGCCCCAGATCGGCAGCGCGTCGAGACCGGCGGGGGAGCCCGCGATGATCTTGGTCTTGGAGCGGAGCTTGGCCGTCGGCTCGGTGCCGTCGATCCAGATGTACTCAGCCTTGAAGGTCACGGGACACATCCTTCGGGGTGGGTCTCTAGGCGCACTGCGGGTGCTGCGGCGCTGCGGCACTGGGGCGCCGCGCTTGATGCCCGCGAGCCTGTCAACAGGCGATTTCCCGGTCATTGCTCGAATGTGAACCCCGTGTTACCTGGGGGTGGTGTGGCGCGACTCACGGTGTGAGGGCGACGAGGGCCCTTCACGCGCCCGGGTCCGTGCCCGCCCGGGCCTTCACGCACGCGGGCCCTGCCGCTCCTGGCCGGGAGCGGCAGGGCCGGACACGTGACGCGGTTCCGGCGGTCCGAGACTCACCCCACCTTCTCGATCACGGCCCGGCGGATCAGGAACTTGCCGGGCTCACGGACCTGTTCGAAGGCCGCGTTGTTCAGCAGGACACAGGAGCCGGACACCGAGGTCACCTCCACCGTCGTGGACTTGTTGTTGTCCAGGTTGGTGACCTTCAGCTTGGTGCCGGCCGGGAACTGGTTGCTGGACGCGGCCGGGGCGCCGCCCTCACCCGAGAGGGTGACGGTGGAGCCGTTGCAGACCTGCTGCCCGGAGCCGGCCTGGTTCGCCGGCTGCGAGGGCTGAGCGGGCTGGGCCGGCTGCGAGGGCTGCGCCGACTGCTGGCCCTCGGCGGGCGGCGCGGCGGGCTGTGCCGCCTGGGAGCCCTGAGCCGACTCCCCGACGACGCACCCGGACGCCTCCTGCTGGACCTTGATCTGCGCGATGACCGCCTCGCGGTTGGCGATCCGGGCCTGCGACTGGGCGTCCGGGTTCGCCTTCTGGCCCTCGATGAACCGCTGGTTGTTGCCGAGCGCGGTGGCCAGGCCCTGGCAGACACTCGACTCCGCGGCCGACTTCGGCGACGGCGCGGCGTTCGAGGTGGCGGCCATGACGAAGGCGCCACCGCCCGCGACGGTCGCCGCGCTGACCAGCAGCGCGACCTTCTTCTTCGTACTGAGTGTTCTCCTGCGTGACATACGCGCCTCCTGGGTGGTGGGGAGCTGTACGCCGCTATGTACGAGATACCGAACGAAGTTACTCAGCGGTTACAGGAGTCACTTAAGTGACCTGTGTCACAAGGGAGTTGGGGTGGAATCGGGGCTCGGCCACCTGGCGGAGTCGGGGCCGGTCATCCCTCGGAGCCGTCGCCCTCGTATGCCATCACGTCGTCGTGGACGTACTGGAGCAGCCCCTGGGTCTGCCGGGTCAGCTCGTCCACGCGGGTTTCGGAACCGTCGCCCCACTGCCCGTTGGCGAACACGACGGACCGCACGGTCATCCGCCGCTCGAAGACCCCGGACGACCCCGGCGGCACGGTCGGCAGTCCCGCCTCCGGTGCCGGGTCCAGCGAGACGACCTGGTAGGTGACCGGGTCCATGGAGGCCATCATGAACACCCGCGAGGCGTCCTCGACGTTCTCGAAGCTCAGCACGGAGACCGTCACCTGCGAGCGCCGGTCCGCGTCCGTGAACAGGGCCGCGGTCATCCGCGCGCAGGGCTCGCCCTGCTCGATCAGCTCCGCCAGCTCCTGGGACATCCCGCGCGCGCAGTCGGTGGTGGTCACGAGGTCGACGCGCTCGTAGGCGGACCCGTCCTCGAGCGTCACCGTCTCCTTCGGGAACGCCTGCTGCGGGCCGATGATCGGGCGGGCCAGGAGCGAGGGCAGCGCGCTCGGGGCGTTGGACGGCGTGCCGACGTCCACGCGGGGGACCGCGGAGGTGGGCGACGGTTCCGGGGTGGCGCTCGCGGTCGGCTCCGGGGCCGCGGCGGTGTCCTCCCCGTCGCCGCCCAGGAGCAGCAGGGACCCGGCGGCGACGGCCACGGCCAGGACACCGCCCGTCACGGCGGCCGCCACCCGGCGACCGCGCCGCCGGTGGATCCGCTCCTGCTCGGCGGCCCAGGCGGCCTGCGGGTCCGGCTGGGCGGGTTGGCCGTACGGCGTTCCATGATCATGGAAGGTCATGGCGGCGGAGGGTAACAGCGCGCGGAGCCCGCGCTCACCCCGAGCGACAAAGCCTCAACAACCGTATGCGGAGGTCACTTTCGGGACAGCGCGTCCCGTACGGCGTCGTCGGTGCGGGCCACGACCGCGGTGCCGTCCTCCGCGGTGATGATCGGGCGCTGGATGAGCTTGGGGTGCTCGGCGAGGGCCGTGATCCACCGCTCCCGGGAGTCCTCGTCCCGCGCCCACTCCTTCAGCCCGAGCTCCTTGGCCGCGGCCTCCTGGGTGCGGGTGATGTCCCACGGTTCGAGGCCGAGCCGCTCGAGTACGGCGCGGATCTCGCCCTCGGTCGGTACGTCCTCCAGGTAGCGGCGGACGGTGTAGTCGGCGCCCTCGGTGTCCAGCAGGGTCAGGGCGCTGCGGCACTTGGAACAGGCGGGGTTGATCCAGATCTCCATGTGCCCACGGTAATCGGTGGGTTCGGGGGCCGGCTCTGTTCGATTTTTCCCGGCCTCAGGAATCCCACCCGAAGCTACCGTGACAGACCGACAATTACCCGTTTCACCAGGGAGTTTGATGGATTTGGCGGACTGCTGATTGTCAGTGGTGGGCAGTACACTGGTAGCAGTGTTCGAGGGCGTCGCCGGAGTGTCCGGACGACGGCGCCCCGACCGCGACAGGAGGATGCCCGTGCCCGCTGCCGCACTGAAGCCGAAGTCGTTGCCGACCCAGTCCACCGCGAAGCGCCCTGTCCTGCTGGACCTGCCGTACGCGCCGCTGGAGAAGCGCCCGCTGCCCCCGGGCCGCCCGCGCGACTGGTACATCACCCACAACCGCCGCCTCAAGGCCCTGCGCCTCGCCATAGCCCTGCTCGACTCGGGCGTCTACATGCCCAACCAGGCCCGCAACGAGACGATCCGCGACACGGCGGAACTGATCGGCGTGCACCCGCCGTCGGACACGACGTGCCACATGGTCCGAGCGCTGATGCGCTACTCGAGGTGACGTGCGGCCGCGGCTCGGTCGTACCCGCCTGGTGCCGCGTCAGGCAACGTTCGCCCCGTCACGTCGCCCGGCACGCGCTCTCGCCGCACCGGGCACAAGCCCAAGTACGTCCAGTACGAGGGCTTGCACCCGGCACGCCGAGAGCACGCACCGGACGCCGCTCCTTGACGGGCAACGTTGCCTGACGCGGCACTAGCTGGGCCGGGCCGGCTGTGGGCTGATCAGTGCCGGGAGCCGGGTCGTGCGGGGCTTGGCCTGGACCTCGGCCACGGCCCGGGGGAGTGCCTGCTCGACGCCGTGGACCACGGACAGGTGCCGCTCCGCCCGGCCGAACGCCGTGTAGACCCAGGGACGGCTGAGCGCCTGCGCCGCGTCGCCGGGCAGGACGACCACGACCGCCGGCCACTGACCGCCCGCCGCCTGGTGCGCGGTGAGTGCCCAGCCGTGCCGGACGGACTGCTCCACCCGCTCCTTCGGCACGACCACGGCCTCACCGACGCAGGACAGGTGCAGCCCGTCGGCGTCGGCCTTCACCACGCGGCCGGGCAGCGTACGTCCCGGCGCGGGGCTGTAGGCGATCCGGTCACCGGGGTCGAAGCCGCCGAAACGGCCGGGGCCGGGGTTGAGCCGCTCCTTCAGCGCGACGTTGAGCGCGCGGGTGCCGGCCGCACCGCCGTGGCCCGGAGTGATCACCTGGGTGTCCTCCGGCGGCACCCCGATGGCCCGCGGCACGGAGTCGGCGACGAGCTGCACGGTCCGGTGGACGGCCTCGCCCGCGTCCCGCACCGGCACGATCACGACCTCCTTGCCGGGCGCCTCGACCTGGTTCAGCTCACCGATGCCGATGCCCGAGACCAGCTCACCGAGCGGACCGGGATCGGGCCGCCGCGAGGCGACCTGCGGACACACCCGCGCGGCCAGCAGATCCGCGAACACCCGCCCCGGACCCACGGACCACAGCACCCCCGGGTCCCCGGCCAGCACCAGCCGGGCCCCGTCCGGCAGCGACTCCGCCACCAGCGCGGCCGCCTCGACGTCCAGCTGAGGGGCGTCGAGCACGACGAGCAGATCGAGATCCAGCGCCCCCTCGGCATCCCGTCCGGGCCCCTCGGCCCCGCCGAGCAGCCCGGCCAGGGTCGCGACACCGGGCCCGCCCTCCTCCAGCAGCGCCCCGAACCGTCCCCGGCCCAGGGGACTGTGGGCGGCGGCCCAGGCACGCAGGCCCATGGCGTGTGCCGCGCGGAGCAGGGCCGCCGGTTCGGCGAGCGATGCCGTTCCACCGGTGTGCAGGACCAGGGCGTGACCGGCGACCGCGCGGATCAGCTCGCCCGCGGAGCCCCCGGCAGCGGCGGCGGCCTCCTCCCAGGCCTGCGCCGAACCGTCCTGCTTGAGAACGGAGTTGATCAACCGGCCCAGTCCGTCCGCGAGGCTCTCCTCGGCGAGGGCGTAGCGCTCCAGACCGACCAGCACCCGAACCGGCCGCTCCTCCTCCTCGTCCTCCGCCGCCGGAGCGTCGTCGAGCGCGTCCTGAAAGGCCAGCGCCTCGCCCTCGGCGAGGGTGTTCTGTACGGCGGTGTCGGCGTCGGGCACGCCCTGGCGGGCCAGCGCCGCGGTGAGGGTCGGCAGCTCCAGCGCCGTATGCCCCGCCACGGCCGCCTGTTCCAGCAGCCAGACGGTCAGCGCCCGTCCCCGCCGCTCGTCGTCCGGCCCGCACTCGGCGCCGAGCAGCGCCCGCGCGAACCCGTCTGCCTGCTCGGGCCGTACCCCGGTGACCCGCAGCAACTGCCAGGGGTCCGCCCGCAACTCCTCGTCCGCGCCCTCCCCGAGCACGGCCGCGACCTGCCCCGCGAGCGCGTCCGGAGCGCCTCCCTCGGTCAGCACCCGCCGTACGCCCGCGACGGCTTCGGCCGCGGGTGCCGCCGGTGCCTCGGCCACCACGGGCTGCGTGCGCCGCGGCGGTTCCGGGGCCGTCCGGCGACGCTCGGGCTCGGGCTCGGCGAAGACGGTGGCCGCGGGCTTCGCGCCCCCCTCCACGGCCCGTACCGCCGCCAGCAGATCCGCGGCCGTCCCGCTGAGCTTGGCCCCGGCCTCGATGGGCCCGGCCTTCTCCGCCTTGCGTCGCGCGATCCGCTCCCGCTCGACCCGCTGCGCGGCCAACTCGGCCTCGGCCTCGGACGGCCGAGCGGCACCCTCAGCGGCCTCGGCACTCGCACCGTCCCCGGCGGCCTCGGCACCTGCCCTGCCCTCAGCGGCCTCGGCGCCCGCACCGTCCCCGGCGGCCTCGGCACCTGCCCTGCCCTCAGCATC